>NZ_CP136910.1:2540000-2875000 GCF_033100115.1 Anaerocolumna sp. AGMB13020 | reverse complement strand
TGATCTGGGCTACACACGTGCTACAATGGTGACTACAAAGGGAAGCAGCCTCGTGAGAGTGAGCAAATCCCAAAAAGGTCATCTCAGTTCGGATTGTAGTCTGCAACTCGACTACATGAAGCTGGAATCGCTAGTAATCGCGAATCAGAATGTCGCGGTGAATACGTTCCCGGGTCTTGTACACACCGCCCGTCACACCATGGGAGTTGGAAATGCCCGAAGTCTGTGACCCAACCGTAAGGAGGGAGCAGCCGAAGGCAGGTTCAATAACTGGGGTGAAGTCGTAACAAGGTAGCCGTATCGGAAGGTGCGGCTGGATCACCTCCTTTCTAAGGAAGTAAGTAGGGGTTGTTTTACTGTTGAGTTATCAAAAAATTTCCGGTGGCGATGCGCTTATGGGACACACCCGTTCCCATCCCGAACACGATGGTTAAGACGTAAGCGGCCGATGGTACTATACTGGAGACGGTATGGGAGAGCAGGTGGCTGCCGGATTTTATTAAATTACATTTTTGGGGGTATAGCTCAGTTGGGAGAGCACCTGCCTTGCAAGCAGGGGGTCATGAGTTCGAATCTCATTATCTCCACTCATCACGGAGTAATCCAGAAGTGATGATAGTACCTTGACAACTACACATTGAACAAATTTCTAATATATATTAGAAAACATTAATCTTATGTTAAAGTAATGATTAATGCGACATCCAAAATAAATAAGACCAAAACCTGTCACGCTAGACAGGCGAGATTTGTGTTCTTAGAACAGAAATCATAGGTCAAGCTAATAAGAGCGCAGGGTGGATGCCTTGGCACTAAGAGCCGATGAAAGACGTGATAAGCTGCGATAAGCTGCGGTGAGGAGCAAATATCCTTTGACCCGCAGATTTCTGAATGGGGAAACCTGACGGAGCAAACCTCCGTTACTATTAAGTGAATACATAGCTTAATAGAGGGAACCCGGGGAACTGAAACATCTAAGTACCCGGAGGAAGAGAAAGAAAACTCGATTTCCAGAGTAGTGGCGAGCGAAATGGAAAGAGCCTAAACCAGAGGATTTATCTTCTGGGGTTATGGACCGCAACAAGTGAGATGAAAGGTAGCAGAATGGTTTTGGGAAAGCCAGCCAAAGAGAGTGAAAGCCTCGTATGCGAAACCGGAAGTCAGCGAGCGGGATCCGAAGTACCACGAGACACGAGAAACCTTGTGGGAATTAGGGGGGACCACCCCCCAAGGCTAAATACTACTTAGTGACCGATAGTGCATAGTACTGTGAAGGAAAGGTGAAAAGAACCCCGGGAGGGGAGTGAAAGAGAACCTGAAACCCTGTGTTTACAAGCTGTGGAACACCTATTTACAGGTGAACCGCGTACTTTTTGTAGAACGGTCCGGCGAGTTACGTTTACTGGCAAGGTTAAGAGTTTAAGACTCGGAGCCGAAGGGAAACCAAGTCTGAATAGGGCGAATAAGTCAGTAAAAGTAGACCCGAAACCGGGTGATCTACCCATGTCCAGGTTGAAGCTGCCGTAAAAGGCGGTGGAGGACCGAACACACATCCGTTGAAAAGGGTGGTGATGAGGTGTGGGTAGGGGAGAAATTCCAATCGAACCCGGAGATAGCTGGTTCTCCTCGAAATAGCTTTAGGGCTAGCCTTGGTTTAGTCTAATGGAGGTAGAGCACTGAATATCCTAGGGGGCGTCAAAGCTTACCGAAGATTATCAAACTCCGAATGCCATATAGATGATGACCAGGAGTCAGACTACACGAGATAAGTTGGGTAGTCAAAAGGGAAAAAGCCCAGACCACCAGCTAAGGTCCCAAAGTGCGTGTTAAGTGGAAAAGGATGTGGGATTTCGAAAACAACTAGGATGTTGGCTTAGAAGCAGCCACACATTAAAAGAGTGCGTAATAGCTCACTAGTCGAGAGGTCCTGCGCCGAAAATGTCCGGGGCTAAAACACGACACCGAAGCTGTGGATAGTAGTGAATACTACTGTGGTAGAGGAGCATTCTTAATACCGACGAAGCGATACCGTAAGGAGTCGTGGAGGGATAAGAAGAGAGAATGCCGGAATGAGTAGCGAGATGAAAGTGAGAATCTTTCAGGCCGAATATCTAAGGTTTCCAGAGTAAAGCTGATCTGCTCTGGGTAAGTCGGGACCTAAGGCGAGGTCGAAAGACGTAGTCGATGGACAACAGGTTGAAATTCCTGTACCTTATAAAAACAGAACTGTGGGGACGCAGAGACAAAGTCAGAGCCGGGTGAGGAATACCCGGTACAAGCGAGGTACCAGTGGAGCAGGAAAATCCGTTCCATAATGGGAAGACGTGATGTGGACCGAAATATAAGTAGGGAAGCTGATGGAGGCACTGCCAAGAAAAGCCGCTATTGTTTTTTATAAGCCCGTACCGTAAACCGACACAGGTGGATGAGGAGAGAATCCTAAGGCCGACGGGAGAAGCATTGTTAAGGAACTCGGCAAAATGACCCCGTAACTTCGGGAGAAGGGGTGCCTGTAGAAATACAGGCCGCAGAGAATTGGCCCAAGCAACTGTTTAGCAAAAACACAGGTCTATGCAAAACCGTAAGGTGAAGTATATGGGCTGACGCCTGCCCGGTGCTGGAAGGTTAAGGGGAGATGTTAGGAGCAATCCGAAGCGTTGAACTTAAGCCCCAGTAAACGGCGGCCGTAACTATAACGGTCCTAAGGTAGCGAAATTCCTTGTCGGGTAAGTTCCGACCCGCACGAAAGGCGTAATGATTTGGGCACTGTCTCGACAATGCACCCGGTGAAATTGAAATACCAGTGAAGATGCTGGTTACCTGCGCCAGGACGGAAAGACCCCATGGAGCTTTACTCTAGCTTGATACTGGGATTCGGTATTGCATGCACAGGATAGGTGGGAGGCTATGAAGCGGTGACTCCGGTTGCCGCAGAGCCGTTGTTGGGATACCACCCTTGCAGTACTGGGTTTCTAACATGTGCCCGTGATCCGGGCAGTGGACAATGTCAGGTGGGGAGTTTGACTGGGGCGGTCGCCTCCGAAAGGGTATCGGAGGCGCTCAAAGGTCCTCTCAGGATGGACGGAAACCATCCGCAGAGTGCAAAGGCATAAGAGGGCTTGACTGCGACACCGACGGGTGGAGCAGGTACGAAAGTAGGACTTAGTGATCCGGTGGTATAAAGTGGGATTGCCATCGCTCAACGGATAAAAGCTACCCTGGGGATAACAGGCTTATCACTCCCAAGAGTTCACATCGACGGAGTGGTTTGGCACCTCGATGTCGGCTCATCGCATCCTGGGGCTGTATTAGGTCCCAAGGGTTGGGCTGTTCGCCCATTAAAGCGGTACGCGAGCTGGGTTCAGAACGTCGTGAGACAGTTCGGTCCCTATCCGGCGCGGGCGTAGGATATTTGAAAGGAGCTGACCTTAGTACGAGAGGACCGGGTTGGACTGACCTCTGGTGTATCGGTTGCACTGCCAAGTGCATGGCCGAGTAGCCAAGTCGGGACGGGATAAACGCTGAAGGCATCTAAGCGTGAAGCCCCCCTTAAGATAAGATATCCCATGCGAATGCAGTAAGACCCCTGAAAGACGATCAGGTGGATAGGTTAGAGGTGGAAGTGTGGTAACACATGCAGCTGACTAATACTAATAGGTCGAGGGCTTGACCTAAAGATTTACTTTGGATGTTTCAATGTGTAGGATAAAAGTACAACAAATACTATTGACTTTCTTTATCAAAAGTATTACAATAAATCCTATATTCCTCGATAGCTCAATGGTAGAGCACACGGCTGTTAACCGTGGGGTTGTAGGTTCGAGCCCTACTCGGGGAGTTTTTTCTAAATAAATTAATATACGGCGACATAGCCAAGTGGTAAGGCATGGGTCTGCAACACCCTGATCACCAGTTCAAATCTGGTTGTCGCCTCTCTTAATGAAATTCTCAAAGCTTTGAAATATAAGGTTTTGAGAATTTTTTATGTATTGAATTATTATATGCAAGTGTGTACAGGCTTACTAAGAACCTGTGTAACTTGTTAATACCTCATCTTTTGGTGTAATACTACATAGATAGTGCACTGTCAAAGCCAAATATGTTTTAGAAATTCCTGAATGACCGTAGCAGTTAATTTGCTTTGTATAGAGCAGAGGCTCCCAAAAGCGTATTTCATGAAAACTGCAATACAGGATATTTTGTTTCTTACCGTTTACCCTAATATGACGATTGCCCGTAATTTTTGTAATTGGTTGATTAGAAAATCCAACAAAAAGATATTCACAATCGGGATTAACCTCTTTATTTCTGGAAAGGACTTCTAATGCTTTTGGTAACAAGGGTAAATCTCGAAAACCTAGTCACTTTTTCCTTTAATATAATAAATTCAATGGTTTACTAACTGCAAGTTAGCCATCAAGTACCAGACAGGGATTACTTGAATATATAAGAATAAATATTCGTTGCTATATTTACATTCTGGTATATAGTATAATAAGATAAATCAAAAATTAGGAGTTAACAATGTTATTGTTAAAAAATAGTAATAATGCAAACCGAATATGGAGGATGATTATTGTAGCGATTATAGGATATATCGTTATATCCATTGTTACAGTAGTTACACCTGGATTATTATTTTCTTTCATTACAAAGGTTTCCTTTAATGCTGCACTGGATGTTATAATGCAATCAATCTTAGCACAAATATTTATAATGATAGTTACATTGATACTGATTTATTATTGGATAAAGCTTCTTTTGGATAAAGAGGAGACAGTTATATATACTATTGGTTTTACTGGTAGATATTTTTTAAAAGTGTTAAGTGGCTTTACTTTTGGCAGTATTTTTATACTATTAGTGCTAGCCCCACTGTATTTATCTCATTCTTATGTTCTTGAATATCGAGTATTAGATGATAAAGTTGTCTCAGTACTCATTGCAGGATTATTTAATTATGTAACTGTTGCTTTTGCTGAGGAAATTATTTTTCGTGGCTACATACAATATCAGACAAGTAAAAAGAATAAAGTAATTGGGTGTATAATTACGGCAATGATTTTTGCTTTATTTCATTTAATGAACTCAAGCTATTCATACCTTTCACTAATATATCTTTTTGTGGGTGGAATGATGTTCTCAACTATGCGTTTGGCAACAAAAAGCTTAATGTTTCCAATGGGTTTTCATCTAGCTTGGAACTGGCTGTTATCTAGTATATTTGGAATTGACTCAGATAGAGCTTGGCTACGAACTACAATCTCTAAAGATACATGGTGGAATGGTGGGGGCATAGGCGCAGAATCAAGCATATTTGGTCTGATTATAATGATTCTTGCAACAGGCGGCTTTATGTATGCATATTTTCACTCAATAGGTAAGAAGGAATGATGAGCTTGGGCATAGTTGTGTAAATCTAAGAAGTGAGAATTATAATATACGAAAGGATATAAGATATTAACTTAACTTTAGAAACTGATAAATATAGGGATATTGAAACATTAACTTATTAAAATAATATATTACAATTATAATTTGTGGCGTAACTTCTATGAAATTTGCTTTTTGTGTAGAATATTTGTGTAATGGGCTTTTGGAATGGCTATAGCCCTTAAGTATACCAAGATTGTAGGAATTGATGTCGGGTCTGCAACACCTTGATCACCAGTTCAAATCTGGTTGTCGGCTTTTTTTTAAAACCTCAGTGTTTACTGGGGGTTTTATTTTATGTTTTATTTCGTGCTGCATATCACTCAGATAAGTATTTGCCAGGGTAGTCATCTTCTTGCCTTTTTAAACTTCTGAAATTACTGAAGTTTTTATTTTTATATTCACAATAAAATGGCGTTTCTTTTCCCAGAAGTGGAGTAAACAATTTATGTCTAGCTCTTTCCCACCTTTAGAATCCTCATAAGCAATAATACCATCATATTTTACTGTTTGTAGCATACCTAAAAGCTAGTTTATATCACCTTCTTCATGGAGTGCGATATGCTTTGAAAATACTTGTTCAAGAACTGGAATAAATGTACATAATTAAAGAAATGATTCAGGTATAAGAGTTATTGGAAAATATAGTTTACTGGATTAACTGTATATGCTATTATGGTATTTACCTATTAGTAAGAAATAAATGCGAAGGTTTTATATCCTATTGATATTATCCAAGGCAGAGTAGTTTCCTTATCTGAGCTTAGTGTTTCATGTTGTATAAGCGTTGAAAATTTATATTATTAAACCTGACATACTGTCGTCGTATTCGATGTAGTAAAATGAAAGAAATCGAAAGTGAGGTAAAACAATGAATGGTATGAATGTTAATGTAGGTGTAATTCTTTTTGTTGAAGACATAGAAAAAATGGTTTCATTTTATAAAAACATCATGGAATTTGATACCGACTGGGACGGCGGATTATGGGCGGAATTTAAAACAAAAAGCGGGCCGTTATCATTAGCAATGTATGATCGGGAAAATTTTGCGAAAGCCGTAGGGGAGTCCTATTACCCCCCGAAGGGAATTAACTTAACAATGGAAATAGGTATTTGGCTGCCAAAATTTTTAGATGTTGATATAGAATATGAGCGCCTAATGGCACTTGGAGTAAAGTCATTTACGGGAAAACCAGAAACCTTCCCATTTGGCATACGAAATTTCTATATTACAGACCCTGAAGGTAATTTGCTTGAGATCGGAAGTAGGGGACAAGAAGAAACCACATAAACAATGGCATTTAATATATATGACATTAATGCGGTACCTCCGCGTGCTCTGTAGTTTATCCGCGCCACTGTGGTAAGTACTACCTATATTAGTAGGGGAAAATTCGATGTGCACCTGACTTGTTTCATAACACGTTGGCGCCGGAAAGGAATGGTCATAAATAGATAAACTAAATTCTTTCAATGCATTACTGGATGAGGAATATGAAATTGCAAAAACATTGCATCAAACAGGTGAGTCGCTCGGATGCAAAATTGTTTTCAAAAAAAGACCAAACGGATATAGAGTTATATTTAACAAGCAAAGCAATAGGAAAGTATTGTTCTGGATGGAGGTATCCGATAATTCATTACTCGTAAAGGCCAATTTATTGCACATTGATAATTATATTGAAAAAATGTCGAGGTGTTCCGGCACTATAAAAAAATCAATAGCTGCTACAAAGGAATGTGAAAATTGTCATCCCTGTTGCGGTTCTTTGCATGTTTCATATCATATAGATGGTATAAAAAATACGCCATGTTACTTTAAAGGTCATTATTTTTCCCGAATGAATAAAACAGATTGGGATATGCTAAGTGATTTAATTGTTTTAGAAAATAACGTAGTATAAGCAAGCTGTAGTGTTGTCTCCGCAACCATATAGCCGCATGATTAGTTGGATTATCTGCGAATGGCAGTAATTCTTTGTCCCTACTTGAAAGCATCTTACGTAGGTTTACAGTAGAAAGCGGCTTGTTAAAGCTTAAACCTGATGCGCGCAGTTTTGGATTTGATTGTCCTCTGGGAGCATCAGAAGTTGGAGAGAACTCCTACGCTTATGAAATGTGGGTATCTGTCCCCGATGATATGGAGATACCGGCACCATTAGTAAGACGAGAATTCAGTGGTGGATTATATGCCGCACATGTGTTAAGAACGTGGGATTTCCAGGATTGGCGTCGTCTGAAAGAATGGGTGAAAGAAAGCGATAAATACGAGAATGACTGGGGGTCACCTCGGTGGGAATCACCTGAAACAGCTTTTGGACAAGGCTTTGAAGAAACCTTAAATTTCTATAATTTTGTTCAGAAGCACAATTCTGAAATGAAGTATTTACAAATTGATTTACTCTTCCCTATAAAGGAAAAGGAATAAACCAATGTCGGTATTTGCAAGTGAAATGAGTACAAATGGAGAGGAAATATATGCAGATAGGTGATAAAATAGTATTTGGCAGGTACGAGTGGCGTGTACTTGACATTCAGGACAATACAGCTCTACTTGTAACGGAATGTATTATAGAACAACGTGCTTACCATGACGCTTATAAGGAAATAACATGGGCTGACTGCTCGCTCCGAAAATATCTTAACGGTGAGTTCTATGACAAGTTCGATGTAACCGATAGGGCAAAAATAATTACGGTGCTAAATAAAAATCCTGATAACCAGTGGTATGGTTCAAAAGGGGGAGTTGATACAAGGGACAATATATTTTTGTTAAGCCTTGAGGAAGTGTGCCAATATTTTGGTGATAGTCTTTCAAAGCTCCTAAACCGTGGAAAAAATCAAAGATATTGGTTTGAAAGAAAAGATGAAAACAACAGTAAGAGAATAGCAAGACTTCAGGATAAGGAATGGAGTTGGTGGTGGTGGCTTCGGTCGCCGGGCCGGGTTAATGTAAAAGCGGTATACATCTTTGGAACAGACGGTAATATAGGTATTCAAGGCAACAATATATTAAAAGGCAACATCAGCGATGGCAAATGTACAGGTGGTGTCCGTCCCGCTATGTGGATAAAGCTGGGAGTATGAAGTTTATATACATATCATGATTTTGTCCGCAGTTACATTATATATTAATCTATAGTAAGGAGAAATAGAATGAGCAAATATGAAAATGCAATAAAGCTTTTGGAAGAACGATGTGGAAATGGGAAAGAAGAAGTTATTGCACTTGCAACAATATCACTCGCTTCAAACGCTGCGGGTAGTCCCCGCCCTGCTGTACGTATGGTAAGTGCTTATTATGAAGCTGGTGCATTTTATGTTTCTACGGACATAAGAAAAAATAAAATGTTGCAAATTGAGAAAAACAACGAGGTTTCTGTCTGTGGTTTCGATTGGTACGCTTTCCAGGGCACAGCTGAGAATCTTGGCTGGGTCAAGGATGAGAAGAATGCCAAAGTCAGAGAAAATTTCAAGAAAATATTTGACTGGTTCGAGGAAGTTGGAGACGAAGACAATCCGAACTCAATTGTTCTGCGTATCACACTCACAGAGGGAACGATTACTGACAATGAGAGAAAATACGGTGAACTGCAGTATGCAATCGATTTTATTAATAAAACAGTGAAATAATCTGTTAAGAAGAAATATTTTGTGAATTGATGCAAGTAAAGTAAAGTGAAAACAATCATAGAATATAATTTAAAGAATGCAATGTAACGGCTTCCCTTTAGAGGAAGCCGTTTTTATAATCATATATTGGGTATAATCATATATTGCGTATAATTATTTTAGTACTAACATATCAATCATATCAGCGTAATGACCCATATTTGATTCTTTGCAGCCATCAAAGTTACATAATAGCAGAATTATTAATCTACGGTTTGGTACACGAGTAAACCTAACGCTAAAACCTGGCGAATCGCCGCCATGAAATATTTTATCACCATTTATATACCATCCCATTGCATAATTAGATAGAACAGGAGTTAGGAACTCTGACATAAAATCCTGGGTCAACAGCTTTTCGGTATAAAGTGCTTCATCCCATTTACATAGATCGGCTGCGGTGGAATAAATCCCTCCTGCACCTGCAAAAGAGTTAATGACAACAGTATTCTTTTCCCATTTTGAAATATGAGGTGATTTATAACCGGTAGCAGTATTTATGTCTTTTGGGTCAAGTGTAAGGAAGGACGTGCGCATCATGTTAAGGGGAATAAAAATATTTTCGTTCAGGTATTCCCTAAGGCTGATACCGGATACCTTTTCAATTAATTTACCTAAAATAATATAATTAGAATTACAATAATGGAATGTTTTATGCGGTAGATCATAATCCGTAAGTGACTTTATAAACGAATAAGAATCTTCAGAGGTAACTTGTGGGATTTCATGCCATTCTGTTTTAGACCAGTATTCCGGTATTCCGGAAATCATATTTAGAATATCCTGGATTATTATATTCCTTCCATAATATAAGTCAGGTAAGTAGGTAGCAATAGTTTCATTAAGGGATAATAACCCTCTTTGTGCCAGTTGCAGCACACAGAGCGCAGTAAATTGTTTTGTTATGGAGCCAAGGTTGTAAATAGTGTTTTCATCTGCTATTTTCTTCTGAGCATAATCAGAGTATCCAAAGTTTTGCTGAAATAAAATATGTTCACCCTCTTTGATTAATATATAACCGTTAAAGTCTTGTAAAAGTGAGCTTTCTTCATATAAACTGTTAATCTTTTGATATAGTTCTCTATCCATATTCCCTGCTCCTTTTTTATTTGATTAATTTAGTGTAAACTATACACTAAGTGTAGAGTCAATAATTGTTTTAAAAAACGATGAGATTCATGAACGAGATTCAGGAATTAATATTTTTATTATAAGGTTATATGGTTTTGAGAATCCTAAATAATAGAATCTTAAAAAGTTCAAATTAAATGGGAAGAAGTAATCTGTGGATCTCTGATGGTCCATAGAAAGGGTGAATGATAAGGATTAAAATATTCGGGATAACTTCACTTCACTAATTGTAATAATATGCTATAATTAGACATACCGGAGGTAATTATATGAAGAATGGATTTTCCAACAAACAAATCGAAATAATAAAAGAAATCGCAGCAGAGGAATTACAGAAGAAAAATAAGAAGCAGGAATCCGGGATAAAATCCGTTGTGTACCTGCTTTTAAGTATTGCATGCAGCATCGGAATTTTCCTTATAATGCCGAAACTAATTAATAAAGGTGCAAGCAAGATTTATAAGAATAATTTTAGAGTAGTGAAATAGACAACAGATCAGTATGGATAATTTGTATGAACCACCACAAAGGAAGAGGGATAGATGGATATTAATATTTCAGATGTAGCTAGCCAATGTATAAATGAAATCAATAAGAAAATCAAGAATTTAAAAAATCTGAATATTATTGTAGCCGGCAAAACAGGAGTTGGTAAGAGTACATTAATTAATTATATCTTCAGAGAGCAGCTGGCGGAAACCGGAATCGGAAAACCTGTAACACAGCATATACAGAAGATAACAAAGAAAGATATACCTTTAACGATCTATGATACGAAAGGATTAGAGCTTGGGCGGGATACGCAGAAACAGATTAAATCTGAAATCATTGATAAAATAAAAGAAGGACTTTATGCCAAAGATGAAAATAAATGCATTCATTGTATCTGGTATTGTATCAATACGGCATCTGACAGAATTGAAGAAGATGAAATTGAATGGATTAAGGAGTTTACAGAAGATAATAAAGATACGCAGGTCCCTATTATCCTTGTATTAACCAAATCATTTTCGAAAGCCAAAGCCAAGGAATTCAAGAACTATATCGACAGCCTTAATTTGCATGTTTGCGCTATTGTTCCTGTATTGGCGATGGACTACGAAATAGATGATGATTATACAGCCAAAGCTTATGGTGGAGAGGAACTTATAGAAATCATGGGGGAGCTGTTAGGGGAGGAATTGATCCCCACTCTTCAGAATGTTCAAAAAGCGGCGATAAAGCAAAAAATTAAATATGCCAGAGGGATTGTTGCCACAACGGTAACAGCTACCTTTGCAGAAGGCTTTGCACCGGTTCCTTTTGCCGATGCAGCGCTTTTAGTACCAACACAGGTTACTATGATTGCATCCATTACAGTCGCATTCGGCCTTAAGGTGGACAAAGGTATCATTACATCCTTTATTACCTCAATCTTAGGAACCGCAGGTGCTACAATTGCAGGCAGAACCATTGTATCCAATATCTTTAAACTGCTTCCTGGAGTCGGTACGATAGTAGGTGGTATGATTTCCGGAGGTACAGCCGCTGTTATAACCACTGCTTTGGGAGAAGCCTATATTAAACTAATGGAAAAAATGTGCCTTGGAGAAATAAAGGCTGTTGATCTGAGTAGTAAAGAAGCTATGACTGAAATGAAGGATATCTTTAAAAAAGAGTTGAAGAAAAAACAATGAATCAAAAATAATGAATCAAAAATAATAAATCAAGAACAACAGTCACTCTTTCTGTGTATCTATTTCAATTCCATGAAAGCTGCCAAGACCCAGGATCCAAGCCGGTAAATACCGTTAGCTTTCTGTGAGGATATTTATTTAGCACGCTAAGTTGAATCCAGGTAATAACATAACTTGGTGTTAATAACCTCCTGATATTAACCTCCTGTTATTAACCTGCTGTTAATTTTTTATCCTTTTATTTAATAACCATTCAATTGCAGAAGTACATGCCAATGGATAAAATGTAGTTATAGTACAGTTTATCTTTATACGAAGTCAGGAGAGGATTATTCATGCCAATTAATATGGTTATCAGGGAAAACAGAAAAGCACACGGATTAACACAGGAGCAAATAGCAGAATATTTGGGCGTTTCAACACCAGCTGTAAACAAGTGGGAAAAAGGCGTTTCTTATCCCGATGTTTCGTTACTGCCTGCATTGGCACGGCTGCTCAAGATTGATCTGAACACCTTACTCTGCTTTGAGGAAGGGCTTACAGACCAGGAAATCAATCAATTCAGCAATAAAGTTATTGATACAATTCGCAAGAAGGACTATGAAAGCGGGTTCTCTTTCGCAATGGAGAAGATAAGGGAATATCCGAATTGCGATAAACTCCTTTATACAGCTGCCTTGCTTTTGGAGGGGGCACTTTTCATGTATGGATTCAATGCTGATAACAAAGAGGTTTATCAAAAGCAAATAACTGCTTTGTACGAGCGTGTTGCAGGAAGCAAGGAGGAGCAGGTGAGAAACAGCGCTGTCTATATGCTGGTATCTAAGTATATGGAGCAGGAAGAGTACGATAAGTCGCAGGAAATGCTGGACTTATTACCCGAAAGTGCTGATCTGGATAAAATGCTGCTTCAGGCCAATTTATACAGACACCAGAATAAATTAGAAGAGGCTGCAGAAATTCTGGAACGTAAGTTACTGATGGAGGTCAATGAAATCCATGGAATCTTAATGAATCTGATCGACATTGCATTAAAAATGGAAAACCTTAGAACAGCAGATCATCTGGCGGAGCTATCTGTAAATCTCAGCGATCGCTTTGACCTGTGGGGCGTTAATGCTTATCTGATACCACTGGAGGTGGCTCTTGCCAAAAAGAATGTGAAAGATTGCCTTTCATTGATTAAGTCAGTATTATCTGCTGTAGCTTCTCCCTGGAAGGTCAGTGATTCTTTATTATACAGTCATATCCCTGTAAAAGAAGAAACTCAGCAAAACTATTGTAAACAGCTATTTTCCGCTTTTCTGGCTGAGATGGAAAGCAGCCCTAAATATGAATTTCTTCACGACAATGTTGAGTTTCGACACTTAATAGAACGAAATAAAGGAAAATACAATTAAGCAAATATTTTATTTAATTATGGAAAGTATACTTGACATTATAAGCCGTTGGAGGTATGATGTTTATGTAAAGTATGCTTTCCATTTTTATTTAAAGGAGTGAAAGAGTGAGGAATCGGTTAGAAGAAATAAGAAAGAAACAGGGGATAAAGCAGGAAGAACTGGCAGAAGCTCTGGAGGTGTCCAGACAGACAATCGGATCTCTGGAGAACGGCCGTTATAATCCATCTATTTTATTGGCTTTTAAAATTGCCCGATATTTTAGTATGACCATTGAAGATATTTTTATCTATGAGGAGGAGCCAAATGAAAGATAATCAAAAAGTTAATATTCTAATGATATTAGTTAGTATTGGACTTATTCTGGGAGGAGTTTTCGTTATAGATTATGATAACAGAAACATAGCTGGAATCTGTATCGGATTTGGTTCCGGCCTTGCCAGTTTAAATGTGGTCCATATACTTTTTAAGCGAATGCTTAGGAAACATCCGGAATATAAACGCCAGAGCGAGATAGATGCAAAAGATGAGCGCTCCATTGCAATAACGAACAAAGCAAAAGCAAAAGCTTATGATAAGATGATATATATCATGATAGGGGTTCCTTTTGTTATGATTTTCACTAATTCGCCTTTGTGGATGATATTAACGGTAATCGCTTTCTATTTATTTGGGTACAGTTTACAGCTTTATTATATTGTGAAATATAATAAAGTTATGTAGTTTTCACTTCCTGGCGAAAATAGTTGACAAAGGCAAAATTTTAATATACTCTATATGATATTTGAAATACACCCAGAGAACAGTAATTGCTTAAAACTGGTGCTGTAGAATAGAATATTATGACTGGCTGACTGTACGAACAGAGGTTAAGATAAGCTTACAGCTTAGACTACCTCTGTTTTTTAATACTCATTTAACAGGGGAGTATAGGGAAAGCGCGGCAGCAGAGTAACAATCTATCAAAAGGGTATCAAACCTGGAAAGAGGTTAGGTTGAAAAATAAATTTTTCAACCGCAAGTTTGTGCTTGTGCACCACAAACTTGGTATACGCAAAAAGCGTGCGCAAGAATAGAGGTTAAAATGAGTGAGAATTTCAGTTGTACATCCTGTGGCGTATTCAATTGTGCCGCTCAAAATGGAACATATCCCGGTAAATGTCTGACTACCAGCGAGGAGAACGAAGAAATACTGGAGGAATGTCTGGAGATATATAACAAGGATCCGGAGATAAAAAAAATCGCTGTCGCGGCAGCACAGGTGGAAGGGCAATATTACGGACAGCTTACCAGAGTTGAGGAAGTCATCGTATTTGCTAAGAAAATAAAGGCTAAAAAAATAGGGATTGCCTCCTGCATGGGACTGATCCAGGAGAGTAAGATATTTGAGAAAGTATTAAAAGCAAATGGATTTGAACCCTACGGAGTTATATGTAAAGTAGGCGCAAAAGACAAATCGGCACTTGGGGTGAGGGAAGAGGATAAGATTCGTCCCGGACAACATGAGTCAGCCTGTAATCCTATTATGCAGGCAAAGCTATTAAACAAAGAGAATACGGACTTAAATGTTATCTGCGGTCTCTGTGTCGGACATGATTCTATGTTTATTAAGTATTCCGACGCACCTGTTACCTATCTTGTGGTAAAAGATCGTGTCCTGGCGCATAACCCTGTAGGAGCTCTTTATACAAATGGTTCTTATTATAAGAGGCTTCTTCAGGGCGTCAGCTTACGGGAGGAGGATAAAGAGCTGTAAATATAAAAACAATTAACGAATAATCCTGTAGCTTACGGAAAAGCAAGGGTAATGGCAAGTCCGGCGGTCCTGCTAAAAGGGCAGCCGCAGTTGCTCATAATCCATTTCCTTTTTTAGCTGGCAGGGCTTCTTTTGTAATAATTCTTCTGTACGGTCAGGAGCCGTTAACCACGGTAAGAGCTCCTCTCGTTCCAGGATCAAGGGCATACGGTCGTGGACTTCAATCATGGACTCATTCGCCGGTGAAGTCAGTATAATGAACCGGTCCTTCTCCTGAAAAGAGCTATAAAAGCCCGCAATAAATAAAACCTTGGAGTCTTCACGGTAGAAGGAAGCTTTTTCTCTGGAAGCATTCCATTCATAAAAGCCCGCAGCAGGTATGATACACCGCCGATTTCGGAGGCTGTCCAGGAAAATTGTTTTGGATAGGGCAGTTTCACTTCTGGCATTGATAATCAGCTCTTTTCCCTGAAAACCTGGAAATCCCCAGTGCTTCTCCTCCGAATGCATAGCCTTATCGGAGGCAGTGAGGACCATTGCCGGTTCAGAAGGACGGACATCCCTTTTCCCTGCTTTTTCACTGAGCTTTTTATCGATGGCTTCTACCAGTCTCTCTATTTCTTTGGCTGTATCATCATCTATATAATATCTTCCGCACATAAGTACCTCCCTTTTTAAGAATAGGAAATTATTTCATTTTGTTCTCTAAGGTTCCCTGCAATTCATTGTACCATTCCGAAGGCTCCATCTTGCGGTATTCTGCGTTGCAGTTTGGGCTAATACCGCTACATTCTGCGTTGCAGTATGGGAACGTAACACCGGAACATAACAACGCTACATTCGAAAGTCCGCCGCGCTGTTTTTCGCAATTTGCCTCCCACAAAGCAGAACCTTCAGTCCGGGCACAAACAGTTTTCAGACACACACTAGTATACCCTCGGCAATGGCTATTCAATTAATCGATTTAAAATTTTGTTATTCGTTTAATTGGCTTTGTAATATTACTATAAGGTTTATGCTCGTGTGGCATTAAAGAGGGAAATCAAGGGAATGTATCTTATAGAAAATTTATAAAAGCCCATACTGTCATAGTACTACAAGAAAGATAGTATTTCAAGAAAGGACAATATTTTGCAAGCACTTCAAGACACGTAACCCTCAGTTGCTTAATTGTCTCAACGAGAAGCAGGATTGGTGTCCATAATTTACTTTCTTAGAAACCTCTGTCTATAAATCACATATAATGAAACAAAACCGTTCGAGGGCAGTAATGATTATTCATGTGGTAGAAGCTGGAGAGACTATTCTCTCCATAGCAGATTATTATGGTGTATCTGCTAAGAAACTAAAAATATATAATAACTTAACGGCTGAGGACTCACTGGTAATAGGAGAAGCCCTTATTATCCTTATTCCCGAAATTACTTACACCGTGAAAGAAGGAGATACCTTATTACAGATTGCAGATGCCTATGGCAAGACCGTAATAGAGCTCCTTCGGTATAATCCGGAATTGTCGGATAGCCAGTCTCTTTATTCAGGAGATGAAATTGTTATCAGCTTTCGAGGGGAAAAAGGACATACAATTGCGACAAATGGTTTTGCATACCCCTTTATTGATACAAAGACCCTACAGATGACCTTGCCTTATCTGACTTATCTCACGGTATATAGTTATACGGTTTCTGCAACAGGTGATTTGAATAATTTGGCGGATGAAGACATTATTAAACTTGCAAAAGCATATGGAACAGAACCGTTAATGATGATTATTCCGGCTTCTCATAATAATGAAGAAGCTATGGAGGTAGTCAATTCCATAATATCTGATGTAACAATCGAAGACAGGTTTATCAATCAAATTCTCTTTAACCTGGAAACCAAGGGGTACAGCGGGGTGAGCTTTCATACACCTTATATCCATCCCAGATACCGTGAAAAATACCGCAGACATGCTACGAAAATGCTGGAAAGTATTACTTCCGCAGGTTATAAAGTAATGGATACCTTTGAAAATCCTATTATCGGTTTCGATTACAAGTTTATGACAGAGGGCTTGACAGGAATTACTTTGATTGTATATGAATTCGGATACTCTGACAGATTATCTCTTGGAACCCTTTGTACAGAAAACTATCGCAGGATCATAGCGGACTTTACCAAGATGGTACCCTCTGATATGGTCTCTTTTGGGTTACCGGTCCAGGGCTATATCTATCAATTACCCTTTATTGCCGGTATCTCCCAGGGCAGGGCTATCAGCTATAGGGCAGCCCTTGAGCTGGCGGCACAAAATAATGCCCAGATTCTTTATGACCCTCTGACCAATTCCGTATCCTTTTATTTCTACTCGGGAGATGAATACCTTGTGCGCTTCTGGGATGCAAGAAGCTATGATGTGTTTCTAAAACTTGTACCGGAGTTTAACTTATATGGTATCGGCATCTGGAATATCATGCAATGGTTCCCGCAGCTATGGATGATTGCTGCCATCGAGTATTCCATTCTATAGAAATATCTTTATAAAACTCTCAGATTTTTGGCTATTTCCTAAACTTTAAGGCAACAGGAAATTAAGAGACAAGCCAGGGAATATTGAATAATATTGATACCTCATATCAGGTATGTAAGAAAAATTTTTATCTCCTCATAGAACATTTTTAGACTATTTTCATACAATAAATTAGTTTCATTTAAAAAAGTTAAAACATTCTAAAAAAGTGAGGTTGATATAAATGAAAAAGCTGACTGATATTTCCGTTGGAACACATACCACAGTTTATGAATTGAGGGCTTCTGACCTGCTAAGAGAGAGAATGCTGGCATTAGGACTGACCAAAGGAGCCAGGGTAGAGGTCATCCGCAAAGGACCTTCCGGAGACCCTACCGTATACGGCATCAGGGGAGCCATGATAGCGTTAAGAAAAGAAGAGGCTTCCCTTATATCTGTAACGGATTAAATTAATTTTATATAAAGGAGGCTATAATGGGGTTGACCTATCAATCCACACAAAACAATGCAATGACGGATCTATACCGTATCGACAAAGAAGAAGGACAGTTTATCATTGCATTGGCAGGGAATCCGAATACCGGAAAGAGTACTGTTTTTAACGCCATAACCGGACTTCATCAGCATACAGGCAATTGGCCTGGTAAGACAGTTGTAAATGCCAGAGGTGAATTCAGACAGGAGGGCAAAGAGAACATATTGGTGGACTTACCAGGCACCTACTCGCTCTTTGCCTCCTCGGTAGAAGAAGAGGTGGCCAGAGACTTTATATGTTTTGGTAATGCAGATGCTGTTATTGTTGTTGCAGATGCCACCTGTCTTGAGCGAAGCTTAAATCTTGTATTTCAGGTAATGGAACTGACTACTAAAGTAGTATTATGCATCAATCTTATTGACGAAGCAAAGAAGAGGCATATTAAAATTGATGCAAAGGGAATTGAGAAAGACCTTGGCGTACCAGTTGTGTTATGCGCTGCCAGAAGCGGAATCGGCGTGGAGAAATTAAAGGAGACGGCAGTCAAGGTTGCAGCAGGAGAGATAATTCCAAAACCGGTGCCGGTAAAATACGATGATAAAGTAGAAGAGCTGATCAAGCTACTATTACCGGATCTCAGGGATACGTCAGCAGATGTTTCCGTAAGGTGGATGGCTCTTAGAATGCTGGATGGAGATGAAAAACTCTTAAGTGCCATGTCAGCTCATATGGGAGAGCTTGCCTTGGAAGATAATCGGTCTCTCTCTGTATTACAGAAAGAATTGCCGGATAAGGAGACCTTAAGGGACGGAATCTCAGAAGCAATCTATCGCCGTATAGAAGACCTGAAAGCGAAATGCATTCAGGAGGACAGTGAAGTAAATGCAAGAGATAAGAAAATTGACAATATTATCACCTCCAAACGGTTTGGCTTACCCATCATGTTACTGGTCCTGGCGCTTGTTTTCTGGATTACAGTTACAGGTGCTAATATACCTTCCTCACTGCTGGCGGATTTATTATTTTATATAGAAGATAAATTTACAGATTTATTTTCTTATCTGAATGCACCTGCCTGGCTTCATGGGGTATTGATACTGGGACTTTACCGCACCTTAGCCTGGGTCGTTTCTGTTATGCTTCCGCCTATGGCTATATTCTTTCCGCTCTTTACCATATTGGAGGATCTGGGTTTCCTGCCCAGAGTAGCCTTTAATATGGATCATCTCTTTAAAAAAGCCTGTGCCCATGGGAAACAATGTCTTACCATGATTATGGGGTTTGGCTGTAATGCAGCAGGAATTGTATCCTGCCGGATTATCGAGTCACCAAGAGAGAGAATGATTGCAATCCTCACCAATAACTTCGTACCCTGTAACGGCAGATTTCCTACCCTTATCGCCATATCCAGTGTTTTTCTGGTGGCACTGGGAGGAAATACCTTTGGCATCATGCCGGCACTTGCGGTAACTGCTATGATTGTTATTGGTATCGTAGTTACCCTTCTTGTTTCCTACCTCTTATCAAAGACTGTGTTAAAAGGTATTCCCTCTACCTTCACCCTTGAACTTCCTCCCTACAGAGTACCTAAGATCGGAAGGGTATTATATACCTCAATGATTGATCGTTCGGTATTCGTACTTAAAAGAGCGGTAGTAGTAGCCGCACCGGCCGGCGCCTTTATCTGGATACTGGCAAATATTTCTGTTGGTGATATTAGTATCTTGGGGCATATGGTGAACTTCTTTGACCCTTTTGGCAGGTTAATCGGACTTGATGGGTATATCTTAATGGCATTTCTTCTTGGATTGCCGGCTAACGAAATAGTTCTGCCCATTCTATTAATGGCCTATCTGTCCACTGGTTCTATGGCAGAGTATGACAGCCTGGAAGCACTTCGTAATATTTTAGTCGGACACGGCTGGACGTATCTGACGGCATTGAACACCATGCTTTTTAGCCTCCTTCACTGGCCTTGTGCTACGACTCTTATAACAATTCGAAAAGAGACCGGTAGCATTAAATGGACCATTGTTTCAGCGTTACTGCCAACCATTATTGCAATCGCAGTATGTTTCTGTACGACAGTGATATATAAGCTTGTGGGGAAATTATTCTAAATATATTCAAAAAGTTAATCCACCAATAACCCTGGTGTTATGGTCTGAAGTTTCATTAAACTTAAATAAAGCTCCCGGCATTTTCTAATACCTGTTACAGGAATGAAAGAAATCGCCGGGAGCTTTTACCTATACTTTATTTTGATTATCAGAAGAGCTTTTTCTAAAGGCTTCCCTTAACCCACCTGGTGACGTAATCTGCCACCTCTGAGACAGTTTTGCCTGTATTATCAAAAGTATCCGCTTTTGTACCAGAAACGGTTCCATTGTCCATAAACCTGCGGTTATAAGTGAGGGAACTCTGCTTCCATTACCAAAAAGCCAGTATCACGCTGCAATAGCTCCGTGATTTCCCATTTCGGGCATATTTCCAGTATAAAGTTACTCCCTTTTACTACAATGTTTATAAAGCAATACCGTATGCTGCTAAATGACAAATGACAAATAAAGGGTAATATAATATGGTTCGGTTACAACTTAGGAAAGTGTCAGTGCTCTTTGTCTGGAGGCCTCGTAAAACATCACCGTCGCAGCGCAGCCAACATTAAAGGAAGTAGCATAAGAAGACTCTGCCATGGGGATGGTGGTCAGAATATCACAACTGTCCTTAAAAGCCCTGCTTAATCCATCTGTTTCATTTCCAAGCATAAAAAGCACTGGCCCGGATAAATTCAAATCGTAAATTGGGTATTCTTTATGTGCAGTGGTGCCGATGGTCTGGAGGGTCGGATACTGTTTCTTCAGTTTAGCCATAAAATCCAGAACCTTCTGAGTCTCAGGAACCCTTATTACCTGCATATTAAAGAAGGAGCCCATTGTTGATACTATTACATCCGGATCGTATAGATCAACGGCATGTCCGGTCAGGATAAGGCATTCAACCCCTAAAGCATCGCAGGAACGAATAATGGTTCCGAGATTTCCTTTGTTGGAGGGTCTGTCAAACAAGGCTATCATTGGATTTTTTGACAGTGTTATGGTATTAAGGTCATCCTCCCTCATTCCGGCTACAGCCATAATTTCAGAAGTATCTTCTTTTCCGCTTAAATCCTTTAAAAGAATTTCCGGCAGTTCATAATTGATTTCCGTAAAAGTGCTGTGAATTACCCCCTTCGCCCAATCAGACAGATTTCTTTCATTGGAATAAAGAAAGGATTTGATATTCCATCCCTTTGCGATGGCCTGGTTTATATTACGAACTCCTTCAATAAGAAATTCCTGGTATTTATAACGTTTATTACGGTTGCTTCTAAGAACCTCGAATTTCTGGTAGGCAGTATTTTTTGTATAAATTTTTTCAATTTTCATGGTTGGTATACCTCTTTTATAAACGTATTTGTGATATGAATAACCTGTATTCCTATAGTACAATATACCATATATTCCATGAGCGTGTATATTGTAATAAATATGCATTTATATTTTTAATAGTTAGACCCGACTTCACACGACTTTACGGTTCTTCCCAGGTGTTCAAGCGATATTGGTTTCGAACCCGTTCCTTGATCTGCGTTAGAAAGCTTGTCGGACCAAGGACTTTTACCACCGGACCAAAGCTTAATACCCGAACCAGCAATTCAGTCTCATCCTGGCCGTCATAATAGATCCGACATACATAACAATCATGCGCTTCATCATATTCTGTCTGCTTTTCCCAGGAAGCAAACTGCAGCATACAACGCTCCAGACCGTTACGCTCCTTTGATATTTCCAAAACAATGGGTTCCTTGCATTTGGTCTCTCTGAAAAATTGATAGAAAGGAAAAGGACTTTTAATATTAGCAGATGTTTCCGTTAAAGCACCAGCGCAGGCTACAGGAAAAGTCTTAGTTGAGTTTATCTCCGTGTTCTCAGAATAGGTGTCGGCAGAAGGTTCTACGGTAAGGATTCGAGTAAGATTTAACGTTATTTTTTTAAAATGTCCGCCTTTTTGACAGGTTACACCTAAGAGCCTGAACTTATCATCCCTGGAGGAGTAGTTTAATTTATAGGGTATAACGAATCGCCTGGTCCGGTTCTGTTTACCGCTTTCATATAGAATAGATAAGGGGGTCTGACTTTCACATGCCTTTAAAATTAACCGAAAGTTGTCAATATACCGCTTTTCCTCGTAAGAGTCTCCATCAGCGGCAGAATCATAAAAGTGAAAATCGGACGGTAGGAACAGGGGAGGAATTTCATTTAATACCTCTTTAAGGGCGGCGGCTTCTTCTGGATCAATAAATAGTTGTATTCGCTTATCTGTAAGGAGAGCCTTTAACCAGGCTCTTTCCAGATCAGTCATAGGGCGCGTCAGATTATTGGAAAGAAGTCTGGAATAATATTTGCCGTCAGTTCTGTGTTCCATGAGATTCCACTCGCCGGAGAAGAGTTTTGGCAGCAGATGAAAGGCGCTGTCATAAAAGCCATCGGCCTGAACCATTGACTCAATTTCAGCCTGGGTAAGACCTCCCTCAGCCTGCTCTAATATCCTTTTTACTACTGTAAAGTAACAGCCGTAAACTTCTGAGAATAAATGGTTGTTAATCTTCATACATTTCCTTCATCCTTTTGATATCTTTGTAAAAACGGTTTATCACTGTCTGATTGGTGCCTTCCAGCTGGATAATTCTGCCCGTAAAGGTCTTAATCCAGGGAGACATATCATTGGAATCAAAGACTTCCTTGGTATACAGATAGGTATTTTTCTCAAGGCGTAGCACTTCTCCGCCCTGTCCTTCCCGGATTAAACGATCCAGGATAAAGCCGTCTGTCTTTTCATTTACATAGAGCTTCATACAAACGATTTCTTTTCGATTCTGCCCGCCGAAGCTCACACCAAACACACGGTCAAGGTTATTTTCAAGGTCTGTCTGGTGTTGTCCGGCTGTTTCGCAAAAGTCTTTTAGGGATACTTCTTTTATATGATCCAACCTGTAATTGAAGAAACGCTTCTCCTTTGTCTTATATAAACAAAGGTAACGCCTTCCGGTGGCAGCACTGACAAAGACCTTTACGGGAATTCCATTGAAGGTGGAAACTCTGGTACCTGATTCATTTACATTAACAAACTCTATAGCACAACTGTTTCTGATGGCAGAAAGAAGGTCAAGTAAGATACCGTCCTCCAGGGTATGGGCGGCATAATAATGTTTAAAGGTAAAACGGTCATTCTCCAGCCTCTGATTATCCATAATAAAACTGCCGATTTCACCGAAAGCCACACTTCCCTGAAAGAACTTCACTGCCTCCCCTAAGCCAGGAGCACTTTGAAGCAACTGGTTAAAGGTATTATCGGACAGGCTGTAAAGAAGAGCCTTTTTCTGCTTTTCGGCTTTTATGATACCAAGGTCTGCATACTCCTTGCATTTATTACGGACAGTCTGGGGGTCAAAGACCTGTCCGCTTCTGCTACAGATAAGATCGGTGAGGTTTTCAATGGAAAGCCTGGAATCCTTGCCCAGTATGTCCAGCAGATAGAAGTGGAGCATGATATCGTTGCCGGTAAAGGTCTTTGATTTCCAGGCAGCATAAAGGGGGTTAAGGGGAAGCCGTGCGCAGTCCATGGAGATGAACAGGTTCTTGCCGGTCTTTGTATACTCCCACTTCATATATTCGCCCATGTAGCTCTCAATCCGACGTTTTTCATTATCATAAGTGCGGGCAGACTTTCTCGTAAAATCACTTCGTGATTTAAAGCCATAAATATAAAAGTCCCGCATATAATCTCTTATTTTATCAAAATTACGTATGAGTTCGTGATATTCTCCCATCGTATTCTTCACTTTCGCAAACTTTTTTAAATGATTCCCTTGGAAACATATGCTAATATCATAGCATAGCAAGCAAACAGAAACAATGAAAAGAATGAAAGGAGTGATTGTATGTTTGTAATTGCAAATAAAGAAACTGACCACCCCATTAAAATATGGCTTGATGGAGAAAAGAGCATAGAAGAAACCTGTTTAAAGCAGGCCTACAATCTGTCCCGACTGCCTTTTCTTCACCAGTGGGTGGCATTAATGCCAGATACCCATGCAGGAATGGGAATGCCCATTGGTGGTGTCATTGCAGCAAAAGATGTAATTGTACCCAATGCAGTGGGGGTAGATATCGGCTGCGGAATGGCCTTTGTAGGAACCAATATTCTTGTGGAGGAAATAAAAGATATCAAGACTGGCAGCGGATCACTGATACAGGCGATCATCAGTGATATATTAAGGAATGTCCCTGTCGGCTTCAATCACCATAAACATCCTCAGCCCTGCAATACCCTGGAAAGAGCCTTTGAAGAACTTGAGAAATATGAGGCGAACGCAGAACTACTGGGACAGTTAGAGGCCGGATACTTCCAGGTGGGAACCCTTGGAGGGGGTAATCATTTTATTGAATTACAGGAAGATGAAGAGGGGTATCTTGGTATCATGATTCATTCTGGAAGCCGCAATTTCGGCAAACAGGTATGTGATGCCTTTCATCAAACCGCCAGAGAATTAAACAGTAAATGGAAGAGCAGCGTACCGGATGAATACCGGCTGGCATTTCTCCCGGTAGATACAAAAGAAGGGAAGCAGTATATCAACTGGATGAACCTGGCGCTTAATTTTGCTGAAGAGAACAGACTGCGTATGATGTTAGCGGTAAAAGCAATCTTAGATAAATGGATGGGTAAATACACAAACCTTACTTTAGAATACAATATGGAAATCAATTGTCATCACAATTATGCGTCATTGGAACAGCACTACGGCAAAGAAGTGTGGGTGCACCGCAAGGGTGCCACCAGAGCAAGAGAAGGTGAGCTGGCAGTAATTCCCGGCGCCATGGGTTCCTACAGCTATGTAGTGGAGGGGCTTGGAAATGAGATGAGCTTTCATTCCTCTTCCCACGGCGCAGGGAGAAGATACTCCAGAAAAGGTGCAATGGAGAATTTTACTGCCGAAGAGGTTATGGTGGACCTGCAAAAGCAGGGAGTAGTATTAGGAAAGCATAACAAAAAGGATGTTGCAGAGGAAAGCCGTTTCGCTTATAAGGATATCGATGAGGTTATGGAGAATCAGAAAGACCTGGTTAAGCCCGTAAAACGACTGAAGACGGTCGGTGTTGTTAAGGGATAAAGGTGTCTGAACTCAGATTCGATACTGTGGTAACTAATATGAAATAAGAAGTATTTAACTAATGTTATTTTGGCCCAGGCCATAATATAGATTGTCAGCTTTAGCGAAGGCTTTATAAGCCTCGCGGCGCAGCGGTCATGCCGTACTGTGTTCCAGGCAGACAGGATTCAGACAATGGCGGTGGTTCGATTCCACCCTTCGCAAGAAGTAGCTCAGCGGTAGAGCATTGTCCAAACGGTAGTGTCGGAGGTTCGATTCCTCCACTCCGGGAGAGTTAGCTCAAAGGTAGAGCATACCATCAAATTCATGGGTTCGAATCCCATACCTTTTAGAGGTTAGCCAAGTGGTTAAGGCACAGACTTAGGGAGTCTGCTTTTAAGGCAAGGTCAACGACCTGTGGTTCAACTCCACTCTTACACCTGTTAAGTGTAACCAAACCCGAAGGCGTGTAAATACCCGGTGCTGCAGATCATCGCAGCGCAGCAGAGCTTAGGCCTGCAGCAGGTGGATACCGTAATCGTTAAGCTTATCCCATGTTCATGGATGCTGTGAAAGCCGGATAAGACCCAAAATTACTTAAACCATGCTCCCCTTAAAGTAATGTGGGTATTTACGCAAATTCAGGCTACGAAACAAAGAATAATGTATACATAAACGATGTAGTTATTTGCCGCTCCGGTGGCAGAAGGTGAGGGCTTTATGAAGATAATCATCAAAGAAAATGAAAGAGGATTCCTGTTCAGAAACGGTACCTTTCGCCGTATGCTGAGCCCCGGTATACATAGGGTATATCCGGTAGCAGGTGAAACCTGCTTTCAGACAAATGTCTACAGGCAGGTAAACATAAAAGAGGTCGACATTCAGGTATTATTAAGAGATAAGACCTTTGCCGACAGCGTAACAAAGATCGAAGTTCCGGATCTAAACATAGCACTCCATTATGAGGACGGTAGATTAATCGAAGCTTTAAGGGCAGGTACCTTTTATTTCTGGAACGTGTTCCACCAGCATACCTTCCAGTTAATCGATACCAGTTCGCCGGAGGTAGCTTTGCCCAGGGTAATGATGTCTATTGTTCCGACAAACTTATACAGCCAGTATATTGTTTCAGAGGGAGAAACCGGCTTGCTCTTTTACGATGGTAAATTCAAGGAGCAGCTTTCACCTGGTGTCTATTATTTCTGGAACTCCTCCATAAGGGTATCCTGCCAGAACGTGGATATGCGTTCTCAACAGATGGATGTCAACAGTCAGGAGATACTAACGGCAGATAAGGTATCCCTGCGGCTGAACTTTGTGTGCACTTACAGGATTACAGATGCGGTAAAAATAAATAACTCCCTGAAGGATTATAAAACACAGATTTATGTAACTACACAGCTGGTGCTTAGAGAATATGTGGGGTGTTTGAAATTCGATGATCTGTTGGAACAAAAGGACAGCATTGCCGGTATTGTACTTGAGAAGCTTAAGGAGAAGCAGGAGAGCCTTTATATAGAGTTTCGCGATGCAGGACTTAAGGATATCATCCTGCCCGGTGAGATAAGGGATATCATGAATACGGTTCTTATTGCTGAAAAGAATGCCCAGGCAAGCGTTATCTTAAGAAGGGAGGAAGTAGCCTCTACCAGAAGTTTGCTAAATACCGCTAAACTGATGGAGGAGAACACGACCCTTTATAAGCTGAAAGAGCTGGAATACCTAGAGAAGATCTGTGATAAAGTAGGAAATATTTCTGTAGGTAACGGCAATCTTCTGGGGCAGTTAGGTGAATTACTGTATAGCAATTCCGCTTCAGCCAAGTCTTAAGTACAAAGGTCTACCGTACTCATCTTTCAAAGGGGCCTCCAAACTTCACTGTTCTCTAAATTGAAGGAACCATTGACGAGGATGAGATTTGGTATAGTAAAGCTAAGATTATTTCAAAATATTGTAATAAAAATGTTGACAGTTAGATAAAGAGAATACTGCCGGAAAATAATTATTCTATTTGATTTTGCTATCTGATTAAAAGGGTTGTATTGTAATCTGACACAAAGGCTAAGTCGTTACTTTAGTGTTCATGCTGCTTAGCCTGATAATGTCTGTAATCATTTAACAACTCAGGTCTGCTCTGAAAGAAGTCAAGCAAATCCTGAATTCCGCAAAGTATTTCTTTGTTCAGGGTATGCTCAATCTTTTCTGTCTCGCCCAATAAGCCGTCTTTGATATCCAGAAATCTTAAGAACTCCTCCACCAGATTATGACGCAGTAAAAGAGCTTTTCCTCTGATCTTACCGGAAGGCTCAAGGGTTATAACGCCGTATTTTTCATACTTTATAAAATTCATATCCGCAAGTTTTTTAACCATACTGGTAACGGAAGGAGGCTGTACATTCAATGCCTGAGCCAGATCTCCTGCCCTGGTATACCCGCTATCCTTTGCCAGACGGTATATCATTTCTAAATAATCTTCCGCTGAAGGAGAAAGATCTTCATGCTCATTTCGAAAGTATTCACGGAAAGTGTAAAATTCTTGGTCTGACATGGTAATGGTATCCTTAGGGCTATTTGTTCATTATATGTCTGGAACTAACAGGTAAGAAGTAAAATGAGTGGATAAATTCTTCTAAAGTATACAAAACAAAAACAGCAGATCAAAGAATATAATCCAAAACGTGATAAGACAACTCCAAAATAGTAATATAATACTACCTCAGATTACTGTAAACAAGAGTGATTATATGGTTTTTCATCCTTTTGAGTTCTGGCAGGAAGCAGACCTTTTGATTGACAGTAAAAATAAATCATGCTAAGATTACCAACGAGTTAGAAACATCTAACATAAACGAATAGTGTGTGTCAGGTACATTATTGTAATAATAATTGGTATGATATTATCCCGGATTACTCCTATTGTAAGCGGTTTCAAAGGGATTTCCGGAGAGTATAAAAGAAATAGAAGAAGAAAGGATTGCAACAATGGAACATTCCCTTACAAAGGAGCAGCGTAAAGGTTCTGCAAATTTTGCGCTTATTATGCTGGTAGGGTTAGGATTACTGGTATTTATGACGGCGTCGTCGATTTCCTTCGGCGCCGCCAATATGCGTTTATCCACCGCATGGGAGGCGGTATTCCGTTTTGACCCTAATATTACAGA
The DNA here is from genome assembly GCF_033100115.1 of Anaerocolumna sp. AGMB13020. NCBI lineage: Bacteria > Bacillati > Bacillota > Clostridia > Lachnospirales > Lachnospiraceae > Anaerocolumna > Anaerocolumna sp. AGMB13020. The sequence goes on along the minus strand of NZ_CP136910.1, from coordinate 2,846,589 downwards.
ACATCAGATAATCCGTACCCTGCGATTCCCAAGAACAGTAGCAGATATCATAGTTGGCTGCAGTCTCGCCATCTGTGGTGCATTAATGCAAGGTACTACCAGAAATCCCTTAGCCGACTCAGGGCTTATGGGTATCAGCAGTGGAGCTACCTTTGCCATGGCCTTATGTATGGCTTTTCTGCCCAGCAGAACTTACGGACAGGTCATGCTATTTGCCTGCCTGGGAGCAGCTGTAGCAACCGGTATGACATATTTTATCGCATCATTTGGTAGGAGGGGTATGACGCCTCAACGGCTGGTCCTTGCAGGCATCTCCATATCCATGCTATTTGGTGCGTTTAGTCAGTACATATCTATCCGATACAAATTAGGACAAGCGCTTGCCTTTTGGACTGCCGGAGGTACGGCAGGCGCCAAATGGAGTGAGTTGGCATTGGTAGCACCTTTTTTTGTTGTAGCTGTACTGGCCTCCCTTGCCTTGTCTTCCTCCGTTACGGTAATGAGCCTGGGAGAAGATGTGGCAATGGGGCTTGGCCTTAAGACACGGTTTGTAAAGGGAGTTTCAACCATAATCGTACTGGTGCTGACAGGACTTTCTGTTATTGTAGTAGGTCCCGTAGGTTTTGTTGGACTGATTACACCGCATATTGTCCGTTATATGGTAGGAGTAGACTACCGTTACATTATACCTGCCTCTGGCTTATACGGAGCTTTGCTGACTGTGTTTGCAGACCTTACCGGAAGGCTTATAAATAAACCTTATGAAACGCCGATCAGTGTTATCTTTGCGGTGGTAGGTGTGCCTTATTTCCTCTTTCTTGCCAGAAAGCAAAGGAGGGAATTTGAATGAGAAAACAACAACGATTTAGTATAAGGCACGGAATCAACGTAATCCTGATTATGCTTGTTCTGATGCTTATTATTGCAGTTATCAGTATTAATTCCGGTAAGATGAATCTGTCTCCTATGGAGGTACTAAAAGTAATACTTGGTAAAGGTACGGACAGAGAGAATCTTATTGTATTTGAATTCCGGCTGCCAAGGATAATTCTTGCTGTACTGGTGGGAATCGGCATGGGAATTTCAGGTTGTATCATGCAGAGCTTATTACGAAATGATATGGCAAGTCCCGGTACGCTAGGTATCAGCTCCGGTTCCGGACTTTTTGTATTGATATTTGTAGTTTTTATTGCCTCAAAAGGAACTTATTCAGCCATAACACTGCCTTTACTGGCCTTCATCGGCGGTTTGACGGCAGCGGCTTTGATATACCTGCTGTCTTACCGTAAAGGGAAGGACATCTCTCCTACAGGTCTGATTCTGACGGGTGTAGCTCTCTCCAGCGGCTATGGTGCTGTGACGACACTTCTTACCCTGAAATTAGATCAGAACCAGATGGAATTTATTCAGCGCTGGAGTGCGGGAAGTCTGTGGGGAGATGATTGGAAGTATCTTGTCATTCTTGGACCCTGGACACTGATCCTTTGCATCTATGTGTTCTATAAATCCAGAATGCTTAATACCCTCCACCTTGGCAACCAGACAGCGACGGGACTTGGCCTTGCGGTTAAAGCAGAATTTCTCGGTTTGTCCATCGCAGCGGTGGCACTTTCCTCAGGGAGTGTCTCTCTGGGCGGTAACTTTTTCTTTGTGGGAATGATAAGCCCCCATATGGCCAGAAAACTGGTAGGACCCAATCATAAGCTTTTACTGCCGGCGTCCTGCCTCTCAGGAGCTATTATCGTACTTTTAGCAGACACCATAACCCGAACCATAAGTCTGGGTACGGATGTTCCAACCGGTATCGTAATCACGGTTCTAAGTACACCGTATTTCCTATATCTGCTGGCCAAAGCAAACTAACAAAAGTGGACAAATCAGCAGTGTCAAAGCCTGCGTTATGAGTGAGATTCCTGCATGATAAATGAACTCTTTTAACAACAGAATAGAAAACGTTCCAATTAATGTTTGGATTTCAGGAAAGAGGATTATATGAACAGTATTTCAACAGAAAAATTAGATATAGCTTATGATGATACCCTTATCGTAAAAGCATTGGATATGAATATTCCACATGGAAAGATAACCTCTATTATAGGGCCTAACGGCTGCGGGAAATCCACAGTATTAAAAGCAGTAGGGCGTATCCTAAAGCCGAAGACCGGTCTGGTATATTTAAGCGGAGATGATATCCGCAAACTATCAACAAAAGAAATCGCTAAAAAGATGGCAATATTGCCCCAGACCCCTACAGCTCCAAGCGGTCTTACCGTAAGTGAGCTGGTGGCTTATGGACGGTTTCCCCATCAGAAGGGTTTCGGTAAGCTAATGCCGGAGGACAAAAAGATCATTCAGTGGGCCCTTAAGGTAACAAAGCTTACGGAGTTTGAACATAGGGAAGTGGATACGCTGTCAGGCGGTCAGCGCCAGAGAGTATGGATTGCAATGGCTCTTGCACAGCAGACGGATCTCATCTTATTAGATGAGCCAACAACTTATCTGGATCTGGCTCACCAGATGGAGGTCTTAAAGCTTTTGTATGATTTAAACCGCAGACAGGGTTGTACCATTGCAATGGTGCTTCACGATCTGAATCTGGCAGCACGTTTTTCCGATTATATCATCGCAATTCGCTCAGGTAAGATTATTAAGCATGGAACACCGGAGGAGGTAATGACACAGGAGGTGTTAAAAGATGCTTTTTCCATTGACGCTGAGATTGTGCATGAACCAAGAACCGGTAGGCCTGTCTGCCTTACCTATGACCTGTTAAACAAAGAAGAAACCGCGGAATTGGAGGTGGCAGGACTATGAAGACCTCTTTTCGAATTTTGAAAGAGGCCAGAAAGTACTGGCTATATTTAATCATTGCATTTATATCACTGGTAATCTCTACGATTGCCGGATTTTATACACCCTGGGCGCTGAGAGAACTAACCAGCCTTGCTACAGACGGAAGCAGTAATTTTGCCGTCGAGGCTCTTCGAATCGGACTCTTCCTTTTAGCAGCCACAGCGCTGCAGGCAGCAGGAAGCTCTGCTTCGGGTTATCTGAACCATTATGCAGCACTTCATTATGTAGCGGACCTGCGGACAAAGCTCTATAGAAAACTGCAGCATATGAGCCTTCGTTATTTTCACAAAAGCCGCACCGGTGATCTGACCGGAAGAGTGGTAAATGACGCTATGGATGCAGAAATCCTGTTAGCCCATGTAATACCGGATTTTGTGGTAAATATACTGACCTTTATCGGTGTTGGTGCACTGCTTTTTACGATTAACTGGCAGCTGGCATTAATGAGTCTTATAACCATCCCTATACTTTTGGGGATTACTATCTGGCAGAGCCATCATGTGACCCCGGTCTGGAAAGAGAATTCCAGGGTGAGGGGAGAGCTTTCCGGAACAGTGCAGGATAACTTATCCGGTATAAAAGAGATCCAGATCTTTAACCAGCAAAAGCATGAGGAAGAAAAGGTATCCGGGCTTTCACTTAAGCATAGCATGGCATATCTTAAGGCTAGCTTCTTCTTTGAGACCACTTATCCTCTTCTGGCTTTTATAACTGCCCTTGGAACGGTTATCGTAGTTGTTTATGGAGGACATCTGCTGGGGAAAGGTGAAATTGCCATTGCTGATATAGTCGGTATTGTAATGTATCTTTCTATGTTTTACGGTCCGGTTAAAAGCTTCTCCGGCCTTGTGGAACGTGCCGGTGAAGCCGGAGCCGGATGCCGCAGAGTGTTTGAGGTCATTGATGAAGTTCCTGATGTCAAGGAAAAGAAAAACCCTGCTGTACTTCCCCGGGTAAAAGGAGATATTCAGTTAAAGGATTTGTCCTTCTCCTACAGTGAGGAAATTCCAGTGCTTCAAAAAACCAATCTGAATATCAGAGCAGGACAGACAGTGGCATTGGTGGGAACCACCGGTGTTGGTAAAAGCACAATTGCAAATCTCATTAACCGTTTCTACGATCCTCAGGCTGGTGCAGTCGTTATTGACGGTGTGGATATAAGGGATGTAACTCTTTCAAGCCTCCGTGATAATATCTCCATGGTATTGCAGGATACCTTCCTGTTCAATGGTACAGTATATGAGAATATTGTTTATGGCTGGAAAGAAGCCACCAGAGAAGACGTACTGGCAGCGGCTAAAGCTGCGAATGCCCATGACTTTATCGAGAAAATGGAGGAGGGTTATGACACTGTAATCGGAGAACGTGGCGTACGCTTATCCGGCGGACAGAAACAGCGTCTCTCCATTGCCAGAGCTATTCTGCGTAATTCACCTATTCTCATATTGGATGAAGCAACTTCTGCACTTGATACCAAGACAGAGCAGGAGATTCAGGCAGCACTGGATGAGATATCAAAGGAACGGACAACACTGGTTATAGCCCACAGACTTTCCACAATCCGTCATGCAGACCTTATTGTTGTGCTGGAGGGTACAGGCATTGCGGAACTTGGCACCCATGATGAGCTTATAGCTTGCGGAGGGATTTACTGCAGACTTCATGAGGCGCAGGCTTCATAGAAGGTTAAGAAATCAATTTTTGAAGTTATTTAATAATTATAGATAATTACATCTAATATAGAAAATAAACAAAGTAACGTTATTACAGATAAAAGGGCAAAGATAAAATAAAAGTTATAAAGGTAAATTAATAAGGAGCATCGCAATATGGCTAAATTTCAGTCATGAGGTGATGCTCCATTTATAGGAATGTTATTTTTATATAAATGGATCGGTTATAGGTTTTCATAGTTATGAATAAAGTAAAGTGCTTCTTCTGTCTTAGATTTTCATATCTGACCAATGTATAAATATCTGTTCTAAGTTTAGTTATTCCTTTCTCTAAGTTCCTCTAAAATAAGAGATGTTGAGCCTCCTATAATAGCAGAAAGATAAAATATAGATATCAGTATTAAAAAACTTGAGTCTGCATTACCTCCGTTACCCCAAATTGATGAGCATATACTTAATAATATAAATCCAAAAATAAAAATACCTAGTCCAGTTAAAAAATGTTTCATATATACCTCCTTTAACTTTTAACAATTATATACTATTTATAACTAATTGTGTAGTATAAATGTAAATGCTTAAAAGATGTGGAACTTCTAAAAATTATCATTATAATGGACTTGTGTCGTTGACTTGCCGCCGATTGCATTTAAAGGAACATTAAGATATTTTTTGTATAGGTAACATAGAATATCCATTTGTTCGTTTTTCTCAAGTATTATCAGCAATTCTTTGTTATTCAGCAGTTTCCTGATAGAACTGAATAAGTAATTCACGTCCTATTTTATTTTCCATTATCCATTACGCAACGATAGCAAAAAATATAATTAATATAATAAAATATGTCTCGACTTAAAAAATAACCACCAAATTTAGTTATATTCCTAGCGGTGTCCATTTTATTTCTTTGTGATATCAATATATATTCAAAAGACTTTCAAATACCTCAGTTCCAATTAATATTTAAATACATTATTGAACTAGAATACTCCAGAACTTGATAAACTGATATAATAATCAATTAGATTTCATCATATACAAAACATTTAATAATTTGTTTAGAATCCTGTAATTGACATGGAAGCCATATAAAGGGTAATATGACAGTCAGATGGCGTAAAAATATAGAAATGAAATCATTAGTAGCTTGAATTATTGAAAATATAATTTTGAGCTTTATATATAAAATATCAACAAAAAGGATGATTCCAAAATCGCGGAGGACATGAATGGGTAAGATAATCGGTATTGATTTAGGTACAACAAATAGCTGTGTAGCTGTTATAGAAGGAGGGAAACCGGTAGTTATCAATAACGGTGAAGGACAGAGAACGACACCTTCAGTGGTAGCTTTTTCAAAGACCGGCGAAAGGCTGGTAGGCGATATGGCAAAACGCCAGGCCGTTACCAACGGAGATAGAACCATCGCTTCCATAAAGCGTCAGATGGGTACGGATTACAAAGTTAATATTGACGGTAAGAAATACACGCCACAGGAGATTTCTGCCATGATTCTTGGAAAACTCAAAAAAGATGCTGAAAGTTATCTGGGAGAGACGGTTACAGAGGCAGTTATTACAGTTCCGGCTTATTTTAATGATGCACAAAGACAAGCCACCAAAGATGCAGGCAGAATTGCGGGGTTAAATGTACTGCGTATTATCAATGAGCCTACGGCCGCGGCATTGGCTTACGGATTGGATAACGAAGGAGCACAGAAAATCATGGTATATGATCTGGGGGGCGGAACCTTTGATGTATCTGTAATTGAAATAGGAGGAGGCGTTATCGAGGTCCTGTCGACCTCAGGTGATAACCGACTAGGAGGAGACGACTTTGATGAAAGGGTAACCGATTATTTGGTACAGGAGTTCAAAAAAACAGAGAAGCTTGATCTGTCAAAGGACAAGGTTGCTTTAGGACGACTGAGGGAAGCGGCAGAAAAAGCGAAGAAAGAGCTGTCAGCGTCCACCAGCACCAATATTAATCTTCCTTTTATTACTACGGATAAATCTGGTCCCAGACATTTGGACATAAATCTGACCCGTGCAAAGTTTGATGAGCTTACCCATGATTTTGTGGAAAGAACTGCAGTACCCGTACAGAATGCTTTAAACGATGCCGGATTGAAACCTGCTGATTTACACAAAGTGCTGTTGGTAGGAGGTTCTACCAGAATTCCTGCCGTACAGAATAAAGTCAGGCAGCTAATGGGAATGGAATCCAGCAAGAACCTGAATCCCGATGAATGCGTGGCCTTAGGCGCCTCCATTCAGGGAGGAAAGCTTGCAGGAGAAGCAGGACTGACGGAAATTCTTTTGTTAGATGTTACACCCTTATCCTTATCCATTGAAACCATGGGAGGCGTGGCCACAAGACTGATTGAGAGGAATTCTACCATCCCCACTAAATACAGCCAGGTATTCACCACAGCCGGTAATTTTCAGACTTCCGTGGATATTAAGGTACTTCAGGGAGAGCGGCAGTTCGCCAAAGATAATAAGCTGATTGGTAATTTTAAGCTCAATGGTATCAAGCGTGCCATGCGTGGGGTTCCTCAGATAGAGGTTACTTTTGATATAGATGCCAATGGTATTTTAAAGGTTTCCGCAAGAGATATGGATACTGGAAAGGAACAGCATATTGTTATTACTGCCAGTACCAACCTCTCTGAAGATGAAATAGAAAGAGCCATACGAGAGGCAGCGCAATATGAGTCCGGTGATGATGAGAGAAGACAGGCCGTGAATATCAGAAATGAAGCAGAAAACCTCATCCTGCAGGCGGAATCTGCTCTTGCCTCCAGAAAGAAGGAACTGGACAAAGGGAAAAAGAAAGAGATTAAAGAAAGTCTTACAGAATTAAAGAAAACTGTTGGAAAGACAAAGCTTGGTACAATAACCAAAGAAGAAGCGGATAGAATTGCGGCGGCAAAAGAACGTTTGGAATATACTGCAGCACAGATTCTGTAAGTACTGAAGTATGTAAAGATAATATCATGAAAGAAGCTTAAATACTTTTGTTCCGGTTACTAATGTTGAAAACATTTAAAGTAGCTGCAAAAGTAGTTTAAGCTTTTTTCAATTGTAATAATGCTCTATCTGGAAGCCTCCTTCATAACTTCCTGATACAAATCTAAGGCATACCCTGTCTTAAGGGGTTCACCCTCGCTTAAACGAAAGCATCTGTCTCCACTTTCCTCTCTGTCTGCTCTTAAAAAGACATTTTCGCTATGCTTTTTACGATAAAGGCTGTGACTGAACTCATAATTATGCGTAACGAAGAGACAGGTAATACCGCTGTCTTCTATACCATGGAGGAGTTCCTTTGCCAGATAAGCCGCGTCGTAATCGGTGGTAGTTGCAAAAGTCTCATTTAATAGCAGCAGACTGTCAGGAGCTATCCGGGTTATAATATCGTGAAGCTTTAATAATTCCTGTTCCAATAGTCCGTGTTTCAAGCTGGAATCTTCATCCTCTGGAAAGTGGGTGAAGATACTCTGATATATATTGCAGACATACTGGGCGGCAGGGGTAAAATAACCGCTTTGTGCCAGGAGCTGTGCAGTGCCGAAGCTTCTGAGAAAGGTAGTTTTACCGCCTTGATTTACTCCCGTGATAATATAATTGCTGACACCTTCATAAGAAATACTGTTGGCTATTGCTGAATTGTCCTTTATAACCAGAAACAGGTCATGTAGTTCAGAGACCTTTAAGACCTTAGAGTCTTCTGCAAAGACTGGAAAGCATATCTTTATTCCACGTCCCTCCAGGAATTTATATAGATTCAGAGCACCACAGTAAAAGCCGAATTGAAATTTCAACTGCTCTAACAGGTGCTTCACAGTATAGTTAAAATCACTTACCGTTTTTAGTATCCAGGTAAGGCTGGCATCTATGATTTCCCGCACTTCGTTTTCAATAGTGGTATTTTCGATTCTAATTTCATAGCATTTGTCTGACTTCAGAACATAGGACAGCAACCCTTTCTTTTCCTCGGAGGAGCTTTCACTATCAAGAATACGAAGCAGTGACATGTCGGTCATCTTAAGACCTTTGCCAAGATGGGCACCTACAGAGACGGCATCGGTTTTCTTTAAGACTGATAGGGATTGAAGGAAAGTTTGCACCTCTTTTAGAAAGTGCTCCGTGTAATAGCCGGTAAATTCATGGCAGAAGGAAAGAAGTACTTCCGCAGTAAAATTGTTTTCTCTTCTGAGCCTGCCGCTGATATCTTCCAGATAAGTAAGTGCTGCTAAGGCTGTCTCAACCTGAGTCAGAATCTTCTTGGGCACCGAAATGATGTAATTATATTTTAGTTTTGTAGAATCATCGTATGTCTGTATCTTATCTAAAGCCTGACAGGACGAATGGTAAATCTCATAAAATAACGCAGGATGTTTGATTGCATCCCTTAGAACAGAGTGTCGCTTTAATAGTTCAGTTTTCTGAGTAGCAGGCAGCATCAACTGTTTACTGCTTATTTTTCGCAGCTCCTCATCACCATCAGAAATAACATCTAAAAGCTGCTCCAGCTTCAAATCCCGCAGGAGAAGTTTGCTGTCTGTCTTAAACCTTTGTACGGTATTATCAGTAGTTATAAGGTTAATCTCCATTGGTTATACACTCCTTTATCTGTGTTCCTGACAGGCAGTATTTTAAGGCGATATCAATTGCTCTTGCACTAAGTGCCGCCTCTCCCGGATGAATTCGATAGTTTCTTTGATAGCCATCTTCTTCTCTGGCAGAGGCTATTAAGCTTATCATATCTGCCTGCAGCTTTGCCAGTTCCGGAACATGAGTTACACAGAGTACAGTACCGGCCTTTGCAAAAATTTTCGGAAGCAGCAGGCTGGTCAGATCAAAAGCATCTGCGGCGGTTGCAGAAGAAAACATCTCGTTAAGGAGGTAAAGACAGTTGGTAGGTGCTTTATCAAGGATCTCTTTTAAGTGGTGCAATTCCTCCTGTAATTTACCGTTGTTCACCAGGTGATTTTCTTCCACGGTAAAATGAGTATGAATACCCTTAAAGTGTGGCAGCAGTGCCTTTGTGGCAATTACCGGCATACCAAGCATTGCAAGGTATGCGGTCTGTCCCACACTTCTTGCATAAGTCGTCTTACCGCCCTGATTTACTCCTGTAATAAAAGCACCTTTATTACTCTCCATCAATACCAAGTCATTCACCGCTACTTCCCTGTGCTTTCCCGCTGCCAGTGCAAGACCGATATCACATATTCCTTCAAGGTGCAGGCTCCTGGTTTCGGTAAATTCCGGATAAGTCAACAGAAAGCCTTTCTCCCGCAACTTGGAAGCAAGGGTATGCCCGAACAGATAGACTTCAGATTCTTTGTAAAGCCTTTGCAGAATATCATTTGTCAAAAGTCTGGCTGTAGCAGTGAATTCCAGGCATTCTTTGCGAAGCTTTGGATTTTCTTTCTCCACCAGTGATATTAGTTTACTTTCAAAAGGATTTAACCCAGGCTGGTTGAAAAGCCGAATCGAATTACGGCTGTGCTCCTGAATACGGAACACCTTCTCAAGGCTGCTGGCGAAATCTTCAGTGACTCCAGTATTCTCTTGAAAATATACTTTAACAGCATTTCCGGCCATAGTCAGGGTGAAATAAATATTTTCCAGTTTGTCCTTCAAACGGATTGCTTCCCTATAGAAATCGGAATAACCGTCTGTGTTCAGGAACGAGGTAAGATGAGAAAGCAGGGAAAGGAAAGCCTTGGATTTAACCTGTTCCTTTAAAAGATCATATAACCTGCTGACAGACTCATAATGCATTACGGCAGCATCAATATAATACTTGCTTTGTTGAAGCGGTGAATCGGATTTGTGCCGGTATTCAAGAAAGCGCTCTGCTTCTGTAAAGCTGTTTCGAAAAGCAGTTAAACCATTTAAGACTAGCGGATTGTCAAGGTCTTTATAGATATCCTGCCGATAAGTGATTTGAGAGAGAGTTTCCGGAAAACTAAAGTAATAATTTTTTATTTCCTCTGTTAGGTATTCATCCTTATCAGGAAGAAATAGCGCCTCCAGATTCAGATCCTGGAAAAAGCAGGGCAGATTTCTGCCAGCTTCTATAACTTCTTCTGATACAACCATTCTGGCACCTACAAAGTAAGTCTTTTTTTCAAGCCTTTGCTTTGCCCGGTAATATACTTGATTCCCTGACTGCTTTTTAGCTGAATCTTCCTGCTCCTGGTTTTCGTAAAATAAACTAAAATACGTCATAGCTTCACCTCCTGAAATAAGTGTAAACTATGACGCATGTGTAGGGTCAATGAAAATTTTACAAATAGCAGCTTTTTTACAGACTGTTTAAAATCCTTTGAGCCGTGTTTTAAAACTTACGGTATAGCCCTCCACGAGATACAAAAATCGAGGTTTCTTTTATAGCCCGGGACAGGATCAGTCTGTCACCAGCTCGTCACCAGCAGTTTTCAGACACACCCTGGTATAAACCAGCAGTATTAAAAATTTGAGTTCCCGTACTCGCCTGGCCTGATACCAGCAGTTTTTAAACGTATTCGAAGCACATTGCTTGTCGAAACCTCCAGAAGCGTTTTTCATTAAGTAAATTTATTTCGTTATTGAAAGGAAGACCCAGGTGTAATAAACATACGTTTATCAGGATTTGCTTTATAACCATAGAATATCTGAGAAATCCTGTTCCAGCTTGTCGTTCTCAAGGCAATAGATTCTTGAAAGATTGTAAGCCTCTTCTTTTGCACCTGGCTTTTCTGGCTCAGCCGCAAGGTGTGACAGCATGTTATAGATGTTTTCGTTGTTATAGGCAAGAATCTGGATAAGACGGTCATTCTCGTCCTTTTTCTCCTGGAGCTTTTTCATAACGGCTTCTTTGGAATAGCTGTCTTCTTTTAGATCCTTAATATCTGCCAGAGAAAACCCCAGTTTTTTAAAACTGATTATTGTATTAAGTTCCTTCATCTGTTCAGATTCATAATAGCGGTAGCCGTTAGAAGAATCAACCTCTGCCGGTGCCAGCAAACCAAGCCGGTCATAGAGATGAAGCGCACGTACTGAAATATCACTAAAGTCTGCAAATTCTTTTATTTTTAACAACATATTGGTACCCCCTGTAAACCACTCTTACAAATGGAATATTTCGTAAGTATATTCCTATAGTAATATATTCAAGGAAGCTTTTCAATACCATTTGGATATCATAGAAAGAGGAGTAGAAAACACTGCTTTGCCTTCTTTTTTAATACGGTTGAAAGTGTGATTGGGTACATGTTATACTGAGACCAAATTATTGGGGAATAGGAGATTCTATATGACGTTAAAGGAACTTTGCATGGGTATCAATCTGCCAGAGGAAGTAACGGAAACCGTTCTAAGGATTTACAAAGAACAGGATTATTCTGCGTTAAAGGAAAATTCTGATAAGTTATACGATCGTAGGGAATGGGAGAGGACCCTGGAAGAATTAAAGAAGGCTTTGGGAAAAGATGATAAAGGTTTAAAAATGCTGACACTACAGTTGGTAACCGGACTTAATACCTATAAGCTCTATGAAGAGAAAGGAATCGGTCAGAAAATATTTTTTGATACCTTTCAATGCTTTTCCAGATTTGTAGGGGAGCATCTGGTCAGCTATCATACCTATGGTTTTGATAGGGAATGGTGGACGCCCAGACAGATATCCATGGAGGAGTTCCGCTTGGGAGAACTGGAATTTGAAATGGAGAACTGGAAAGGGGAGCGAGTAATCAGTGTGCACATACCTTCTGATGCCAGGATAACCAGAGAAAATTGTCTGAATTCTTATGAACAGGCGCTTAACTTCTTCGCTAAATACTATCCGGATTTTAAGTACCGTTATTTTATCTGTGATTCCTGGATGCTCTCACCGGGGTTAAAGGAGGTACTACCTCGGGAATCCAGAATTCTTCAGTTTCAGGCGGATTACACCATTGAGGAGTGGAACAAGGAAGATAACTCTTATAGGGAATGGGTGTTTAAGAATTTTGACTTACCTTTAGAGGAATTGCCGGAAGAGACATCCTTACAGAGAAATATTAAGAGGTTCATCAAAGAAGGGGGCTTTATAGGAAGCGCTTTTGGATATATGGAGCAAACGGGATTTCGAAAATCTTAGCAATAACGGACAACCCGCAGAACCGTACTGAAAATAGGGTTCTGCGGGTTAAAATGAACTTTTTGCTGATATATTTTTCTCTGTATAGGAAGGCAGCTCCTATTTATCATAGAGTATACCTTTTTCATTTTGCTTCCGTTTGTTCACGGAAGCCCCTGTTTATTAATGTCTTGTGCTGCTGTAATTATTAACGATTATATAATACTTTTTCCAATATACTATAATTGTCAGGAACTATTCCCGCACCATTAAAGGATACAATTGTACCGTCTTCAAACTCTGCACCTAGATGCCACCAGCTTGCCATCCCGGGTTCACTGTTATCTGAATACATATAGTCCCACTTCCAGATTTCTGCTTCTTCCAGAGCCTTAATTATGTCATTTTTTTGCTCCTCTTTTAATACAGTTTCTTTATCAGCTCTTCGGATGTCACTATAAAGATTAGCCGAATAATAGGAATCATAAATCAGTTCCTTACCAAAGTCTATTACAAAAGAGGTCCCTCCGGTGCCTTGCTGGTCCGAAACAGTCAAATAACGTATCGTTGCCATATCTGGAAATTCCCCTGAGAATTTCTCTGCATTTATTAAGTAGGAGAAGTCATATTTTTCTTCCGTCTTTTCTTTTACCATTTGTTCTTGTAATCTTTTTAAATCAATGGTTATATAAGATAAGTCTTTCAAATTTTGTTTTACCTGCAGGAAATATTCCTCTGTCAATTGAAAATATGAAATTAATTCCTCTAGGCCATATTTTTCGATATCTTCTTCTGTAAGTTGAAATGTTTCAAGTATGAAAGCTTTTGTTGCTAACGGTGTATTAGCTGCTTCATCCCGTGAATTTTGTATACTTTCCACGTTTTCTTCTCCTTTCGTTTTTTCTGTTGCACAACCGGTCAGAAACACCCCCATAATAGCTGTGAACAAGATAATTTTTTTAATATACATGATTATTTCACCTCCCCTTTGATTCTATCAATTGCTTATTCATAAGCTGCATGGCAGTCGGGAAATAAGCTTCTAATTCCCGTATCGATTCTTCATTTGATGTCATATACCTTGAAAAGACTTCTGCCCATAATTCCTTTGCCTGACTTCCGGTATATTTATTATTCGCTTTCAGATTATTCCAATATGTTGTGTCATCTTCTTTGCTGTTATCGTGATGATAAGTACCGTTTAGTTTGTTGTCAGTGAATCCTCCGTATACATCTGAAATACCACAATAAATAGTTGCATTTGTACCAGACATGGAAAATTTATTTTTATACTCCTGGGTTATGGCGTCATATATTTCATACTGAACCAATTCTTTATCATACCCTGAAAAATTGTAGGTCATTATACTTTTTACGATTTCATCAACATCTATGCCATAACCCTCATATCCTTTGTCTTCTATGTATTCTAATATACTTTTCTTTATATTAGCTTTGACATCTTTTTCAGCTGCCTGTAAAACGGTGGGCCCGTCTGCATTCACTGTTGTGTAATTGTAGTTTTTAGTGATAAACAAAAATTTATCATCATCTAATGACAAATCATCGATAGCATGGCCTACTTCATGAAAGAAAGTAGCATAAGCACCTCTTGGATCATACTTTCCTTCATTATTTTTACTATAAGGGTCTTTTTGATAAAAACGAACATATAATTTTTTGTTTTTTCCACTATAATGCTGTGCCATTTCTTTTCCATCACTGTTATTTTCGTGATAATTATAATCACCTATTTCTAAATCCTTGGCATATTTAAAAAACAAAGAGCGATAAGGTTCCTGAGCCGTATAAGCAATAAATTTAATATTCCGGATATCTTCCTGATATTTACTGTTTTTATCCTTTGCCAGACCAGAAAGTAAATTGTTCATGTTTTTTGCATCTTTTGGTTTCATATACTCATAATATTCAATTACCAGCCCGATATCTTCCTTAAAATTCTTTATGTCATATGCCGCATCATTTCTCATATAAGGGGTAACATCACCGTCATAATACCGGCTGACTGCATCAATCAGACCAGCCTTTAAATCATCGGACACCTCATCTTTATCAAGTTTTTCTGCTTTTTTTAAAAAGTCGGCTTTTAAATCAGGGTCAATCATTATGGTTGCCATAGCTGTTTTTAATTTATACTCCGTGCCACCCGTGGTGCAGGTAATATCATTTGGATTTAAAGCATAAACATCCGTCAATGTTTTCATAACACCATAGTTAAATACATCGTCTATAAGATTCTCTGCGTCAAGATGAATGTTTTTGCAGAAATCACCAAGTTTTTTTCTGGACTCTTCCAAGGCTTCAATTTTAGAATCCAAAACGCTGATATACGGAGACGAAATACCGTCTAAAGAGCTACTAGAAATCTTCCTTGCTGCCTCAACTGCCAATTTATATGCACTGAAAGAAGCAGCAGTTATTACTTTGGCCTCATAGGAATTCCAGGCATTTTCATGAAAAAGCCATTCCTCATAGTCGGATATGAAATCTTTGTTCATTTGATACCTCCTTTTCCGTTGTTAAAGAAGTTTTTACCAATAAAATTATCCATCATGAAAGTTATCTCTTTAACCATAGTGGTGTAATCCGACAGCTGCCCATAGCATAACTGCAGTATGTCAAGATGCCGGTTTAAGACAGTAAAATAATCATTTAAACCAGCGGATGCTCTTCCGCTATAATTATATTGCATAATACTTTTCATTTTTTCAGACTCTGTAATGATCTCCTTCACACAGGCGGCACACTTGCTAAATTCAAGTGCAATTTCCTCCATTGACGTTTCACGAACAGATATTTTGGCTGTAGATAACGGCATTAAACCACCTCCAGTCTTTTATGAAGCAAATCAACTAACGTATTTCTGTCTCTTTCATACAGTATATTATTAATACAATCATAACAATATTTTTTACCTGCAGACTCAAAAAATAACTCCTTTGTGCTGTATCCCTTCATATTTTCCTCTTTTAAGGATCGAATCTCCGTACTTAAGGTAAAACTGGTTTTTGCGTTGATTTCATATTTTTGCAGCAAGCTTTCAGGGCTGATCTGGAAATCAATATGACTGGCACTGCTTTTTCCATCTAGCAGTAGAAATTCAGGGAAGGCTTTTGTTACGGTCTCTAAATTTTTTTTGATGTTTATAACAGAAAACCAATAATTACCACTAGGGTCTGATCTTAACAGAATGCCTAGTGCATCATTCACAAAACCAATTGTCATATTAAGTATTCTAACATATTTTTTTGCTTCCTTAAATTGTTTTATTCTATTTATTACCAAAACTCCTTGGGGGGTTAACGTTTTATAGTCTTTCAAGAGACCGTTTTCTATTAAAGCATCTTTGATTACTTCCACTGCTATTCCAGTCATTTTTTTATTAGAGAATGAGTCTACAGAATGAATATCTTCACCGTCAATAACGGTGTTTAATACATAGAGTTCATAATAATTCATTGCATGCCTCCTATAATGCTTTTACCGCATTGGAATTAGTGGTAAAATTATTCACATTCTTCAGTAGTTCCTGCTCCTTCTGATTCATCTCATACAATATTTCTTTTATCTTTTTCTTATATGCGATTGTTAAATTCAACATGGTTTCACACTTGTCACGGGTGATTCCCTGCCAGTCCTTACCTTCTAATTTTTTAACTAAATTTGCTTCCAGAATATTGAGTTCCTTAAATTTGTCCTCAATCCTAGTTATACAAGCCTGATAATCGGCAGGCCCATTTTTCAGTATTTTTATTTCAGACATACTACAGCACCTCCCTATCTTCTTCCCATTCTCTTGTGTAAATTTTACTGCTCCACTCTGCTTTCTTACTGCTACATTGTGATATTGCCTGTTCTAGGTCTTCCGCAAAATGATTAATGCTTGTAACTATTTGCTGGCAATGATTAAAATAATCAGTCTGTTTTATCTCGTAACGCCGGATATAATCACCGGATAATCCTCCCATATAACCGACTTTCCCATTTAACCTATTCTTATAAGTATTTATATCTGACAGGTTATTTGTTATCTTTCTTCGAATGTCTGTGAGTGAAGTTTCCAGATTTTTATATGCTTCCGCTTTGGCTGCCGCATAATAATTGTATTTTGTTACCCAAGGCATACTCTTCCCTCCCTGTAATTTATATTGAAGTATTCTTAGTTTTCCAGGAGCTTCAGTAAAGCTACTGAACATCTTAGGTTCTGCTATAATAGCAGTTATCACTTCTGGTTTTCGATTCTCTTCAAAAATTTTAAATAAGTTAATCTCACTACATATAATATGACAGAAAACTTTTGTTTTCCGGTGCGTTATTATATGTTATCTCCTCCGGTTTAAAGATGGAAGTAATCCAACCGTTGCTAAGGAATATATCAAAGGATAAATGATTCTAGATTTATTCGGATTTTAAAAGTTAAACAATATTAAATTACAACGTGGAATCAGAGTTTCCCGGTATTTTTCATTCTTTACCTCATCAGGTACACTATCTTGTGAATCCGAATTTGAACCGGGGAATCGCAGATTTAAATTTACCTGAGCAGTTAACCGATGGAAAAATACTCCCTGATAAAAAATGCCATCAGCAGGTCGAATTTTACGTTGGCAGCATCAAGCTCCGTACCTAACAGCTCTTTGATTTTCTTTATCCGGTAAATTACTGTGTTCCGATGGGTATGCAGCTTTGAAGCGGTCTCCAACAGATTACAGTCTGACAGCAGAAATACCTGTAAAGTGTTCATATAATCTGCGTCATGGACAGTGTCAAACTGCTCCAGCCTTCCTAAGTTCTTTTCATAAATGGATTTTAACATTTCCGGATCGGAAGAACTAAAAAGTATCTGAAAAAAGCCCAGCTCATCAAAATTTATAGAGGTAATATTCCAGAAAGCTGCTGCAGCAAGGGAAAAGCGGGCACGTTTATAACAGCTGCCAATATCCGTAAGGGAGGAAATAACATTACTGATACCTAAAGTTATACTGCCGCAAAATAAGAGTAAATCGGTGATTTCCTGGAGAGAAGGAGGAGTCTTGGAGATAAGATAAATCAATATCTGCCGGTGCTCATGTTCAAAAAGATGGTATTTTAATTTCAAACGGTTCAGGGAAAAGGTGACTCTGGTGGTATTCTTTAGATTCTGTATTACGATGATCCTATAATCGGCCAGTGTGGGAAAGCCATACTGATTTAAGGTAAGAAGTATATTTTCATGGACGGGAGTCTGATACAAGGCGCCTTGAAAGGCAGCATTTAGCTGATCTGTACTGCGTGTGTTATGTAAAAGAAGACTGCAGTAATCCTGCATGATATCAATAAGATGAACCTTCCAGGGCATGGTAAAGAGCGGGAATTTATTAAGGGAGCACATTTCAATAATCTCAGGGGTAAGATCCGGCAGTGTTAGATATTTCCCGTTGTTGATAATAATTCCGCTGCAATTGCAGGTGATAAGAGAGCAAATAAAGTCATAAAGCTTAACTCCGCTCTGGATAAAAAGTCCTGTGGTTATTACCAGCTCACCACCTTTAAGAAAAGCTGTGTTCTGTATATCCTCTGCCAGATATACCCACGAAACCGGATTGGTCAGGCCAGCTTCTCCGCTATGGAGGGTCATAAAGTATTTATCTTTCGCACTTTCATATAAATCGGTTATCTGTGTTCCCATAGACTTTCCCCTTTATGAGTTTATTTTAGAGTACAGTTATAGTAAGAATTTTAATAAAATGATTTTATAATTATTATTCACTTTAATGTGACTGTCAATATTATTTTTATTCAGCTAATTAAGGAGTTTGTAAAAAATGTATAAATTATATGATTAGAAGTAGAAGCAGGAGGGACAGGCAAATGGAAAAGGAGGAACGGAAGCAATACATTATAGAACAGTATAACAAGATTCAGGATGCTAAGATATTATGAAAGATCTACCTATTTATCCAGGTATAACTACATAGGAGAAAAAAGGTACGTAACGGTTGACTGCATACATTTTGCCAATAATTCATTTAAAGTAATCCTGTGCAAAAAACCCAAAGGTCAGAGACATAATACCGAAAATGATGCTCATAAAAATACTGGTAAGAATTAAAATGGCTGCCATATGTTCCGACATACGTTTTCTTAGCGCTATCGAAAAAATGCACACCAAGAGGCTTATTATAGACCCAATAAAAAACAATATTGTTATGGTTAACATATCTTATTTTCTCCTAATCATTCATACTTATGAAATAGCTTTACGTTTAATTGGGTAAGATGTATTTGAAGAAATTATACAATATATTCCATTGTATTGCCAGTGACTTAGAAATAAAATAAAACCCAGTAAATTCAATTATCACAACACAGAACCAATGCTCTTTGTACTTAAAGTACAATAACCACCAAAAAGTTTGGAATAAACAGCCATTGTTGAGCATTATAGTGTAGCGTAAAATGAATATACAAAATATGAATTCCTTCAAGAGACTCTTAAAAAGAAAGGAGTGTTCCGTATGAGTGAAAAATTTGTTATAACCATTGCGAGGCAATTCGGTAGTCTCGGAAGACCTATTGCCCGCTTAGTCAGCGAGAAGCTGGGAATTGAATATTATGACAGGGATATCGTTGAGATGACCTCAAAGAATCTGAATCTGCCGGTTTCAACCGTCAGTGATGTGGAGGAAAGTGCGAAATCAGCTTTTTTTAACATGAATTATCCACTGGGTATGGGAACAACCAATATACAGGATTCTATCTTCGCCGTACAAAGAAAGATAATCATCGATCTTGCTGAACGGGAGTCTTGTATCATCGTAGGCAGATGTGCTGACCATATCTTAAAGGATCATAAGAATATTATCAATGTATTTATTTATGCCCCTTATGAAGCAAGGCTGGCAAATTGCGTGGAGAGACTGGATATGAAACCTGATGAAGCCAGGAAAATGATTGCCTCCGTGGATAAGGCAAGAGAGTCCTATCACAAATATTATTGCGGTTATTCTATGGCGGATAAGGATTATAAACATGTAATGCTGGATTCCAGTCTGCTGGGAGTGGAAGGCACCTGTGATATTTTAACGGATATCATTCGGAAGAAATTCAATTTGGTAAACAGTAAGAATTTTTAAAAGTACATTTCTAAAGTACATAGCTATCAGTAAGAAACAAGCTTATTAATAGAAATAAACGAATCACAGTAATATTTAACAAAAATAAGTAATCAATAATAAC
Source organism: Anaerocolumna sp. AGMB13020 (assembly GCF_033100115.1). Lineage (NCBI taxonomy): Bacteria > Bacillati > Bacillota > Clostridia > Lachnospirales > Lachnospiraceae > Anaerocolumna > Anaerocolumna sp. AGMB13020. The sequence goes on along the minus strand of NZ_CP136910.1, from coordinate 2,826,712 downwards.
AGAATTATGATCTGACTTAGGCAACGGAGCTTTTGTATACAAAAGCTCCGTTGCCTCTTTCTGTTTAAAAAAGGAAGGTGATGTTATGGAACTGCTTGAAATTAAGAAACTATCCAAATGTTTTGTTGATTTGGAGGTATTAAGGGATGTCAATGTAAGGGTGAGCAAGGGAGAAGTAGTGGTTATTATCGGTCCCTCCGGTTCAGGTAAGAGCACCTTGCTGCGCTGCATCAATCTGCTGGAACAACCCACAGGGGGAGAAATCCTGTATCTGGGAGAGGATATCACTTGTCTTGGAAAGAAAGTTACCGGTTATCGCAAACAGGTGGGAATGGTATTTCAGAGGTTTAATCTCTTTCCGTTAAAAACAGCACTGGAGAATATTATGTATGCTCCCATGAAACTAAACAAGGTTCCGGTAAAAGAGGCAAAGGAGCAGGCCATGGAACTCCTAAGAAAAGTTGGAATGGAAAGTAAAGCAGATACTTATCCGGCGGCGCTATCCGGAGGCCAGCAGCAAAGAGTAGCCATTGCAAGGGCACTGGCCATGAAACCGGAGATTCTGCTTTTTGATGAACCCACTTCTGCTTTGGATCCGGAACTGGTGGGGGATGTCCTGGAGGTTATGAAACAGCTGGCAGGGGAAGGAATGACCATGATAGTGGTAACCCATGAAATGGGTTTTGCAAGAGATGTGGCAGACAGGGTGATCTTTATGGACGGTGGTTATGTGATAGAGGAAGGTGCTCCAAGTGATATCTTTATACAGCCAAAGAATGAGAGAACCAGAGCCTTTTTAGCCAGAGTGCTATAGTGGTAAGAGTAAACATTACCCATTTCACTATGCAAGAACCTTGTAAGAACGCAGAGAGGTGTCTGACAGGCTTCTTACATCAGATTTTGTACCGCCAGCCGGCGGAAGGGAGGTAAAGATGGAATTGCATTTTAAACAGGCCTTTGAGACCTTGGGGCCAAGTCTCTGGGGAGGAATAGGTATTGTACTTTATATAACACTGGCAGGGTTTGTCTGTGCTTTGGCTGTGGCACTGTTAGTTGCTATCGGAAGAATATCCAGGAATAAGATACTTCGCCGAACCCTTGGAGTAATCATTGAACTGGTAAGGGGAACACCCCTGCTGGTTCAGTTCTTTTATATATATTATGTTGTACCGACACTGCTAAACGGTATTATGGGCATGTTAGGAAAAGACACCAACATCCAGCTGGCAGCTACCACCTGCGGTATTATAGGCTTTGCTATTAATTATGGCTGCTATATGTCAGAGGTTATACGTTCTGCCATTCTGGCCATTGATTCCGGTCAGAGAGAGGCCGGCCTGGCTCTTGGTTTTAGCGAGAATAAAGTACTGTTTCATTTTATAATACCGCCGGCCCTTAGAAATTCCGTGCCGGTATTCGGAAATTACCTGGTTATGCTCATTAAGGATACCTCCCTGTTAGCTATGATAACGGTACAGGAGCTTCTCCTTCGCACCAAGACCTATGCTTCTCAGACGTTTCTTACGGTAGAAGCATACACCATTCTGGCGTTCGTTTACCTGTTATTAAGTATTCCACTCTCGCAGCTTAGCAGAGTAGTGGAACGCCGGCTTAAAAGAGTCCGTTAGTTCTGGTAACTCCATAAACCTAGAAAACATGCAGAAAGAAAGAGGGAAAGATTATGAAGAAAATGAATCTGAAAAAAGGCTTCACACTGTTGTTAACACTTTTATTAACGTTTTCTGTACTCACAGGTTGCAGTAAGAAGGACAATAATACCCAGACCTCAACAGAAGATACGGCAGCCAGTGGAGAAGACACTGCTTCCACCGGTGAATCCGATATGTTAAAGAAAATCAAGGAAAAAGGTTATATCTTAATTGGCTCCTCCAACGATGCTCCCTTCTCCTACACTGACGTGGAGTCGGGGAAATTAGAGGGAATTGATATTGAAATCCTTCGTGAGATCTGCAAACGGCTTGAGATCCCGGACATACAGATGAAGGTAGTTGACTTTGCCAATCTGTTGGTAGAGCTTAATAACAATAACATTGATATGGTGGTAGATGCCATGTATGTGAAAGAGGAAAGACTTAAGGTAGCAGCCTTTACAGACAAGTGGTACCAGGAAGGTGAAGCTGTGGTAATTCCGGTTGATTCTGCTATCGCTGGCAAAGATGATCTGAAGGAGAAAAAAGTAGGTGCACAGCCCGGAACCACTTTTTATGAAACTGCCCAGAAGTGGCTTGATGAAGGAAGAATTGCAGGACTGGAAGCATATGATAACCAGGCAACTCTGATGACTGCTGTAGACATGGGAAAGGTGGATGCAGTGGTAACAGATGGTATTGTTGCAGGTTATACCCTTTCAGCCGACAGTTCCTTAAAATTGAAACTCTTAGCTCCCTACGAAGCAGAAGCCAGCGGGCAGATCGGCGCAGCTTTACGTTTTGAAGATAAAGCCTTTTTAGAAGAGGTAAATAAATGCCTGAATGAGATGAAGGAGGATGGCACGCTGCTAACCATACTAAAAGATTATGGATTAACAGAAGATTATTTTGTAGATGTACAGAATGGTAAAACAGTAAATACGAAATAAGAGCCAGGAGAACGGCTGCTTCTGATACCTGCTTCTGGTTACGAGAAACAATAAAAAAAGGATATCAAAGCAGAGAATTCAGAAGGCGGTTTTAATGATATCTGGTTTTCTCTTCAACCAGATATTATAGTAAATCATTTCATAACAACTCTTAGATCTTTAAGACGAAGATAGATTCCTTCGGTTTATTGTTTAAATATGGAACTGGCACAAACTTTTTTGTGGCAGCGGATAAAAGGATGAGCGAAGCTTTCTTTCACTCACCCTGAGTTTATAAGCGTGCTAAAGTACGCAGACGGGAGTTCAATATGGAATTTCAATATCATCTGCCAGTCAATCTGGTATTTGGTCGTGGGAAATCGGAATTAATAGGGGAGAAGGCAGCTGCACTTGGGAAAAAAGCACTTATCGTAACCGGTGGAAGAAGCACCAGGGAATCCGGATTACTTGAGAAGGCAGAACAACTTCTAAAAAAAAGCGGATTAGCCTTTTCTCTGTTTGATAAAGTAACCCCAAATCCTCTTACAACCACGGCTTACGAAGGAGCAGAACAGGCATTATCGAAAGAGTGTGACATGGTGCTTGCCCTTGGTGGCGGCAGCAGCCTGGATGCAGCAAAAGGAATTGCTTTTCAAGCCGTAAATGGCGGTGATATAAATGAGTATATTTACGGTAGAAAAATCAGTAACAAGGCACTTCCGGTCCTTGCAGTTCCCACCACCTGCGGTACAGGCAGCGAAGGCAACGGCTTTGCGGTTATGACGAATCCGGATACGCTGGATAAGAAATCCCTTCGCTGCAGTGCCATTGTTCCTGCCTGTTCCATTATCGATCCATTGCTTATGAAGACCATGCCAAAGAAAACGCTGGCCTCCGTAGGTTTTGACGCACTCTGCCATAACATGGATGCCTATATCTCGGCTGTTTCACAGCCCTTAACAGACATTATGGCCTTAGAGGGGGCAAGACTTGCTGCAGGCAGTCTTACAAAGCTCTATAGGGATAATGAAGATATGGACAGCTGGGAGCATTTATGCCTTGCCAGTACTCTTGGAGGAATGGTAATAGGAGCAGCGGGGGTAACGGCTCTTCACGGAATGGAGCACCCGGTAAGCGGACTCAAAAATGTCGTGCATGGAAAAGGCCTGGCGGCACTTGCGCCTTATGTGTATGAAGCTTCTATTCAAGGGGCACCGGATAAATTCCTCCTGTTATCCAGGATACTTGGGGGGAGGGATGAAAAGGATTTCGTACCTGCTATAAAGAAGCTCTTATCAGAACTACAGCTTACAGAAACTCTTGGAGATATGGGTGTGGAGGAAAAGGATCTGAATTGGCTTACTGAAAATTGTCTGAAGGTATCGGCTCCAAGTATGGCTAACCATCCCGTAGTCTTTACAACAGAGAAAATAAGAGAGATATTCAGAAAAGCATTATAAGTAAAAGTTCGGTTGGCGGTTAAGTAAGAGCTAAGGGATTATAGCGAATGTTAATATATAAGCTGAATTAAAGATCTAACCCTCCTCTTACAAACATAGAACCCTTTTAGATTCCTTTTTATATTGGATAAGAAACGAAGGTTTAACAGCAAGAGGAACCAAAAATGTAAGATAATTAAAAAGCTATCCAGTATAATTCAAATAGAAAAATTATGAATAAGTATATTTTATAAAACAAAGGCAAAAACGGGGAAATATGCAAACAGTCCTGTTTGTTTGCCATGCGCAAAAAACGCAGAAAGGGAGGAATATATGCTAAAAGATGCGTTACCTAAAATAAATACCCCATTACCCGGCCCCAAGGCCAGTGCTATATTGGAGAGAAGAAGTGAGGCAGTACCTGGCGCCATCAAATCGGTGTATCCCTGTGTAATCAGCAGAGGGGAAGGGGCGATGTTAGAGGATGTGGACGGGAATATATTCCTTGACTGGGTAGGAGGTGTCGGAGTATTAAATATTGGATACAGCCATCCGGAGCTGATAGGGGCTGTAAAAGAACAGACTGAAAAATATTTTCATGCTATGATGAATATCGTAACGCATGAGGGTTATATTAAACTTGCTGAGAAGATGAACGAAATCGTTCCTGTTAAGTCTGCCAAAAGAAAGACAATGTTTGCAAATTCCGGTGCAGAAGCCATTGAGAATGCAGTGAAAGTGGCAAAGTCCTATACCGGAAGACCGAATGTCATCGTATTTTCAGGAGCTTTTCACGGCAGGACCTTACTTGCTTCTACCATGACGGCAAAGAAAGCCTATGCATCAGGTCTTGGACCTTTTCCGGATGGTATATACCGGGCGGAGTTCCCTTATCTGTACCGTGGACCGGAAGGATATAGTGAGGAAGGTGCTATAGCTTATTATATTGAGAAATTAATAAAGGTATTTGAAGAGGCTTCACCTGCTGAACATATAGCTGCCATTGTAGTGGAACCCGTTCAGGGGGAAGGCGGATTTGTTCCGGCACCCATAGAATGGGTTAAGGCTGTGAGAAGAATCTGTGACGAGAAGGGGATTCTTCTGGTAGCAGATGAGGTTCAGACTGGTTTTGCCAGGTCAGGAAAAATGTTCGTGTCAAATTATTGGGAAGAGGCTGGAGCTGCACCTGATATCATTGCCACTGCCAAGTCCATAGCGGGAGGAGTGCCGCTAAGTGCCATAACTGCTTCGGCTGAGATTTTTGATGGAGTGAAGAATGGCATAATTGGGGGAACATATGGCGGCAATGCCCTTGCCTGTGCTTCGGCCTTAAAGGTAATTGAAATCATAGAAAGAGACAATCTGTGTGCCCGGTCTTTGGAAATTGCTACGAAAGTGAAAGGAGCCTTTCATTTGTGGCACGAAGAGTTTGAAGAAATTGGGGATGTAAGAGGTATCGGATGTATGACCGGTATAGAATTTGTGACGGATAAAAAGAGTAAATCACCCAATGCAAGGCTGGTATCGGATATTGTTATTTATTGTGCAGAGCATGGGCTTATTGTGGAAAGCGCTGGAACCTATTCCAATGTCATTCGTTTCCTGTGTCCCCTGGTAGTGACAGATGAACAGCTGGATTGCGGGCTCTCGATTCTTTATAACGCAGTGAAGGCCTGCCGGTAGAGGGATTATTATTTATGTTTGAAATAGCAGGAGTAAATTATTTTACCACTGAGCAATAAGAGTATGTTCTACAGAGTTATATCGAATACCCCTTGACATTTTTTTCTCTTACGCATACAATACGAATAACAACACAGACAAAAGCGTTGACGAGGAGGAGTACATGTTATTCCGGATGAACAGAGAGAAGATGGTTGGTGAAAATCTTCGTGATGGGAACATGGAAGTAGCCTTTGAGCTTTGGATCGAACAAAAATACAATTTTTAAGTAGACTCCAACGGAAATTTCCACCGTTATCAGGGAAAGCGATATCGGAACCTTTATTCGTTCCCGTATTGTATGAGAGCAGAATTCTATTCTGAAATTAGGTGGTACCACGGACACGTTTCGCCCTAAGCAATTATTTATTTGCTTAGGGCGTTTTTTGTCTGTTTTGTAACACCAGCATAGCTGTCAGGTCAGCACGAGAATTTGCCAAAGAAGGTTTCTGGTGCAGGAAAATGAAAGGACATTTCAGCGATGCATCATAACAGGAGGAATCAGAATGGATAAGAAGTATGATTTTAAGATGGCAGAAAAGGAAATGCAGGAGCTTTGGGAGAAAGAAAGTATTTATAGCTTTGGAAAAGGAAGAGAGAAGAAGGTATTCTCAATTGATACACCACCGCCTACGGTTAGTGGAAGCCTTCATATCGGTCATGTATTTTCTTACACCCAGGCAGAAATGATTGCCCGCTATAAGCGGATGCAGGGATATGATGTGTTCTATCCCTTTGGCTTTGACGATAACGGCCTCCCCACAGAACGCCTGGTAGAAAAGGTTCAAAAGATAAAACCCGGTGAGTTAAGCAGAACGGAGTATAACAAAAGATGTATGGATACGGTAAAGGGATACGAAGAAGAGTTTAAAGCTATGTGGAAGAGCCTTGGCTTTAGTGTTGACTGGTCTTTGGAATACCAGACAATCTCACAGCGTACCCAAAGAATCTCACAGCGCTCCTTTCTTCATCTGGTAAAAGCAAAGAAGGCGTACCTTAAGGAATCACCGGTACACTGGTGTACGGAATGTCAAACCTCCATAGCCCAGGCAGAGCTGGAGACGAAGGACACGGAATCCTCTTTTCATTACCTGACCTTTGAAACGGAAGGTTCTCCCCTTATCATAGCTACCACAAGACCGGAGCTGCTCTATGGCTGTGTATCGATTTTCGTAAATCCGGAGGATGAACGTTATAGGCAGCTTATCGGGCAGAAGGCAAAGGTACCTTTGTATGATTTCTGGATTCCTGTTCTTGCAGATGAACAGGCGGAGAAAGAGAAGGGCACAGGGGCGGTTATGTGTGCTACCTTTGGTGACAGTACAGATGTAGAGTGGTATCAGAAGCATAAGCTGCCCTTTAAGAAAGTTATAATGGAAAACGGTAGGATATCTTCAGAGGTACCTTTTATCGGTAATCTTGGCATAAAGAAGGCCAGAACTGAGATTGTAAGGCTGTTAGAAGAGAGAGGCCTGATTCGTAAGAGAGAGGATATTATCCATGCCGTTGCCGTTCACGAAAGGTGCGGTACAGAAATAGAAATCCTTCCTTCTGCCCAATGGTATATTGACATTATGACGGAGAAGGAACGTTTTCTTAAGGCAGCTGATGAAATCAACTGGTATCCGGAACATATGAAGAACCGCTACCGTATCTGGGTAGAGAATCTGAAATGGGATTGGTGTATTTCAAGACAGAGGAATTTCGGCGTACCTTTTCCGCTGTGGTACTGCAAAGACTGCGGAAGCCCTTTGCTGGCGGAAGAGGAGCAGCTGCCTGTTAATCCGCTGGAGGATAAGCCACGTAAGCCTTGCAGCTGCGGCTGTAAGGAATATCATGCAGAGACGGCTGTATTTGATACCTGGGCAACTTCCTCCGTAACACCTCTGATCAATGCAGGTTATGGAGAGGAGGAGGACCTGACTGGGGAACTGCTTCCTATGGGCATGAGAAGCCAGGCTCATGAAATTATTCGTACCTGGGCTTTTTATACGATTGTAAAGAGCTTATACCATACGGGAAAGATTCCCTGGAAAGACATTATGATAAGCGGATTCGTACTGGCAGGACGGGGGGAGAAAATCAGTAAATCCAAGAATAACGCAGTGCTTTCTCCGGTACAGCTTATTGAAACTCATTCTGCGGATGCTATAAGATATTGGGCGGCCGGTGCCAAGCTTGGGACGGATACTTTCTTTGAAGAGGAGGACTTAAAAGTATCAAAGCGCTTTCTGACGAAATTGTATAATGCGGCGAAATTTGCCTTTATGCATCTTGAGGATTATGAAGACACTGCAAAGGCTGAACTTCTGCCTGCGGATAAATGGATCCTGCAAAGAGTAAGTGAAACAACAGCAAATGCAGAATCACTCCTTGAACAGTACGAAATCGGTCAGGCAAGGCATTTGATCGATGAATTATTCTGGAAGGATTTCTGTGATTATTATATAGAAATCGTAAAAGAACGTCTGTATCAGCCTGAAAAGCATGGCTGGGAAGAACGGAGATCCGGACAATATGCACTGTATCACAGCCTGTACGGTATCCTTAAGCTCTATGCTATTTACACTCCTCATATGACAGACTATATCTACCAGCAGTTTTACCGTAAGGAGGGTGAGGCAGTATCCATACACCAGACCTTATGGAAGACTGACAAAAGTGACGGTGCAATCGCAGAATTTGGTCAGCGTCTTCAAGGGGTAATCGGAGAGGTTAGGAAGAAAAAAGCAGAACAGCAGTTATCCATGAAAGAGGAAATGGAAGAGCTGGTTATAACCTGTCCGGCCTATCTGGTAAAGTACTTTCAGCAGTCGGAGAAGGATATCAGAGCCTGCACAAGTGCCAGGAAAATAATTATCAGAAACTAACTAAGATTTTAATGAGATAATCTAAAGCGAAATAGAAGCTTACAAATAGGCAAGAAGCTGCCCCCCACTTAAGTTAAGGGCAGCTTCCTGTTTCTCTGTATATTCTTAAAATGGCCATTCCCAGTTAAGGATTTCGTCCTTATCAATACCGTAGGTATACGCATACTCAAGATTCTCAATTATAGTGTTCTTCATCTTCTCACGAACATGAGCACCTTTAGAGCCCAGAGTAGGAGTATTATCGATGGCATCGATAACCAAATTGAAGCGGTCGATCTTATTCTGGATAGCAAGTTCCAGAGGAGTGTTTATATTACCTTTCTCATGGTATCCGTGAACATGGATTCTATGAGGATGGCTTCTCTTAAAGCACAGCTTGTGGATTAAGGAGGGGTATCCGTGGAAATTCAGGATAACCGGCTTGTCTTTTGTGAATAAAGAATTGAATTCCTCGTCTGTGAGCCCGTGGGGATGTTCAGAGGAAGACATAAGCTTCATCAGGTCCACCACATTGATAAATCGGATTTTTATATCCGGGAATTCTTCACGGAGGATAGCAGTTGCAGCCAGAGCTTCCTTGGTAGGAATATCACCGCAGCAGGCCATTACAAGGTCCGGTTCCTCGGAATTGTTATCATTGCTTGCCCAATCCCAGATGCCAATGCCTTTGGTGCAGTGTTTTACGGCATCATCAATGCTTAAATACTGCATATGCTTCTGTTTATCAGCTACGATAACATTTACATATCCGGTACTTCTTAAGCAATGATCCATGGTAGATAATAGGCAGTTAACATCCGGCGGAAGATAGATCCGAACAACTTCCGGGCTTTTGTTGGTAACTACATCTAAGAAACCAGGATCCTGGTGGGAGAAGCCGTTATGGTCCTGACGCCAAACTGTTGAAGATAACAGGATGTTCTCAGAAGCGATGGGAGAACGCCATAATATCTCATGTTTGCAGATGTCCAGCCATTTTGCATGCTGATTGAACATGGAATCAATAACATGGGAGAAAGCTTCATAGGTATGGAAGAAGCCATGACGACCGGTCAGGAGATATCCTTCCAGCCAGCCTACCAGTGTATGTTCACTTAACATCTCCATGACTTTACCGTCAACAGTCATCTCGCTGCCGTCTGTGATATCCTCCTCATAATAGTCTGCCATCCAGGACTTTTTGCTGACGTCATAAACGGCAGTAAGCCTGTTGGAGGAAGTCTCATCGGGACCGAACATACGGAAGTTTTCAGGATTGTTGCGGAAGATATCTCTTAACAGCTCACCCAGTGGTTTGGTGTTCTCATACTCGGAACAGCCGGGCTTTTCAACCTTAACGCTGTAATTCTTAAAGTCAGGCATACGAAGGTCTTTTCTTAACAGACCGCCGTTGGTAATAGGATTGGCACTCATTCTGCGGTTTCCTTTGGGAGCCAGCTCCTTTAAGTCGGCAATCAGCTTACCATCTTCATCAAATAATTCTTCCGGATGATAGCTCTTAAGCCAGTCCTCCAGCATTTTAAGATGCTCGGGATTCTCATGGATTCCGGATAAGGGAACCTGATGGGCGCGCCAGAAGCCTTCTACCTTTTGTCCGTCAACCACCTTAGGGCCGGTCCAGCCTTTAGGGGATCTTAAGATGATCATAGGCCATCTGGGTCTGGTTATTTTACCTGTGGTTCTAGCTTCCTTCTGAATAGCCTTGATTTCCAGAATAGCGTTTTCCATCGCCTCTGCCATGGCATTGTGCATAAGAGCAGGATCATCACCCTCAACAAAGTAAGGCTTGTAACCATAGCCTTTGAACAGGCACTCCAGCTCTTCATGGCTGATTCTTGCAAGTAAAGTAGGGTTAGCGATTTTGTAACCATTTAAATGAAGAATAGGAAGTACGGCACCGTCTCTTGCAGGGTTCACAAATTTATTGGAATGCCAGGAGGTAGCCAGTGGTCCGGTTTCTGCTTCTCCGTCACCGACCACGGCAGCAACGATCAGGTCGGGATTGTCAAACGCTGCTCCGTAAGCATGGGAAAGGCTGTAGCCAAGCTCACCGCCTTCATGTATGGAGCCGGGGGTTTCTGGTGTGCAATGGCTTCCGATACCGCCGGGGAAAGAGAATTGTTTAAAGAATTTCTTTAAGCCTTCTTCATCTTCACTCTTATCAGGGTAAACTTCGGAATACCCGCCTTCCAGATAGCCGGGGGCAAGAACGCCGGGAGCACCGTGTCCGGGTCCCGCGATGAAAATCATATTTAAATCATATTTATTAATCAGCCGGTTAAGGTGGACATAGGAAAAAGATAATCCGGGACTGGTTCCCCAGTGACCTAACAGTCTGCTCTTTACATGTTCTGCTTTCAGAGGCTGCTTTAATAAGGGATTATCTTTGAGATAAATCATACCGGCTGCAAGATAATTGCAGGCGCTCCAATAAGCATTTATTTTCTTCAGCTCATTGTCGGTTAAATAGGTTTTGGTTTTCTCCGTCATGTTACTCTCCTTTGTGTTATTTTTTTAACAAACCTGAATACGAGATATACTAGCACATATTTTGAAAATAGGCAAGGTGTTTTGTTAAATTATACTTAAATTAGTTCACTATTAATTAAACTAAAGTGTGAAAATAATTCCGTTTAATCCCATTTTAACCGTTATTTCGCAGTTTTCAGTCTGTCTATCTTCTATTCAACTGTTTGGTATAAATAGTTGTTCTATCTGTATTTTTGGTATTAAATAGTTATATTTTATGGTATTGGCATTTTACATTAAATTATACAGGAAGATAATATGTCCTTATTATATATGCTGAAAATAATGTTAAATGTTGTAAGGAATATTATATTGTTTCATAAGAAAATTATATTAATCCAATTTTATTTATAAAATATTAACACTTTTCAAAAAAGGTATTGTAATTTTCTCCGGTAGATATTATAATCCCTTTATAACGAAGGTGTGCACAAATTTTTTGTGTATGCCTTTTTTTGTATTGTAAATATTGCAGTATAGAATACATAGATTACAGCGTGATAATTGTTTAAATTGACCTTGAATATGAAAATGACAGTACTTTGTTGTTGTTTTACTATCGTAACAGCGCATGAGCGCTAGAGTCTGGCAAGCCAGACTCTTTGTTCTTTCCAAGAAATAAGAATTTTGGACGGATTCCATTCTTTCAAAGTTTTTATCATAAAAATTTCTATAGGAGGAAATTTACATGAAGAAAAGGTTATTAGCAGTCATCATGGCTGTTATCATGGTAGCTGTACTTTTATCCGGATGCGGCACCAAATCAGATTCAACAAGCAGCAACGGGTCTGATTCAGGCAGTGATACACCTGCGGCAACAGAAGCTCCTGATTCATCGGAAGCATCAGGAACAATCAAGATCGGAACCATCTCACCCAACACTGGAAACTTAGCTGCCTATGGTGAAGCCGTAGTAAACGGCATGAAGCTTGCTGCGGAGGAAATCAACGCAGCCGGTGGTGTTCTCGGACAGCAGCTGGAACTGGTATCGCTGGATGATAAAGGTGATTCCACAGAAGGTGCCAATGCTTTTAACAAGCTGGCTGACGATTCTGCGATCAGTGCCGTTATCGGTTCTGTAACAAGTGGTGTAACTACTGGTCTTGCACCTTTGGCAAATGAAGCAAAGATTGTGTTATTAACACCTACAGCAACTGCTGACACAGTAACAGAAGATGATGATTATGTGTTCAGAGCTTGCTTTAAGGATTCCTACCAGGGAAAAATGGCGGCAAAATTTGCTGCAGAAAAATTAGGCGTTAAGAAAGTAGCAGTACTTTATGCTTCCGGTGATGCATATTCTGCAGGTCTTCGTGAAGCCTTCCTTGCAGCAGCGAAAGAATTCGGTCTTGAAGTGGTAGCGGAAGAAAGTTCCTCCTCTGTAGATGATACCGAATATTCTTCTCAGCTGACCAACATCGCAAACAGCGGTGCAGAGTATCTCTTTGCTCCTTACTACTACAGCTCCGTTGGACCTTACATCGTACCTCAGGCAAGAGCAGCGGGCTTTAGCGGCGTAATCATGGGGGCTGACGGTTTCGACGGAACCATCGGAACCATGGTAGATGATAAGAGCCTCTACAACAACTGCTTCTTTACAAATCACTACTCACCGGATGATACAGCAGATGCCGTTCAGAACTTTGTTAAAGCTTACAGCGATAAATTCGGTGCAGAAAGCCTTAATGCACTTGCAGCTTTGGCATATGACTCCGTATATATGCTAAAACAGTCTATCGAAAAGGCTGGATCAGCAGACAGAACAGCAATCCGTGATGCTATGAGCGGAATGAGCTTTTCGGGCGTTACCGGAAGCTTTACCCTCGATGTTAGCGGAACACCGGAGAAGTCAGTTGCTATTATTGAATTCAAAGACGGTGCAGCTGTATGGAATAGTACACTTGGTAACTAATCAGCTGAATAATCAATCACCCTGCGGCTTACCGGATGGTAAGCCGTTTTGGGCTTTCGGAGTATAAGTCTTTTGCCTTTCTAAACGTAAAAATAATTCTTTTCTTTTTGCGCTTAGAAAAGAAAAAACTTAATCATAAGTGATTTACTGTAAAGGAGAATACCGTTATGTCAACGGAAGTCGTCATTTTTATTCAACAGGTTATTAATGGATTAAAAATAGGCAGCGTGTATGCCTTGGTAGCCTTGGGGTATACCATGGTATATGGCATTATCCGGCTGATTAATTTTGCACATGGGGATTTTATTATGGTAGGCAGCTATACCATGCTGTATTCCATACCGCTGATGGTAGCACTTGGAATGCCTGCCTGGATGGCTGTCATTCTGGCTGTGGCAGTCTGCGGTCTGGTGGGGGTTACTGTAGAGAAGGTAGCATATAAACCCGTACGTAAAAAAGGAAATAACATGTCAGCCCTGATTACGGCCATTGCTATGAGCTTATTCTTGGAGAACTTTGCGCAAACAATCTTTGGTGCGGCACCAAAGCCTATCGGAACAATATTTTCAATTCCGGATTTAAAATTTGATACCATTAAATTTAACGGAAACACCATACTTACCATTACTCTTGGCATTACGGTTATGATTCTGTTACAGCTCTTCGTACAGAAGACCAAAATGGGGAAAGCCATGAGAGCGGTATCGGAGGATGGTCAGGCAGCTATCTTAATGGGCGTTAACAAAAACAGGATCATTACCATAACCTTTGCCATTGGATCAAGTCTTGCGGCAATTGCCTCCTTAATGTACTGCGCTTCTTATCCCCAGGCAACCCCTACATTGGGAGCCATGCTTGGTCTGAAGGCCTTTGTAGCAGCAGTTCTTGGAGGAATTGGTATCATACCGGGAGCCATGCTTGGTGGTATTGTAGTAGGTCTGGTAGAGAGCCTGACAAAAGCCTATATAGGACAGCTAACAGGAGGCGTTATTACCTCTGCCTTCTCGGATGCCATTGTATTCGGTATTCTGATAATAGTATTACTTGTTAAACCTTCCGGTATTCTCGGAAAAAATTTAGGCGAGAAAGTGTAGGTGGAGGGTATGAAAAAAGATCGGATTCGAGCAACTCTAATTAATTTTATAAGCATCTTAGTTCTTTTTGGGATTTTGGTTTTATTGTGTTCTACGGGCACATTATCCAATTATATAAAGGGAATTCTGATGGTATGCTGTATTTCAATCATCATGGCCTGCTCTCTTAACATAACAGTGGGTTACTTAGGACAGATAGCACTTGGCGACTGTGGGTTTATGGCAATCGGTGCATATACGGGAGCTTTGATCACCAAAGCCATGGAGTCAGGTAATATATTGGTTGGAATTGGTGCTCCAAATACTTTGCGGTTTCTGATTGCAACGTTGGCCGGTGGCATCATCGCAGCTGTTTTTGGTGTTCTGGTAGGTATCCCGGCACTGCGCCTGCGAGGAGATTATCTTGCAATCATTACTCTTGGTTTTGGTGAAATTATCCGTGTTGTTATCCAGAACCTTAAATTTGCCGGTGGTAAAGGTTTCTCAAAAGGGCAGGCAGGGCAGGCACTGATAGGCATAAACCGTATCGCTGATATTTATGTGGTATTCTGGATTATGATAATATCCGTAGCGCTGCTTTATACTTTCATCCGTTCCAAATACGGGCGTGCAATAACAGCCATCAGGGATGATGATATAGCTGCCAGTGCTTCTGGTATCAATACAACTTTTTATAAGGTATTGGCATTTACGGTATCTGCATTTTTCGCAGGAGTAGCGGGAAGTATATTTGCTCATTACATCGGTTCATTGAATGCGGCTGCCTTTGGTTGGTTAAAGTCCACAGAATATGTCATCATGGTAGTCTTCGGCGGAATGGGTTCTATTACCGGCTCCATTATAGCGGCAATTGTCCTTACTGCATTACCTGAAGCGTTAAGGGAGTTCTCCGGGTACCGTATGCTGGCATATTCCGTAGCTTTGATTCTGGTAATGATCTTTAAGCCTACAGGGTTACTTGGTACTTATGAGTTCTCCTTGTTTAAGCTTATCAAAACGGGAAAAGGTAAGAGAGCAAAAGAGAAGCCTTTGACTACAGATACTGCAGCGACAAAAGTTGAAGAAAAGGAGGAATCATAATGGGCACTCCTGTACTTGAAGCGAAACATCTGGGCATCGCCTTTGGCGGCTTAAAAGCTGTGGATGATTTTAATATCAGTATCAAGGAAGGCGAACTGGTAGGCCTTATTGGACCCAACGGTGCCGGTAAAACTACAGTATTCAATCTGCTGACGGGGGTATACAAACCCACGGAGGGAGCCTTCTTCCTGTGCGGGAAGAAGATGAACGGCAAGAAGATACATCAGGTGGTTCAGGCAGGAATTGCCCGTACCTTTCAGAATATCAGACTCTTTAAGACCATGACAGTTCTTGATAATGTTAAGGTGGCTTTTGGTATGAAATTTAAATACCGTTTGGGCAGTGCCTTATTCCGTTATACCACCTTCTGGAAAGAAGAAAAGGATATAGAAGAAAAAGCAATCGATCTGCTTAATATCTTCGGTCTTGAGGATAAGGCGAATTATATAGCCAGTAATCTTCCTTATGGACAGCAGAGAAAGCTTGAAATTGCCAGAGCCCTTGCTACAGGCATGAAGCTTCTGCTCTTGGATGAACCAGCTGCGGGAATGAATCCTACTGAGACGGCTGAGCTGTTAGCCTGCATCAATGTCATCCGTGAACGATTTGGTATAGCAATTTTATTAATTGAGCACGACATGAGTCTGGTTATGAAAATCTGTGAAAGAATCGTTGTGATTGATTATGGTATAACCATAGCTGAGGGGCTGCCGGTTGAAATTGCTGCCAATCCCAAGGTTATTATGGCATATCTTGGTGCAGAGGAAGAAGATGAGTTTTCAGAGGAAGAAGCTGATGGTGAATCCGTC
Source organism: Anaerocolumna sp. AGMB13020 (assembly GCF_033100115.1). Lineage (NCBI taxonomy): Bacteria > Bacillati > Bacillota > Clostridia > Lachnospirales > Lachnospiraceae > Anaerocolumna > Anaerocolumna sp. AGMB13020. The sequence continues at coordinate 2,810,679 of NZ_CP136910.1, read as the reverse complement.
TCAGAGAAAGACGTGGTATATGGGTCAGAGAAAGAGGCAGTAAACGAGTCAGAAAAAGAGGTAGTAAAAGCCTCAGAGAAAAGGAACGTAAATGAATTAGAGGAAGAGCCGGTAAACAATTCAGACAATGAGTCAGTAGTAAAAGCATCAGAAAAGGAATCAAGCTACGGCGTAGAGACAGACCTAGTCAATAATTTCGTAAATGAGCAGGGGAAGGAGTAGGTAAAAGATGTTAAAAGTTGAGAATCTTGACGTATCTTATGGTGCCATCCATGCCTTGCATAATATCAGCCTGACGGTAAATGACGGAGAGGTGGTATCATTAATCGGAGCGAACGGTGCCGGAAAGACTACCACTCTTCATGCCATAACCGGTCTTATAGAGAGTTCATCCGGCAGTGTGGAATATGACGGTAAAGACTTACGTAAGACAAGAGCCAGTGACATCATAACTCTTGGAATGGCACATGTACCGGAAGGGCGCCATGTGTTTACAAGGATGACAGTACAGGAGAACCTTGAAATGGGAGCGTTCATACTGAAGGATAATTCCATGGTTAAGAAGAATATGGATATGGTGTATAATTACTTTCCAAGACTAAAGGAACGGCGCAAGCAGCTTGCCGGCACTCTTTCAGGCGGAGAACAGCAGATGCTCGCCACCGGCCGTGCTTTAATGAGCAATCCCAGAATTGTATTGATGGATGAGCCGTCTATGGGACTGTCCCCCCTTTTAGTAAAGGAAATCTTTAAGATTATCCGTACCCTTCACAACAATGGGATAACAGTTCTGTTAGTTGAGCAGAATGCAAAGATGGCATTGGCAATCTCAGATAGGGCATACGTACTCGAGACAGGTTCCATTACCATGAGCGGCAAGGCATCTGAGCTATTAAAAGATGAGAATGTGAAGAAAGCATATCTTGGCGCTTAGCAGAACTGGTTAATCCTCTTAATATGAGTTAATGAGAAAAGTAATATGTAAAAAGCAATATGTAAAAAATAGTATAAAAAAGATCAGAATCATAGGAGAATTGCTGTATGGTCAAGTTGTAATTTATGCAGGGATAGTAGAAATAAGCTGGAACTATTTTAAATAAACTAAATTTCGAAGAAGTGAGAATAGAGTAAAAGGAGTTGCCATTAATCAAGCAGCTCCTTTAATATATGAATGGATAGGCTTTGGAGTTAATTCTAAAAAACTTATATTGCCGGCATAACCTTACCGCCGGATACCGGTATATAAGCACCTGTAGTAAAAGCAGCAAGATCAGAAGCCAGAAAGCATACCATATTGGCAATATCCTGATCTGTTCCTCTGTGCCCCAGAGGAACAGTCTTATCATATTCCGGCTGCACCTCCTGGTTCTTATCCCGGTCATTGTCACTGATTGTCCAGCCGGGGGCAACTTGATTAATGGTTACATTATAAGGCCCAACTTCTTTGGCAAGACAGCGAACGACGCCATCCAGTCCCCGCTTACCGGCAACATAAGCAGACTGATAGGGATCAGCCAAAGCGGCGCACTCGGTATTGATAACTACAATTCTACCGTATTTCTGCTCGAGCATATGAGGTACAAAGGCCTTGTTCATATATACGTTATGCATGACACAGCTCTCAAACTGCGTGTAATAATCGGATACATCCTGTTCCAGAACACTTTTCCACTGGTATTGGATAACGGCATTGTTAACAATTATGTCGGGTTTGCCAAACTCTGCATATACTTTATCCCTCATGGCATAAATGCTCTGCTCATTGGTTATATCAGCCTGAAAGATTCCAGCCTGCCGTCCCATAGATTTGACCTGTTCGGCCAGTTCCTCTGCTTTTTCCTGATTGCTATGGAAATGAATAGCAACGTCAGCACCGCATTCTGCAAGAGATAATACGATTCTGCGGCCAAGTTGTCCGGTACCTCCGGTTACGATTGCTCTTTTATTCTCCAGATTAATCTTCATGTATTTCTTGTATGATGTATTTCGTATCCAATACATCAATACTCTCCTTTCTATTACAACTTTGTTATACTCAATAGTAACACTGTGGTCTTTTCATAGTTGGTTTCCTTTACGATTTGCTCCTTTATAATAGGCATTGCTCTGGTTAACAGCCAGGGAGATTTAATTGCAAGCCTGCTCTCCCGATGGAAAGGTCAGCAGTATCTGGCATAGTTTATAACATAGTATGATAAAGATAACGTTTATGTCAAGAGCCTAAGTTTTATTGTATATGAAGGTATTTATCTTTCTATGGAATATTATAATAACCGATTATCATATAAAAATTTAATAATATTTGTATTTTATACATAAAACATAAACTATTTATGCAAATAGAATAATATTTAAAAATATTATACAAACAAAATGCAATAAATTATATATATTTGCATAAATAGGTGAATATATTGTATAACAACCGGTTGACATATAAATGTGAGAATGCTATAATTCAGTTACAACAAAGCGCAAAGTTGTCAGACAGGATAAGGGAAAGCAAAGAGTATGAAATCAGTATTGGAGGAGAAATTATGAAGGTTAAGAGGATTGTTGCTATTATAACAGCAACAATAATGATGGCCGGTATACTAACCGGCTGCGGCAGGAATAACGATTCAGTTACCACAGGAAACAAGGACAGCAATTCTACTAATCAGACGCAAAAGACAGAGCCTGCAACTACTGCACCGGTTACAGAGGCAGGAGAGGTAAAAGACTTATCCGGAACCAAGATATCCTTTTTAAACAGTAAGGGTGAAATTCAGACAGCACTGGAAGAAATGGCTGCTGCCTTTGAAGAAGAGACGGGAGTAGTTGTTGAAATAATAGCCTGCGGCACCGGAGAATCACCTTACACCAAGATTACCAGTATGTATAATTCCGGAACAGCACCTACCATGGCGATGCTGGACACTACTGATATTGTTGCATTAGCGAAAGAGCATGCACTGGACTTATCCGAAGAACTATGGGTAAGCCAGTGTGAGAATCAGCTGACCAGGATTGATGATAAGGTGTACAGTTTTCCTTTTTGTGTGGAGGGAAGAGGCTTGATTTATAATAAGAAAGCCATAGAAGACACTCTGGGAACAAGCTTTGACCCCGGTTCTGTCAATTCTTATGATGCTTTGGAGAAACTTCTTGAAGAACTGCGCGCAGGTGGTATGGAAAACCCTGTGGTAATCTCCAAGGAGGATTGGTCTCTTGGTGCACATCAGCTTGGATTTATTTATGATACCTATGACGGCACGACAAAGGGCAGCCAGGAACTGATCGGAAAATTAAAGGATGGCAGCTTAAAGGTAGAGGATTATGAAAGATACAATCAATTCATCGACACCATGAATTTACTGTTGAAGTACAATATCAACGGAAAAGATCCGCTGGGTGCGCTTTATGAGCAAGATCCTATTTTCCTGGCTGACGGCGAAGCTGCAATTTGGGCAAATGGCTGCTGGGCATGGCCCAATATAGCGGAGGCAGGTGCCTCCTCAGAAGATCAGTACGGCTTTATCCCTTTTGTATTAGGAAATGATACCACTGATTTTGCAAATAATTCCATTCAGGCGTCTGCAAGCAAGCAGGTAATGATAGACTCGACCAAAGCTACGGAAAATGAAGTTACAGCAGCGAAAGAGTTCATAAACTGGCTGGTATTTAATGAACAGGGACAGAAGATGCTGGTGGAAACGGCAGCTGTAATACCTGCCTGCACCAATAATACTTATGAGGCCCTGGATCCTCTGGGGAAAGATATTCAGTCCAGATTAGCGAAAGAAGAGACCTACTCTTCCTCCTACATTGCGCCTTCTGATCATTGGAGCGTCCTGGGTGCCGCAATGCAGAAATATATTGCGGGAAAGAGCAGCAAGGAAGAACTGGCAGCATCGATTGATAGTTACTGGACATCACAGAAATAAAGAGCTAACAACAGGAGCTTAATCCGGCTATTAAGGGGCTGGTGTTTTGGTAGCAGCCCCCTAATAGCCATAATAACATAACAATTTTATTTGTTTACCGGTAAGCAAGCGGGATTCCGGAGAAAGAAAGGACTGTAATAATGGGAACCATGGGAAGAAAACCATTAGAAAAATTAAAAAATCTATGTATTTTTGCTTTGCCGGGATGTCTGGTGTTTACCGCAGTGGTAATTGTTCCATTTATCTATGGATTTTATCTTACGCTGACAGATTGGGACGGAGTCAGCAAACATAAGAATATGATAGGTTTGTCTAATTATTTTGAAGTATTTCGTGATGTGAACTTCTGGTCTTCTATGGCACTTACGCTAAAATATGTGCTGGCTTCATTGATTTTAGTAAATGTGATAGCTTTTCTTCTGGCTTATGCACTGACAAACGGCATGAAGGGTCAGAATTTCTTCCGTACGGGTTTTTTTACTCCGAATCTTATCGGAGGTGTGGTACTGGGTTTTATCTGGCAGTTTATTTTTTCCAGGGTTTTAGTCAGTTTTGGACAAAAGACAGGTGCAGAGCTTTTCTCCGCTTCTTTTTTATCTGATCCCGACAAAGCCTTCTGGGCTATGGTTATTGTAACTGTTTGGCAATTATCCGGCTATATGATGTTGATTTATATTGCCGGTTTCACAGGTTTGTCCTCCGATGTTTTGGAGGCAGCCAGTATAGATGGAGCTACAGGGGTACAGAAATTAAAGAGCATTATCCTGCCCCTGATGGTACCTTCCTTTGTAATCTGCGTGTTCCTTACTCTGTCCAGAGCTTTTATGGTATACGATGTCAATCTTACCCTGACTGGAGGAGAACCTTATGGCTCAACCAGACTGGTGGCAATGCATGTATACGAAAAGGCTTTCACTTCCAGAAATTATGGCGTAGGGCAGGCAGAAGCCCTGATTCTATTTTTTGTAGTTGCCATTATCAGTGGTATCCAGATTTATATCGGGAAAAAGAAGGAGGTTGAAGCATAATGGACACAGTTTCTAATATTGGAGGAACCAGACGTAAGGTGTTAAAGATAACGGGGTTTTTGACTGTAATGATATTTTTTCTTCTGTATATGATACCTTTTGCACTGATTTTTCTGAATTCCTTTAAAAGGAAAAGAGATATTATAACCGGTCCCTTTTCTTTTGTCACTAAAATGGGTTATACCATGGATAACTACTCGGAAGCTTTTGTAAAAATGAACTTTATGAAGGTCTTTGGCAACTCCCTTTTTATAACGGGTTTTAGTACTCTTTTGGTTATATTGCTTTCCTCCATGGTAGGATATTATTTTACCCGGGCGAAAAATCTGTTTTCCAGGATATTTTTTTCCTTAATGGCTGCCTCTATGATAATTCCTTTTCAGGCCATAATGATTCCGCTGGTATCTATTTACGGTTCTTATCTGAATGTTCTGAACAACAGGCTGACACTGATATTTATGCATACCGGTTTTGCTATGAGCATGTCGGTATTTATCTATCAGGGTTTTATCAAGAGCAGTATTCCCATCTCCCTGGAGGAGGCGGCTTATCTGGATGGCTGTAGCAAGCAGCAGACCTTCTTCCGGGTAGTATTTCCACTGCTAAAGCCTACGACTTCAACTCTGGTAATACTTAATGTACTGGCTTTTTGGAATGATTATTTGCTGCCGTCACTGGTCCTGGGAAGAAAGCAGCTGTTTACTCTGCCTTTGTCGACTTATGCCTTTTACGGTACATACTCGGCAAATTTCGGAGTTATAATGGCAGCACTGGTATTAACCGTAGCACCCGTCCTTATCCTTCATCTGTTCCTGCAAAAACAGATTATAAGTGGAGTAATTGCCGGAGCGGTTAAATTGTAAATAGGGCGAAAGAGAGGATAAGTTGAAAATAAATTTTTCAACCGCAAGTTTGTGCTTGCGCACTACAAACTTGGTATGCGCAAAGAGCGTGCGCAAGAATAGAGGTTAAAATGAAAAAGATTGAAAATAAATGTATGCTTATTACTTACTCAGATTCTCTGGGGAAGGATCTAAAGGAGCTTAAGGAGGTTTTGGAGCTATATTTTTCCAAAGCGGTTGGAGGAATACATATCCTGCCCTTTTTCCCTTCTTCCGGCGACAGGGGCTTCGCACCCATGGATTACCACAAGGTGGATTCAGCCTTTGGAGACTGGACAGACATCGAGAAGCTTTCAGAAAGATATTATCTGATGTTTGATTATATGATCAACCATATTTCTGCCCAAAGTGAGTATTACAAAGATTTTTTGAAAAAAAAGGAAGCTTCCCCTTACTGGGAGATGTTCCTCCGGTACAAGGATTTCTGGGAGCAGGGAGAACCCACCCCTGAACAGATTGATAAGATATATAAGAGAAAACCCAGAGCTCCTTATGTGGATGCAGTATTTGCTGACGGAACCACTGAAAAGGTATGGTGTACCTTTGATTCGGAACAGATTGACATTAATTGTAAGTCAGAAATCTCCAAGAAATTTATACGCGATAACCTGACAACCCTGTGCAGCCACGGTGCGGCTGTTGTTCGTCTGGATGCCTTTGCTTATGCTACCAAAAAAGCAGATACATCCTGCTTTTTCGTGGAACCGGAGGTCTGGGAGTTCCTGAAGGAATGTGAGGAGATAATACGTCCCTACCAGGCTGAGATTCTGCCGGAAATCCATGAGCACTATAGCATGCAATTAAAAATCGCAAAAGAGGGTTATTATGTATATGACTTTGCCCTGCCGTTTCTGATGATTAATGCCCTTTATTATGGAAAATCCGAGTACCTGAAGCATTGGCTTGCTACCTGCCCCAGGAAACAGTTTACCACGCTGGATACCCATGACGGAATTGGTGTGGTAGATGTGAAAGATCTGCTTCCGGAAGAAGAAATTGAGAATACCAAAGAAGATATCTTCCGCTGGGGTGCCAATGTGAAGAAAATCTATAATACAGCGGCTTACAACAATTTAGATATTTATCAGATTAACTGCACTTATTATTCTGCCCTGGGTAATGACGATGATGCTTATTTACTGGCTAGAGCCGTACAGATTTTTGCGCCGGGAATTCCCCAGATTTATTATGTCGGACTATTAGCCGGAAAAAATGATCTGAAATTATTGGAGGAGACCAAAGAAGGAAGAAATATAAACCGGCATTATTACACATTGGAGGAGGTTGCGCAGGAAGTGGAAAGACCGGTGGTCAAAAAGCTGATAAGACTGCTGGAATTCCGTAACAGCCATCTTTCTTTTGAAGGGGATATAGAACTTGTGGACTGCGGAAACAAGGAACTTCATATTATTCGAAGATATCATGAGCACACGGCTGAGCTGATTGCAGATTTTGAGGCAAGATGCTTTACCATTATGTATTCTCATAATGGAATTATGAAAGAACTTGGTATGGATTATGAATAAAATCATTCATTGCTCAAAGGAGTATCTCTATCTGCCGGTACAAAGGCAAAGAGAAGAAAAATGCCTGGAGATATTTTCTGTGGAAGAGGATAGCCGGGAAATAAAGATAATGGAGTTTATGATACCTCAGGAAATGGAGGAAAAAGAAGAATCTGCCATTGATTATTCCGTACGTTTACCGGTAAAGCAGTTTACCGGTAAAACCTTATTGTTAAAGGGAGATTTTAAGGAGAGCTTCGCAGAAGGGATCTTCAATGACACCTTTCTTTCAGCGGCATCCTTAAGACGTCCTTCCATCCATTTTACTGCAGAGCGGGGATGGATAAATGATCCGAACGGCTTGATATTTCATAACGGGATTTACCATCTGTATTACCAGTATAACCCTTGCAATACAGAATGGAATAATATGTGCTGGGGACATGCCATCAGCAGAGATCTGCTTTTTTGGGAGCATCAGGATCTGGTACTGATGCCGGACAGCGAGGGGATGATGTTTTCTGGCAGTGCGATTAGCAATGGGCGAGGAATGCTGGGATTGCCTGAAGATGCCATTCTTTATTTTTATACTGCCGCCGGTGGTGTTACGAAATGGAGCAAGGAGAAGCCTTTTACCCAAAAGCTGGCCTACAGCCTGGATGGCGGTTATACCCTTACAAAGACGGAGGCCGGAAAGCTCAATACAATAGCAAAGGAAAACCGGGATCCGAAAGTTTTTTGGCATGAGGAGAGCGGGGCATATATTATGAGTCTTTGGCTGGAAGGAAATGAATTTGCCCTGCTACGTTCCAAAGAGCTGTTGAACTGGGAACTCACGGACAGACTTAACTTTGAGGGAGCTTGGGAATGCCCGGATTTATTTCAGGTTAAGGACGAAGAAGGCCATAAATTGTGGGTGTTTTGGTGCGCAGACGGTTATTATTATCTGGGAACCTTTGATGGTTATCATTTTACTTCGGAGGGTATCCGTCATCATGCATATATAAACACCCTGCCTTATGCGGCGCAGACCTTTTCCGGGATTTCAGACAGGGTAGTCTCGGTCTCCTGGCTTCGGACAACGGCAAGGAAGGAATTATATACCGGTGCCATGGGTGTTCCAAGAGAGCTGAAGCTTTTCTGGAATCAGGGTCAGCCGGTATTGGCCCAACCACTGGTAAGGGAATTATCCGCTTGCGTAAAAGAAGTTGACGGTGACTTGATAAAGAAAGGGCTTCCTGAGGAATATCATTACCAATGGGAAGCGGCACAGGCTGTGCTGGTGGAGATGCTTCTTGGCTGCAATGGGGAGGCTGTGACGGAATGGATGATCGGAAAGGACCGTATAAGCTATGACAAGGATTCCGGGCTTCTTATGGTGATGGGGGTTGAATATGCTATAGGAGCAGGTCTTAAGGATTTTACATTTTTATTGGATGATGTTATCTTTGAAGTAACGGCAAATCATGATATAATTTTAGGTATATTTGAATTAACGGAACCTGTGACATCCATTTCCGCAAAACCGGAGCAATTTAAAGAGTACCGGGTATATCAGCTTGAAGGGTAACGACAGGTTGCTTTAAGATAATGAATGGAGGATATGGAAGTGGCAACATTAAAGGATGTAGCAAAGGAAACCGGACTGACCGTAAGTACTATCTCAAGGGTTCTGAATAACAGAGGTTATATTAGCGAGGAAACCAGGCAGAATGTATACGATGCCATGAAAAGGCTAAACTATCAGCCCAATGAAGTAGCACGTTCCCTGTCCAAGAAATCGACGAATACCATAGGTGTTATAGTACCTCATATCAGACACCCCTATTTTGCTGAATTAATAAGTAATCTGGAGAACCAGGCATATTTGCATAAATATAAGATTCTATTGTTTAATTCCAAGGAAAAGGATGAGAAAGAAAGAGAATATCTGGAGATGTGCACCAGCAACCGTGTGTCAGGCGTTATCCTATGCAGTGGTACGGTAGCGGTAGGAGAATTCAGCAGGCTGAATATTCCGCTGGTAACCATTGAGCGTTATCTGGAGAATGGAACAGCCTCCATTGAATGTGATAATCTGCAGGGAGGACGGCTAGCAGCCAAACATCTGATGGAATCCGGGTGTGAACATCTGATTCATTTCAGTGGTGTCAGTGAGAGGTCTATGCCTGCAGACGCCAGAGGCGAAGGCTTTCGGGAGGTGTGCAGCTCCTCAGGTATTGATTTTAAAGAGGTAACGACCAGTGAATTACAGTATAATAATCTGGAATACCATGATTTTATTGAAAATATCCTTAAGGAGAACCCTGATACCGACGGGATTTTTGCCAGTAGTGACCTGATTGCTGCCCAGGTCATACAAGTCTGTGCAAAAATGAAAATCTCCATACCAGATCAACTGAAGATCGTAGGTTTTGATGATGTTTACCTTGCTTCTCTGACCACCCCCCGAATAACCACGATACATCAGCCTGTCAGGGAGATGGCACAGATGGCAATTGAGCTGGTAATTGCTGCAGGCGAAGGAAAGCTGGTACCAAACAGAACAATGCTGCCGGTTTCTTTGATAAAAAGGGAGACGACCTGATGTCTAAAAACTATGATGTTACTGCTTTGGGAGAGCTTTTGATAGATTTTACGGAGAACGGCATAAGTCCTCAGGGGAACACCCTCTTTGAAGCCAATCCGGGAGGAGCACCCTGCAACGTTCTTGCTATGCTCAGCCGCTTTGGACATCGTACAGCCTTTATTGGCAAAGTAGGTGAGGATATGTTTGGCGGGTATTTAAGAAAAACGCTTTCAGAATTAGAAATTAATACGAACTGGCTGTTAGCGGATAATACTACCCGTACTACTTTGGCTTTTGTAAAAAACCTGAAGGACGGAGAAAGGGAGTTCTCATTCTATCGAAATCCAGGGGCAGATATGATGCTTACGGAGAAAGAGATAGATGAAACCCTACTTGCCGACACCAGAATCTTTCATTTTGGAACACTCTCCATGACCCATGAATCGGTAAGAAGAGCAACAATACGGGCGGTTAAAGCGGCAAAAGCACAAGGGGCGTTGATTTCCTTTGATCCCAATCTCAGGGAACCTTTATGGGACTCTTTAAAGACAGCCAGAGAACAGGTATCCTTTGGCTTAGAGCACTGTGATATCTTAAAAATATCCGACAATGAAATTATATGGTTTACCGGAGAGGCAGACTTGACAGCAGGGATAAAAAAGCTACAAAAAGCTTATCCGATTCCGCTGATACTGTTATCTATGGGAGGAAAAGGAAGCCGTGCCTATTGCGGAGCCGAATCTGCTGAGGCACCAGCCTTTTTTCAAGAAAATCCCCAGGATACCACCGGAGCAGGTGACACCTTTTTAGGCTGCTGCCTTCATTATATATTGGAAAACGGAATGCAGCAACTTAACAAAGAATGGCTTAAGGAGATGCTGACAACCGCTAATGGGGCAGCATCCATCATCACGGGCAGGAAAGGCGCCTTACGGGTAATGCCGACGATATCTGAATTGGAGAATTTCTTAAAAGCAAGAAGGTATGGCAGCTAGTAGGTTACCCATTATCAGATTGGACCTATTATGCTTATCAATTCTTTGCTTTCTTCAAAGGTGGGGTTTAAAAGCAGTGATTTTTCAGCATACATCAGAGCTTTTGAAAACTCCTGCAGATTGTAATAACAGAGGGCGATTTCATAGTAAAGGGCGTCCTCTTCACCATAGAATTCGATGGAGGATTCAAAGAGCTCAATTGCATCCGTATCACAACCAAAATAACTTAATAAGGAACCCAGGCAATAAAATAGATTTCCGTCATCGCCAATGGGAAAATAATATTCCCAAACTTGATATATGGCAGTAATCAGTTCTTCCCTGGGGAAATCTTCTTCTTTCTCAATTCGCTCCAGAAAGGTGTGATAGAATTCCAGGAAGGTTCTTGCATCCCAGTGGGTAAATCTTAAAAAGGTCAGTAATTCTTTTGAGGTAAGGGATTTATTCTTTGGTACCAGAGCCTTTTTCAATACATAAAAGTCATCCGGGCCGGTACTTTCTATAATCTCCTGAAAGACCAGGGTGGTTTCAAGAAAATTGTGGGGGTGTTTACTCAGCAGAAATAAGGACATGGTTACACTTTCATGTTCATAAATACTGTGAATAGCACTTCCGCCAAGGCTGTCAAAATATAATTCCATCGCATGAAAATTAACCGTCAGGGAGATGGAACCATGTTTTGATAAAAAAGGATGATAGTTTTTCTCCATGGATAATAGATTCCGATATCCTTTATCGGTGGAGATTAGTATAAGATCGTCCTGAAACAGTCTCCTTAACCGGCTGATACATTGAAAAGCAATAATAGGAAGGGAAAAGGCACTATCCTGCAGGCGGTCTTTATAGTACAGAAGTATTTCATTTATATTGGTTTCGTCGTAATATTCGCTGCCAGAGACCAGTCTATCCGTATAGGAATAATGAAAGCCTGAAAGAATGGAGTTGTCTTTTGCATCAACCGTTGCTTCTTTTTCAGTGATTGTAACCAGACCTTCGTATAATTCACCGTTAGAGACATAAAACGTATCCTGAGGGAGACTGTCAAAAGTATAATTGGCAAATAAGATAAGGGGATTTTTAACCTGACCGGGTCTAAGAATTTTACCGCTGTACCTTAAATGCAGTTCTTCATCTTCTGTCATATTAAAGGTTGCTGCATCCAGTATCCCCTCTTCGAAAAAGGGTTTCAAATAACGGTGCTTCAGCCAGTATTCAACGTTTCTTTCCGCCAGATCCGTAATAAGGTATTTAAATGACAGTCCTTTTAGAGAGGAATTTTCAAGCATGTGAAGAAAATACTTCAGAAAAGAGTAAGTAAAACGCCCGACTCCTGCTGCCAGCTCCATAATATAAATTGTTGTATTTTTTTCAAAATCTTCACTGGAAGCAATATCCCTGCAGTACCCGAATACCGTTTTTGCATATAAATGGGATATATAGGGATTGGTGGTTATATATTGGGGTACGATTCCTTTACTCCAGGCCTCTGGTCCCTGGTTGGCATAGAAGTCTTTTTGCAGTTTCCATACCATGGATTGGGACAGGGGTTTTTCTGCTTCCAATATCTTACCTGTATTTGCTGTACTTTGGGTATTTCGTCTTTTTATATGGTAGTTCTTGTTGAGTTTGTTCAAGGCAATTCTCCTGTATAAGATTCTATTTTTATATCGTTTGTCCTTTCGTTGTTTAATTTTGCAACTAATTCTGTACGTGATTTTACTTCTGTTTTACTAAAAAGTGAAGAGACATGCTTCTTAACTGTAGATAATCCAATATAAAGGGTATCTGCTATTTCGGTATTTGACATCCCTTTTAGAAGAAGTAATGCTATTTCCTTTTCGCGATAGGTTAATGAATATCTCTGGGTTAATTTTTGTGGTCTGGTATCGTTTCTTTCAAGCTTGTTTTCTACTTTAATCATCTCTTTTGCATTTTCGATAAACTGCTCCGGTGTAATCAGCTTGTCCTTTAATATATGATAACCAATGCCTACTTCAATCTTAACAGGGACATCATTGGAGGAGAAATTAAGTCCGTTAATCCGTTCATAGATATAATTGCATATTCGACCTACCTGGTTCTCATTAATTCCATACATAAGAAGGATAAAACGGACCCCACGATAAGTGGAAATCCAGTCCTTTTCTCGTCGGGGAAGCCCTTTTAGAGCCTTAGACACCTCTTTGATAACCTGATTACCGACTAAATATCCATGGGTGTTATTGATATAATCCATATCCTTTATTTTTATGATAAAAAGTGAGACATTGATATTCTCCCTATAGGAAATGGCGATGTCATGAGGAAGCCTTTCAAAAACAAACTGATCATTGTATAAGCTTGTGAGAGCATTCTTAACAATGGATAGATTTTGTTTACGAATTAATTTAATAATGTCATCGAATTTTTGATCATTCTCAAGGTAATCAGAGGAGACATTCTGCATTAATTCCAGTACTACATTATGATTTCGCAGAGGTACTGCCGTCATAATATAAATATTTGTTTCATTGTATTCAATCTTTGTATATATTTTATTCTGATTGTAGGCTCTCATTGAGATGCAGTTTTCACAGACTTTATTGTTTTGCCAGAAATCATAGCAGTTATCATTAATCTTTAAAAGATTACCGGAACCTTTCATTATTTTGTATACTTTTTTTTCAATTGGATTAACCAAACGAATACTCTCATACAAATTTTCTATGAAATTAAAATCCAGGATCATTTTTTCAATCGAATCAAGATTTTCCATATTACTCCCATCCGTGCACTTTAGCACACGTACAATTCCAGATAGTATCCCTGCAGAGTCATGGCACATATACAACGCCAGGACTTATAATGCTATGCTTTTCGTTTTCTATTTTCCATTGCAGGCGTTATTTGATTGCAGCTATGACACTGCCATAAATCAAAGGTGCGAATTATATTCTTTTCAATGGTTTATTATAACCGTTTTTGGAAAGCGGGTTACAGTATATGGTAACAAAAGTATACTTTTGACCCATAACGTTTTATCTGTCGCTATTATATCATATTGGTATAGAAATCAACAACCGATAACAGTTTGGAAAGGAATTGATTTTATGAAAATTAAATGGAAAATAACAGGTGTTTCAATATTTATTATCATGATACTGACCATATCGATCATATCCGTTACCTATTTTGAAATAAAATACCTGGTGAACGCAGAGAATAAGTCTGAAATCAAAAATTACTCCAATATGGGACTGCAGCTTATCAATGCAGAATATCCGGGAGACTGGTCCGTTCGAGAGGGTGCCTTGTATAAAGGGGACACGTTATTAAATGAAAATTATGAGGTTATTGATAAGTTTACAGCCGGCACTAATATTCTTGCAACCTTATTTGCAAAGGATACAAGAATATCCACAAATGTAAAAGTGAAAAGCGGAGAGAGACAGATCAATACAAAAGCTTCCGATGAGGTAATTGCACAAGTTCTGGAGAAAGGCGAGGTTTACACCGGGTCTGCAGATATACAGGGAAAATCTGCCGAAACCTATTACATACCCTTAAAAGACAATAGTGGAGCAGTAATAGGCATCTGGTTCGTAGGTGTTTACACGGATGTTGTCAATGAGCGTATTTTAGAAGCAATGCTACTGATAGGGATGTTATCGGCTGGTATGCTGGTGATTGGAATTGTCATCTCCTTTTTACTGGGAGCTACCATTGCAAGAGGGATTACAAAAGTTAAGGACAAGCTCAGGTTAATGGAAAGCGGTAATTTTAATTTTGAGTTTCAGGATAAATTGTTGAGAAGAAAAGATGAAGTAGGAGAAATCGCAAATTCCTCCAGGAACCTGCAAGTGAAAATGAAAGAAATCATAACCGGTATCCAGAAGGAATCCGAGCAGGTGAAGCTCAAGGTGAATCATTCTGTTGAAGCGATGGAAACGGTGAATATTAACATTGAAGAAATCTCTGCTACCACAGAGGAATTGTCAGCCGGTATGCAGCAAACCTCAGCAGCCACGGAGGAAATGAATGCCTCTACCTATGAGATTGAAACAGAAGTTACTTATATGAAAGAAAAAACGGCAAACGGTGAAAGACTTGCACAAGAAATCAAAGCAAGAGCAGAAAAATTAAAGGAAGAAACGGGAGTTTCTTATAAGAATACTTCGGATATCTATCATTTAACAAACCAACAATTGAGAACGTCCATTGAAAAGACGGAGGCAATAGAAGAAATTAAAGAACTTACACAGACAATCATACAGATAACAGCCCAAACGAATTTGCTGGCATTAAATGCATCAATTGAAGCAGCAAGGGCAGGAGAGGCAGGAAGAGGTTTTACCGTTGTGGCTGATCAGATTCGTATACTGGCGGATAATTCCAAACAGGCGGTGTCAAGAATAAACGATATTTCCTATAATGTATCCGATGCAGTAAAAAGTGTAGTTCAGGATTCTGAAAAGCTTTTGTCCTTTGTGGATAACCAGGTGCTGAAAGACTATGAAATGTTAGTAAATACAAGCAGCCAATATGTGAATGATTCTGATAGTGTAAGAGGCATTGTTACTGAAATAAACGAGATTGCAGAGAAGCTTCACGTGGCCATGCAGCAGATCCGGACAGCAATTGATGAAATAACCACAGCAGCTGGCGAAGGTGCGGAAGGAACAACGGATATAGCGGAAAAAATTAATAGTGTTGCCTTTAGGGTAAACGATGTATTAAAGCAGGTTCAGGAAAACAAGGAGAGTGCGGAGCAGCTGGATAGCCTGGTGGATTTCTTTAAACTGTAAGGATGTGATAGAGAGCTTCCGGGACAGATCAGATAATTATTGATGAAATAAGTTAAACTGTATTTGTGTACATTGTTAGTATATAAGGTTATAAAATTTTATCATATGGTGCCGGAAGTATCCCATGTCTTTAGAGCTTTTATTAGAGGAAAGACATGGAGGTGCTTCCGGCTTTTAGTTTCTATCGGAGCTGACCGGCTGTTTTGCTTCCTTAAAATCTACGGCCTTTCGTTGCTTCTATTGTCTGGAGTCAGCTGATTGGCTTTACTAACCTACAGCCTTTTCTTTATGTATCATAGGCCCTAAAACTTTCTTGAAAGGTTACTCCTTTTCGGATAGACCGGAAATACCAGTTTCCCAGTCCTTTGTTAAGCTGGCAACTACTTTTCCCAGGAGGATCAGTGCCAGGATATTAGGAATAACCATCAGTCCGTTGAAAAGGTCCGCCAGATTCCATACCAGGTCAACCTTAAGGGTACAGCCTATTCCTACAAATATGGAAACCAGGAGGGAATAGATAGTGACAGCTTTCTTGCCAAAGAGATATTTCACATTGGAAAGACCGAAAAAATACCAGCCCATAATGGTAGCGAAAGCAAAGAAAAATACGCAGATTGCAATAATCACGTATCCAAATTGGCCAAATACCTGCGCAAAGGCAGATTGTGTCAGTTCAATCCCGGTAAGGAAGGTTCCCTCTGCATCTTTGGTGCCTAATACGCCGGATGTTAAGATTGCCAGCACGGTTAGGGGCAATAGAATAATAGTATCTACAAATACTCCTATCATAGCAACAAGTCCCTGCTCACAGGGATTTTTTACACGTGCCAGAGCATGTGCGTGAGGTGTTGAGCCCATACCGGCTTCATGTGTAAATAGACCTCGGGCAATACCATAGCGGATAGACTGTTGTACGCTTACACCCAGAACACCACCCAAAACTGCCTGTGGATTAAAAGCGCCGACAAATATATCATAAAAAGCTGGAATTATGTTACGGAAATTTACGACCATAACGATGATAGAAGACAGAGTAAAGAAGACAGCCATAAAAGGAACCACTTTTTCTGCAACAGCTACAATACGTTTAACACCACCCAGAAAAACCAGCAGTGAAATAAGTGCCAGTACAACCCCGATGATCTCGGAAGGAATTCCGAAAGCTGCCTCCATGGCGCCGCCGACAGAATTGGCCTGCACCATGTTTCCCATAAAACCAAGTGCAACAATAATAAGTATTGAAAAGACTGCGGCAGCGGCTTTACCAACAGGCCCTTTGACGGCAGCGCGGATATAATAGACAGGGCCTCCCACAAGTTCTCCGTTTACTGTTGTTTTGTAACGTTGGGCAAGGGTAGCTTCTGCATAAATGGTTGCCATACCTAAAATCGCGCTGACCCACATCCAGAATACCGCACCGGGGCCTCCGGAAACCATGGCAGTTGCCACACCTGCAAGGTTACCCGTTCCAATCTGGGCAGAAACGGAGGTAAGCAGAGACTGGAAGGAGGTCATTCCTTCCTTATCGCTGGCCTTTTTACCGCGCAAGGTGATAGAGCCAAAGGTTAATTTTAAGCTTTGTTTAAATCTGCGAAACTGAATTCCCCTTGTCAGGATCGTAAAATAAACACCAACGCCACATAGCACAACAATTAAAAATACATCCCACAGTATCCTGTTTATACTGCTGACGAAATCAGATAACCATACCATAATAAATACTCCTCCTAATTTTCATAACTGCAGGTGCCGGATGCAAACAAAAAAGTCAAACCACACGTATGGTTTGACTCCGGATATGAGAAAAAGGCATGATAGTCCCAGTATACAGGTTCTCTGTCCTTTTGCCTGAGAGATTAGTACGAAATCTTTATTCGTACCTTACACCTTCGGCACTCGCATTTGAGATTCTCCAGAGTTACATCCGTTCATAGTCTTCACCCGGTATTCATGGGCGCCTGAGAGTGTTACTCCTTCGGCAGGCGAAAGCCATTTTCCTACAAACTTCACATGTCAGTATTAATTTTATACTTTATTATATCACTTTGTTAAAGTGAAGTCAATGAAAGCAATTATCGTTGCAGTTTCATGTATCTTGGAACTGGAACTTTTTAAAGCATATTCTTTCTGTTAAAGCTTAAGGTGTGAAAATAATTGACATTATTTGGACAAGTGATATGATAATATTAGGCTTATCAGTGCTGTTTCATTGACTAGCTTTACTCGGAAATTTACTATTTCATATTTTTCATAAATTTCATAAAGATTCATTAGGATATTCTGGAAACAACTGGACTGAAGGGTGAGGCAGATTATAACAAATAGTAAGTAGCAGCTGCGAAGCCATAAGGTGTTTGATACTACCGGTTTTGCGGCCAGCGAAAGGTGGAGGGTATATGCAAAACCAGGAAGTAATTGGGGACTTAGTTAAGAATATCGAAAAAGTTATAATAGGAAAAAGAGAAGCAATCGATTTAGCGGTAATAACCTTGTTATCGGAAGGACATCTTCTGATAGAGGATGTACCTGGCGTCGGAAAAACTACTCTGGCCAATGCCATTTCAAAATCCATTGACTGCGGCTTTAACCGGATTCAGTTCACACCGGATACAATGCCCAGCGATATAACCGGTGTGTCAGTTTATAATATGCAGACAGGACAGTTTGAATTTACACCCGGTGCTATCATGAATCATATTATACTAGCCGATGAAGTTAACCGCACATCCCCAAAGACCCAGGCCAGTTTATTGGAAGCCATGGAGGAAAGACAGATCAGTGTGGATGGAAAGACCTATCCGCTGCCAACCCCTTTTATGGTTATTGCTACTCAGAATCCCATTGATTATCTGGGAACCTATAATCTTCCGGAAGCACAGCTGGATCGCTTTTTGATGAAATTGTCCATTGGTTATCCGAGTATGGCGGATGAAAAGAGGATGGCAGATTATTACATCAGACAGAGCCCCATAAAGTCACTGGAAGCTGTAACTGATGGAAAAACCATTTCCGCTATGCAGGAGGAAGTGAAGACCGTAAAAATACACCAGGATTTGATTTCCTACATAATCGAAATAATAGACGAAACAAGAAAAGACACCAATATCACATTAGGTGCCAGTCCCAGGGCTATCCTAGCTCTGATCCGGGCATCCCAGGCAGCAGCTTATTATAATCGCAGGGATTACTGTATTCCGGATGATATCCTTAAAGTAATTCAGCCTGTAATAAGGCACCGGCTGATACTTTCCCCCGAATCCAGATTAAATAAGCTTACGGCAGAGATGGTGCTGGATAAGATAATAGCCAGATTCCGTGTACCCATACTTCCTGTAGGATGCTCATAAATCCCATGAGGCAGCCAGTGCAGGAAGGAGTTATATGTTTATTAATCGTATTATAATGCTGATTTTAATCATAGCGTCGGCCATTTTCGCCAGCCATTACGGCGGAAATGTTTCGTATGCTCTTTTTTATATGAGCTTATCCATACCGGTAGTTTCTATTCTTTATACCTTTTATGTATATATCCGTTTCCGAATCTATCAGGAAATCGGTCAGCGGCTCGTGGTAAAAGGTGATTTTATTCCCTATTCCTTTACCCTGGCCAATGAAGATTATATTACCTTTCGAAGTATTAAAGTTAATTTCTTCCATGACAAATCCAGTATAGCCAATATAGATGATATCAGTGAATACTGTCTTTTACCCGGACAGCTGGAGAAAATGGAAACCCATCTTAGGTGCAGATATCGGGGTGAATACTTTGTGGGTGCCAGTACGGTGGATATTATTGATTATTTCTACTTGTGTAAGATTACCTATCCTATTTCCTCCAAACTAAAAGTTACTGTGCTTCCAAGGATTGTAAATATACCAAGGCTTAGTATAGCACCGGAGCTTAAGGATGTTAAGAACACGTCCTTTTTACGAAACGTTTCTTTGGATGCCATGGATCTGGAGACAAGAAAATACATAGCAGGTGACAGTAAAAAACAGATCCATTGGAAAGTAAGTGCCAGGCACAATCAGTTATTCGTCCGGAAGTTTATCAGCAATCCCAAAGCAGAAACTGCTATCTTTATGGATCTGAGAATGGTCAGGGAAGACAGCATCACTGCCATTATTATAGAAGACCAGATCCTTGAAGGTACGCTTGCTATTGCAAACTACTGTAAAGATAATAATACAAGAGTAAAGGTATATTATGAACAGGGAGGCATTAAAAATATTTTCATTGGGGGAAAGATGGATTTTGATTTCTTTTACCAGCTTACCACACAAATGCACTTTCATTCGACCATCCCTGTAGAGAGTATCATACAGGAAAGTCTGAACTTTACGGAGAACACGGGATTTTATATAGTTATTACCCATGAGATTACCGTTGAACTATACATAACGATTCTGGGGTTGTCGGAGAATGGCAATGACCTGTCGCTGCTGCTAATTCGGGACACAGTCGGAGAGGATGAGATGGAAATGATGAAAAGCCTGAAACTTTCCGGAGTACTTATTAAACAGGTGACGAGGGAGGATGAAATCGGGGAGGTATTAAAGGCATGAATACGGGGAAGCAGATAATTCGAAAATTGGCGGTTGCGGAAAGTTTTCTGCTTACCCTGGCTATGGGGGCATATTTTGAGAATCGATTTGTCTTGAGGATTCATATTGTAGTTCTTATGTGTCTTACGGTAATCTTCCTGGGTATGATATATTTTATTGACCAGTATAAAAAGAATCTTCTTACCCTATTTGTACTAACAGGAATCCTCTTTGCATTTATCATTATCACCTTAGCATTAAAAGTCAATTTTATCAAGGAAATCGGGAAGCTGTATCAATGGTGCCTTATCTATAACGGAGATGAGAAATTGTATGAGAGACGTTACGGTGTGATAGTGATGGCAGGTATTCTTCTCCTGTGTGGTGTAGTTACGTATTTCCTGTATCATTTAAAAATGGTAAAGAATATGGCCGCAGCCGTACTGGTAGTACTACTTATCATCTCAGCTGTGTATAAAGTCAATATACCTAAAATTACAGTAGGAGTAATTATTTTTTATTCTCTGTCAACCCTCGCCGTGTATTGCGGTAAACTATATTATAAGAGCAGTAATACAGTAAATAATAGTATCGCTACTGTTTATCTTGCACCAGCCTGTATCATTATAGCCTTGTTATCCATATGGCTGCCATCTGGCAATGAGCCCATTAAGTGGAACGGATTTAAGTACTTTATTGAAAAAGCACAGGAACAGGGGGCTCGATTAATCACCCAGCTGGAATTCCTTTTTGACCGTAATGGCAACGAATTTTCGGTCAGTTTTTCCGGGTACTCGGAAGAACTGACTGAACTTGGGGGGGAAGTTAACGTAAAGAATGAAACGGCGCTGAAGGTTAAAACACAGAATAAAAGTACAGCGGCAGGATATCTAATCGGTTCTATAAGTGATACTTATACGGGGCGGAGCTGGGAGAGAAGCAGGAGAAGCAGAGAACTTGAGAAAGAAGATTACTCTTATGACTTTTATGAATTACTGATTGCTTTTGCCAGGGAAGAAGGCGGCGATTTAACTAATTTCATAAAAAGCAGAAGCTATGATATTGAATATTATGATATCAGTACAAGATCTCTTTTCTATCCTTTAAAAACCTACAATATTAAGTTCTACCGGGATCTTAAATTTAATGAAACACCCCAGGGAGCCTTTTTATCTGATAAAGCAAAAGGAATCGGGTTTAAGTATAATGTAAAGTATTATGAACTGAATTTAAATAATAAGCTTCTGCAGAAAATGCTCCGGGAAAGAGCGGAGGATAGCAGGTCGGTATCACCGGAGGTATTAAACAGAACTGCAGTGAAACTATTTCATTATGATATGTTGCCAACAGATATTGACATGGAGGGATTAAAACAAGACCTTGACCGCCGATCTGCTGAAATAAAGACTTGGTATACAGCCCTGCCGGATTCTCTGCCAGAACGGGTCAGAATACTGGCGGCTCAGTTAACCAAAGGCTGTGAGAATGATTACGATAAATTAAAAGCGATAGAAGCTTATCTGAATCAGCTTTCCTATACTACCAGCATCGGAAAGACACCGGGCGGAGAAGATTTTGTGGATTATTTTCTGTTTCATCAAAAAAAGGGCTATTGCACCTATTTTGCTTCTGCTTTCGGAGTGCTGGGCAGATGTGTCGGCATACCCACACGTTACATAGAAGGCTTTATGGTGGATTATAAAAACATAGATTCTTCCGGTGCCTATAATGTAGACAGCAGCAGTGCGCATTCCTGGGTTGAGGCTTACATAGAAGGAATCGGCTGGATTCCTTTTGAACCGACGCCGGCATTCTATGGAGCCAGGTATACCCAGTGGAAGGAAGAACCAAAAACTTCCGGCTACAGTAATTTTGGAGAATCCGGTTTTATACAGCCTTCAATGCCGCCTGCCTATCAGGAGTTGATTAATAGCGGAGAGAATTTTCAACTTTATCAGCCCCAACGGAAAAATTATGTGTTACCTTTTATTGGGGTAGTGACAAGTATTTTGATCCTATTCATAGGAATTACTTTTATTTATTACAACATACTAAATGTTAAATACAGAAAAAAATTTGAGAATGCTTCAGATAACGGAAAGCTCTTTTTCATTATGGCTGAAATTTTGCATTACCTTGAAAAAGAGGGCTTCCGCATGACCGATGAAGATACACTGCTTACCTTTGCTGGAAGAATTGGCAGCAAAATAAAATTTAGCCAGACAGATTTCCTGAAAGTGGCCGTCATATTTATGGGTGTCAGATATGGTGAGTATGAGGTAAAAACACAAGAACTTAAGGACGTTATGGAGTTTTCAAAGGATTTCAGATATTACCAGGAACAAAGGCTGGGAAAAAGAAAAATGCTACTGGAGAGATTTTTATTTCTTCATTTTTATCAGTGAATAAAACAAGAAGTAATAGGAAGCGGCCTGTTTATTGAAGCTATTTCCTCACTAAAACAATATAAGCTATCCATTACCTGGGTTTTATCACAGTCCTATCAAATTCATCATATAATATTGAAAGTATAACTTAGGAGTTCAACAATGTATTATAGTGACTACAGCAATTACCATCCTTATTATTACGGTCAGGTTAATCCGTATATGCCAGCAGAGGATACAATCGGAGCCGCACAAGAGACACAATCAGATGATAAATTCTTATATCCTCAAAATCTGCAGAATGCACTTGACTTAATACAAGAGGCTTTATCTGGTGAAACAGAGGATAGAATGTTCTATGCATGGCTGCTACAGGCAGCACCCTCTGAAGAAGAGCGTAATATAATAGCTGGGATTCGTGATAATGAAATTGGCCACTATACGTTATTTAATCAGCTCTTCTATGAATTAACCGGTATGATGTCCCAGCAGATGCAGGGGGAGCAGTTTATCGAACCGGAAAGTTATTGTGAGGGTTTGGGTCGAGCCTTACTGGGAGAGCAGAATGCTGTCCAAAAATATCGTAAAATTCTCTACGCAATGCAGGACCGTGTTCATATCAACATGATGACTGAAATTATAACGGATGAAATCAGGCATGGAATCCTTTACAGCTATCTTTACGCTAGAAACTCTTGCACCGCATAGAGATAGATGCATTTATGCATTTCTGTATTATGGAGATAGAAACTCAGTCTGTAGATAATTTATGCTGCTTTTGGGTTATGCAGAAACAGAATATTTTAAATAAGGCATGGGGGGATTTCCGTGCTTTATTTAATTAATTCATATATATGGTTGAAATACCTTTATATCGCTGCTGCAAATACCTAGGAGTAGTCTGTATTAACTAACACATACAAACCCCTCCAACCTTTACGGGGTTGAAGGGATTTCGTATAATTTTGTGACATGATTAGAAAACACGTGGAAGTATCACAAGAAATAATATGCCAGCAAGATATAGACCGTTTACACTAAGCGCAATCTTAGTATCTGTATTTCTTAAATACTTACTAATAAATAGAAACAGGGTATAGCAAAAACTAAGTGCAATAAAAATAAAATATCCAATGAGCAGCGAGGTTGCGTTGGGGGTATCTGGTTCCCAAAAGAATACTACCGTCAGCGGTACAAAAATGGTAATCAAAGCAAGCTTGCTTAATATTTTATCTTTCATAGAGTGTGTCACCTCTTTCAATTAACTCTAACTCGATCCAACCAGATACTCATCACCATCTGAAACAATATAATTTCCCGCAGATATTCTTTGCGGATATTGAAATTATAGGCCTTTTTGCCTCGACCAGAGGAACATACTGACCGCTTTATGCTTTTTATGTGCAGAAGCTGGTTTTGGTGATTTTGTCTGCAGTACAATCACAGTTGTGAGTAAAAGCATGACCGTCAAGGATAGCAGGGATAGTGTAAGATTCCCCGTTTCTGAAGTGTTCATGAAGGTTCCCGTATCGAACCCCATAATTGTTAGTCCAGACAGGATCGGGTATAAGCTGCGCATCGTGACATCTTTGATGAACATGGAACTATATCCAAAGAGAAAGGCTATGATAACACCTCCTATGAATAGCCCGGGTTTCCTGCTGGTAAATGCCATAATCGGCAGAACGGCGATATAGGTTAAAAGTGATATTCCGAGCATTTGCAAAAGCCCGGTAAATAAAATTCCGGCATTAAGTCCGGAAAGACCCGACAGCAATCCGACAACCAGTGTTACAGTATAGCTGTAAAAGCCAAACAGTACGCTTAAAATGCCCATAGCCAGCAGTTTTCCGGACAGCAGACGTTGAAAGCTTATGGGAACAGGAAAAATGTTTTTCAGTGTGTTATCTGTGTATTCACGGTTGATCAGATAGCCGCCTATCAATGTATATATAACGGGCATAAAAATTGTTGTGCTATTCCAAATGGTACTATTAAAAAGAGATGAAAAGCCATAATCCTGTGTTGTGACCTCCGGTGTAGCGACTGCCTGTGTGAATACAGACAAAATGGCAGGAAGCGTCATACCAATGAGGCCAATAAGCAAAATATGAAATCTTTTTAGTTTCAAAAATTCAGTTTTTATAATACGAACCATGAAAGAGCTCTCCTTTCCTCAAACTTCTCTGCGCCGATAGAGGCGGATCATCAAATACATACAAACGGCCGCTTCCAATAAAAGCATGCCAAAGCATACGGGTGCCGATACAAAGTACGGGCTGAATCGATTGTAAAATTCAGTCTGTATTTCACCAGTGGGCGTGTAAAATTGGTATAGCCACCGAAAGATCATGGGAACAGGCATCAGGGTTCCTGCATTTATCCCTAAAGGCTGCATCATAATCGCATTGCTGAAATGCATCACATAATTACACAGGGTGTAAAAGAACACGATAATTACCGAGAGAATATAGCTTTTATTAAACCATACAACCAGCACAACACAGGGAAGCGCAGCAGCCCACATGAGTATCCCTGATGAGGCTGTGAGCAGGAATTGAAAAGCAAGATCAGTCAGCGGGATGTTTTGAGAAACTGCAATTGCCGTGCTTACTGTAAAACCCATTAACTGAAATGCAACTGAAAAAATTAGCAAAACCAATAACTTTACACGGACCAATTGATTTTTTGATATTGGTATGCAAAGCAGATTCTTTAAGGTGTCATTATCCTGCTCAACAAAAAACAGATTAGCTGCCAGGATAATCAGTAAGGGCATTAATAGCAAAAAGGCGTTATCCTCTCTTACGCCGGACTGGATACTTGCAAAGTTGGAATCTGACAACAACACTGCATTAAAAAGAGGAAAAATGAATGCTGCCAATATTCCATAGAAAAATATTTTCTTTCTTTTAAATTTTCTAAATTCATTTAGAAGCAGATTACGCAATGCCCTCACCTCCGGTTATGCGCTTGAAGTAATCCTCCAGGGTATCTTCACAGGTGTGAGCTTCGGATACCTCCAATCCGTTTTCAATAAATGCACGGTTAAGGGCAGCCACAGAAAAATTGTTATCATGTAGGCGCAGACTATGATCATTATCCACTGTGAAATTATTAGTTCTGAAATTTCTCTCTATGATTCTGGCAGCCTGTGCTGTGTCAGAAACAATAAAGTGGATGTACTTCCCATTCTTTTTTTCCAGTTCGGCAAGGCTTTCTTCTTCCAACAGCACGCCGTGATCAATAATGCCGACATCATCTACTAAAAGTGCTATTTCTGAAAGAATATGGCTGGAAATCAGAAACGATTTTCCCCGAGCGTCGCATAAATTCCGGATAAATGATCGCACTTCTGCAATCCCTATGGGGTCAAGACCGTTGATTGGCTCATCCAAAATCAGCAGCTCCGGATCGTGCATAATAGCAAGGGCAATCGCTAAACGTTGCTTCATGCCGAGAGAGTATTGAGAAAACAGTTTCTTATCCCCATAAGCAAGTCCAACAACTTCTAATGCCTCCTTGACAGCGGTACGTTTGGAAACACCTCTGAGCTGAGCAAAAATTTTCAGGTTCTCTGTACCAGTCAAGTTCGGGTAAAACCCTGGTGCTTCGATTAAGCTTCCGATGCGGGGCAGAATTCTCTTTTCGTTTCCCTGAATGCTTTTGCCAAAGATCTGAACTTCTCCGGAAGTAGGCCGTGTCAGATTTAAGAGCATTTTCATAGCCGTGGTTTTACCTGCGCCATTCCTGCCGAGTAAACCATAGATACGGCCCTTTTTTACATGGATATTCAAATTTGTAACACTTTTCTGCTCACCATATTGTTTGGTGAGATTTTTTGTTTCAATGATAAAATCACTCAAATGAAGAACCTCCTTCTCTTACTGAAATCAGTCTATCCTGTCAATCTTGCATTAACCTTGCCGTTGTCTTGCATTAACCTTGCAATTTAAAAAACGAACCCCTGCTGATAGACAGGGATTCGTTCATGCCTCTAAAGGAAAGGAAACAGTGAAAATTGTGTATAGGTCTGGCTCACTTTGTGCCGTGATGTGGCCATCCATTTTCTCCACCATCTGCCGGACAATGGAAAGGCCTAATCCGCTTCCCTTATCCGAACGTCCTTTATCACATTTATACAATCTTTCAAAGATATGCTGTAAATCTAGTTTTTCAATTCCAATCCCATTATCCGTTATGTGAATTTCTATTGCATTTTCCTGTTGAACCATTTCAATTTTGATTTGTGTCGCCTGACTATGACTCATGACATTTTGGACTAAATTATTTATGATGCGAGAATACCCATCCGAATCCACTCTTGTAAGCAGCGGTTTTTCTGGAAGCTCAATTTCATAATCCAGATTTTTTTCCTCAAAAATCGGAATCCAGTCTTTGAGGATATGACGTGTTAGCTCCGCAAGCTCTTGCGGTTTTATGGATAAAGAAAATTCACTGGAGTTGAGCTTAAACCAGTCAAATAGAACATCAATATAGTCTTTTAGATTGTGGGCTTTTTTTCTCGCAATATCAAGGTAATCCTCACGGGTTTTTCCGGTAACAACTCCTCTGTGAACAGCATCCAAGTAACCCAACAGGGTTGTAAGGGGTGTTCTCACATCATGGGAAAGACTGGTCATTAACTGGCGGTTGGCTTCGTCTGCCGCCCGCAGTTGCGAAAGCTGTTCTTCATAGGCATATATAATCTCATTCATTTTGAAGGAAAGCTCTGCGGTCAATTGAGTGTCTGTCGTAAGGATTTTTCGGTTGCCGTTTCCTGACTGAATATCATCCAGAACCTCGGTTATATATGTAAGTTGTCGTTTTACACCGATTAGTTTTGAAAAACATACAAAACCAAACAAGAGGGCGAGGAAAAATAAAAGGCTTAAAACTATATCCCAAAGCATAATCTATACCTCCTTGTTAAAGCGATAGCCAATTCCTTTTATCGTTTGGATATACAGCGGCGCTCCAAGACTGGGTTCAATCTTTTTCCGTAGTCGGCTGATGATGGCCATAATGTTGCTGTCATCATAAACATAGGGCTCACCCCAAACTTCTTCATAAATTTGCTGTTTGGTTAAAATTCTTCCCTGGTTTTTAGCGCAAAAGACCAAAAGATCAAATTCTTTCGGCGGCAGTTCGAAGGTACCATTTTGTGTGGTCACGCTCCGATTGTCAAAATCTATTGTCAGCCCTTTGTAGGTAAGGGGCTGTGTGTAATTGCCATTGCCTGCCGAGTTAAAGCGTGTATATCTGCGTATCAAAGAAATAATCCTGGCAATCAGTTCCTCCATATCGAAGGGTTTTGTTAAATAGTCATCTGCACCACTACGCAGCCCCTGAACTTTTGACATGCTGTCATTTTTAGAAGTGAGCATCAGAATGGGTATGCTGCTTTTCATCCTTATTTGCTCCATAGTCTGAAAACCATCCATTCCTGGCATCATCACATCCAGAAGAATTAGCTGGTAATTGTTTTTTTTAAGCAAGGTAAGTCCGTCTGTACCGGAATAGCAGCAATCAGAGTTTATCTGCTCTTTCAATATGCTTTGTTTAATTAAAGAGCATAGTTCTTTGTCATCATCAATTACTAAAATATTGTAAGCCAAGTTACTCCCCCTTCTATTTATTAATTGGTATTTTCTCTCAATACTAAATATAAATCACGCTGTTGCAAATATCCACTGATAAGTATTGGAGTTCTTGTTGCATAGTTTAGAAATAATTCAATACGATAAGTAAATCATGAACTTTTAAGAAAAATAAAAACACGCTTCATGCCTTGAGATATTAGCAATTAGCGTGTTTTCTGTTTGATACGGGACAGCGGATAACGGGAATCGAACCCGCAACACAAGCTTGGGAAGCTCGAATTTTGCCATTAAACTATATCCGCACATAACGGTTTACTCCCTAATTATAAAACCATCAACTGGAAAATTCAACCTAAAAATAAAATTTTCTAAACATCTAAAAATTTCCCTTGACATTACTTGTTAAATTTAATACAATACAGGTGATTACAGGTGACAAGACAGCCAACTTAACAGTCCGGGAGGAAGTTAAGCTTGCACTCAAATTTAAAACTGGGGGAAATCAGATGAACAGTAAGAATTCTATTCAAAAAATGACAATCGCAGCATTACTGTCAGCAATAGGCATCGTAATTCCGATGTTTGCACCAAAATTTATTTTAGAACCTGCTTCCTATACCTTGGCAAGCCATGTTCCCGTATTTATAGCAATGTTTATATCACCTTATGTGGCAATATCCGTTGCACTGATCTCAGCAATGGGCTTTTTATTAGCAGGTTTTCCGATTGTTGTAGTTTTAAGAGCATTGTCACATGTTGTTTTTGTAGCCATCGGCTCATTTATGCTTAAGAAGAATCCGAAATTATTAAGCACTGTAAAAGGTTCTGCAGTTTTTGGTCTTTTAATGGCTCTTATCCATGCAGTCAGTGAAGTTGCAGTGGTAACACTGTTCTATTGGGGTAATAATGTGTCCAGTACTTACTATGATAAAGGCTACCTCTTCTCAGTTATCTTATTAGTAGGAGCAGGTACAATTATTCACAGTATGATCGACTTCACCATAGCCTATGCCGTATGGAAACCTCTTCAGAAGGTCGTTAATATTCCCGTAAGTGTTAGCGGAAGAAAAGCAAGATATTAATTAGAAAAGTAAAAATTTAATATTTTTCTTAATAGAAAAGTATGCGCCACTTTAAATAGACAAGTGAAATAATAAAGGTGTCTATTCAGAGTGGCGCATAACGTTAGTAGTTTGGTGTTTTCTTAACGAAACTTACTATAATTGGAGCGGTTTCTTCTGCTCCTTGCTGTTAAAGTTACATCAGCATTCGATACACTTACCAGACCAGAACGAGTAAAAGTTCTTATTCTCAGAAAGGATTTACGTTCTTTTAAGTCATATTCTTTTCACTAACCAATTAATGTTATGCTTTACAATCTTTGCCGGATTACCTGCCACAATGACATTTTCTTCGTTAAATTTCTTTGTTAATAGAGAGCCTGCACCAACAATACAATTATCTGCAATATGAACCCCTTTTAAGCAAATCACTTTTGTGCCTATCCATACATGATTACCAATATAGATATTTTCGGATGGATTAAGCCGTTTTCCATTGGAATCTATAATAGAATGACTATCACCCGTTCTAAATTGAATATCACTCGAAAACATACAATCCCTTCCAATCCTAACTGAGGTTCCTTCCATAGCCGCAAGTTGCGTATCACCAAAGATTGAAGTATTTTCTCCGATAAAAATTTTATTATTATCATCTTCCATATGTAAGTCAGTTTTATTTAAACCGGCTCTTCTACTAATTACAATGTGATTATTATTTCCACTAATATATATACTGCAGTTTACTAATCTCGATAAATTCTTAACCGTGATTGTATTATTACTTCCCTTTACCATGATTGTTGTATTCTTCATAAGTACTGCGCCAATTTTTATCTTATTGTTTGGAGAAATTCTTATCTTATTGAAACCTAAAATGCGATTATGAAGCCTTAACAAATAGGCTATCTTATCTGGATTCGATTTTATGTAGTTTTTAGCGATATTCTTTAACATCCATCACCCTCCATTTTTTATAATAAATCACCACGTTATGCCCTATTTATCTTACTTCTATATTATATTATGCAATCTCCGTATTAATCTATATTTGGCAGTAATTGTACAAATGGGTGTACCTTTATTATAATAAACTCAACTTTCCCACCAACATAACTATTGAGAATGGTTGATTTTTTAAGCAAAACAATTCCATAAATCGGTGTATTGACATAAAAATAGCACCAAATTTCTGATATAATAAGTTCACAACAAACATCAAAATATCAAGAAAAGGTGCTGAACCTTATGATATACCAAAATGATAAAAAGAAAATACTCAAAATCAGTTTTCTAAAGCATTAAAAGATTTTCAAATTGGAAAACTTATGCGTAAATCCAATATAACTAAATCCTGTGGTATTTCCGCATATGAGGTATTTCAATTTTTACTACTGCTAGCTTTTCACGGAAAGAATTTATTCCGCTTTCTGAATTCTAAACATAAAGACCAGGCGGTTTCTAAAATACATATTACTGTTTTCTTAACGAAACTTCCTATAACTGGAGCAAGTTTCTTCTGCTCCTTGTTGTTAGAGTTACATCAACATTTGATACTCTTACCAGATCAGAAAGGGTAAAAGTTCTTATTCTTGATGATTCGGTTATTAAACGAAATCGTAGCAAATCAGTGGAATTACTTGCTCGTATCTTTGACCATGTAGAACATAAATGCCAGAAAGGATTTACGCTTCTTACCCTGGGATGGTCTGATGGATACAACTTTTTCAACTGGATTTAACCTGCAATCTTCTGCTTCAAAAAGTAACCGCTATAACGAAATTTAGCATTTATTAAGGATTTGTTTGGAGATATCAGCTGGGAAAGTTGAGTTATTAATCATTAGCCTGTACATTACTATTATTTTATTAAATTTATTAAGCCTCGTCCGTCCTTCTTTTAATCCCTGGAAGAAACTTCTCCATCACTATCCCTTATACTAAAGCATATCAATAAAAATCCAACAGCAGTAACGATGGTTCCGACAATCAACATGGCAGAAACACCATAAGCATCCAGTAACCTGCCGCCAGTCAGATTAGCCAGGGTTCCGGCAACGGCTATATTAGCCACACCAAGCATGGACTGCCCCTTTACCCTGTTCTCTTTCTCAATCAAATCGTTGACATAATAGATAGAAGCTGGTGTAAACAATGCAAAGGCAATCAGCTGAAAACACATAGAAAAGTATACCATGGCAACATTAGGTGCCAGCAGGGTTATCAAACATTTTACTACAAAGAAAAAAGCGGATATTTTAATCAGCTTTGTGCCTTTGATTTTTCTCACGATATAAATAAACAATGCCATAGTGGGAAGCTCTAAAGCAGCAGAGATCGAAAGGGAAATCCCCATATCAGCACTGGCACCGCCTACATTCTCGATAATATTAATCAGGTAAGTATTTATAAGCACATGGGAGTAAAAAATCATGGCGACTCCGCATAGCATAACCAGAAATAATTTATGGTTTCGAAAGAAGGTCAGGATATTGGAGGCTTCCTTAACCTCTCCCTGTCCAGCTCCTTCCGTATATCCCATTATCTCCTTCTGCTCCGGTGTAAATTCCGGCAGCTTCTCACGAAAGAGAAAGGTTGAGAGAATAACAAATATGTAACAGATTAAGAATACCGGCAATATGATGTCAGCACCGAACCTGTCTACCAGGGAACCAAGTAAAAAGGACATAACTGCAAAAGTAATGGAACCCATGCCTCTTGCCAGACCATAATTCATAGGTACACCCTGATTCATGTATTCCATGGCCAGAGAATTAAACAGCGGATTAACCGTATACTCAACAGCATTTATCAGTATATAAATTACCGTAATAAGCAGGAAGGAATCGGGAAGAAAATATAGTAAAAGGCCCAATCCAAATACGGAAAACATCAATACCAATAACATATGCCTTAAGGTTACTTTTTTTGATTTATCGGCAAAAGAAGCAACTAAGGGCTGCAGGAGCAGGGACAGAATCGCTGCAAAGGAGAGGATGAAGCCTATCTGAGTGTTCTCAAAATTCTTGGCTTGCAGATAAACTGCGGCAAAGCTGTTTATAGCACATTGGCTGATCCAGTAACTGGACTGAATGAAACCAAACTTAAGTGTAAGCCTTCTGGCAATGGATTCCATGATTACCTCGTTATCATTTAATTTAATTGTAAGCTTAACAAAGCGTTCTGAAGCTGCCTTTGCATATTACCCGTTATTAAAGTGCCTGAAACACTCCGGTAACGAACAAAGGCAGGTACAGAACGCTGTGGGGGTGTGTTTAAAAACTCATTGGATCGTCAGGAAAGCCTTTCCTGGTACAAGCAATCTGAAAACACACCCTGGGAATTTATCGGATATAATTCATTTTTTATTTAATCTATAATTTTAGGTTGTCCTTCTTAAGATAAAACACCTTCAAGGCGCAGTAGTTGTTCCTTTAATGGCAGTCCGCCACCATAACCCACCAGTTGTCCGTTTGCTCCGATTACACGGTGACAGGGGATAATTACGGAAATGGGATTTTTATTATTTGCCATACCTACCGCTCTGCTGGCTTTGGGGTTTCCGGCACGGGTTGCCAGCTCCTTATAACTTATGGTTTCACCGTAGGGAATGGTTTGAAGTGCTTCCCACACCTTTTCCTGAAAAGGTGTACCTTTGGGGGACAGGGGAAGATCAAAGCTTGTCCGCTTACCCTCCAGATAGGAGTTAATCTGGCTGCGGGCTTCTCTTAGCAGCGGTGTTTCAACGCCAGCAGTTTCATATTCTGAGGGGTCTCCTGCAAAATACAGGTGTGATATGGCTCCATCTGTTTCTGCAAGATAGAGTTTTCCGATTATCGTATCAAAAATAATGGAATTCTTCATCGTAACTACCATTCCTTTCTCACTAGCTCTCCTTGTACCTTGTTCTGATAAAGGCAATGCTTCTTCAACAAGGGTGTGTATCAAGCTTTTGCGATAGATTCACAACAGTGCCCCCTTATATGCTGCACTGCCTACAGATGGGGGTACTTCCACAACAAGGGTAAGGGTGCGAACTGAAGCTGCGCTCAATACCCTCTTGTACATTACATATACCTACAAATGTGATACTTTACAAGCAAGGCGTACACTTATTGTCTTTCTCAAAGTTCTCTAATAGCCATCTTGCAACACCATCCTCTGTATTGCACTTAATTACGTGATCAGCAGCTGTCTTTACTTCTTCCTTTGCATTGCCTACGGCACAGGCCGTATCGCTGGCTTTGAACATCGGAAGGTCATTAAGGTTATCGCCAAAGCAGACTACCCGGTCATACCCCAGAGACTGCCGCAGAGACATGGCTGCATTATATTTCGTTCCATGAAGGCTGAATACCTCAAGAAACCACATACCCTCCTTACTGTAATTATCCTGGTAGAAGGCAGTAGCAACACCAGGTAAATTCCGGTATACTTCATATGCCGGCAGCAGCGCTTCGTACTTATCAAGCAGTGCATAATAAATACTGTGATCACCTGCCGCAGTTAAGAGATTCTCCACCTGGGTAAACACCTTATTGAATTTAACCGTTCTTTCGGTGTAATACTCTGTCATTCCATTATTGGTAAGCTTTTCATAGTAGGTTTCCAGACAATTATCCTTGATCCGGTATAAAAATCCTGTTAGGTCACATTGTTTGGCGGTGTTTAAGATTATCTCAGCTGTTTCCCGGGAAAGATAAAATGTATTTAAATATTCCTTTTGCTGTATATTATATTGGATAACACCATTCATGAGAATTACAGGCACCGATAGGTTAAGAGGTGCAAGAATATGTGTCACCGTAGCTGCGGTTCTGGCAGTGGCAATGGTAAAATCCATACCCTTTTCAATCAAAGAATTTATAGTCTCTATGGTATAGGAAGAAAGCTCGGCATTGCTATTTAATAGGGTACCGTCTAAATCTGAAATATATAAGGTTTTCATTCGATTCTTCTTTCCGGCTGGCCTTATCTTCCAAAGCCGCTCAGTGGTATACATTGCTAATCCAAGTAACTGAATTTAAGTATACTAGAGCCAATATAAAACGTCAAATTAAAAAAATTACAGCGTGATTTATCGTGAATTATTCGCCAGGGTTACTTGCATTTTCAAGGTTTTCCATATAGAATGAAAGAAAGATTGGAAGCTAAGTGGTAAGAAAGCAGATGGGAGTAACGTGGAAAAGATTATTATTGAGGAAAAACAGACAAAAGCCGTGCGGCGCTGTATGCAGTCTTTTGCCTTGCTTTTCCTGTCGGTAACCCTATGGGTGACAGGATTTCGTGAAAGGTATATACTGCTGGGTTTTGCAGGAGTTCTAGCGACAATTATAATCGGAATCAGATGTATCATAAATCTTTTAAAGGCTTCCGAGAAGAAATCTTTGATTACCATTACCTTTGA
This sequence comes from Anaerocolumna sp. AGMB13020, assembly GCF_033100115.1. Classification (NCBI taxonomy): domain Bacteria; kingdom Bacillati; phylum Bacillota; class Clostridia; order Lachnospirales; family Lachnospiraceae; genus Anaerocolumna; species Anaerocolumna sp. AGMB13020. Next base: position 2,775,968 of record NZ_CP136910.1, on the reverse strand, counting down.
CGGTATTATAGACAGCTCCTCCAAGGGCTCCGTCGGCTTACTTTCCTATCAGGATATTGAACAGTTTTGTATTGTAGCAGAAGATGATGCCATTGGAATCATACCAAGGGATGAAGAAGCCTTTATCGGCAAGCTGTCACCATTGAAGCAGCAGACGGCTTTGATTAATAAAAATAATGAAAAGCCGGTATTTCTGCTTTTTGTAGGCAATGCCAAAGATATGTCCCTGGAAGATATTTATACACTTTTAAAGAAGCGTCTGAAGGATTACCGAAGCTTGTATGACTAAAGGGCTTACAGCAAAAAGATGAGCTTAAACATACAGCATGGAGTAAAATAGATAAATGTTTTTAATCTCCGATAGATGTGTGCCAAGGCAGGAGGATAAGAGCAATGATGAATAAAAAATATATATTATTTGACTTAGACGGCACAATAACAGACCCGGAAGAAGGAATAACCAAATCCCTTCAATATGCATTGTCTCATATAGGGATTAAAGTAGAAGACCGAAGCATATTAAAAAGGCATATCGGGCCTCCGTTAGCAGGAGGGCTGAGAGAGTTCTTTGGTCTTGATGACATTCAGATTGAGGAAGTAATCGGTTATTATAGAGAATACTTTGTAGACAAGGGTATTTTCATGAATATTAAATATGAAGGTATAGAGGAACTCCTGGAGAGCCTTGTTAAAGCCGGAAAGATCCTTATCGTTGCAACCTCGAAGCCGGAGATATTTGCAGAGAGAATATTTAAGCACTTTAATCTGGAGCAGTATTTTACTGATATCTGTGGTTCAAATCTTGATGAGACCAGATCGAAGAAAGGTGAAGTAATAGCATATGCCCTTGAAGAGAATGGAATTAAAGAGAAGGACCAGGTAGTCATGATTGGGGACAGGCTTCATGATATTTTAGGAGCCAAAGAAAATGGTATTGCCTCTATTGGTGTGCTCTATGGCTTTGGCAGCAGGGATGAGCTTCTGGAAGCAGGAGCAGACAAAATTGCCGCAGATCTCAATGAATTAAAAGACATTTTACTGGAGTGTGACCGTTAAACCTAGGAAGAATTTCTTCATACTGTAAAGTGAAAATCTCGTGAACAGTAATTCGGACAACAGCTTTCACACCCCGTTACCTGTAAACTAATATACAATTTAGAGTAAGGAGATAGATTATTATGAGATTTATTTCATGGAATGTAAATGGTTTAAGAGCTTGCCTCGGCAAAGGTTTCGAGGAATTCTTTAAAGAACAGGATGCAGATTTTTTCTGTATTCAGGAAACCAAGATGCAGAAGGAACAATGGGAGCATACCTTTGAAGGTTATCATGAATACTGGAACAGTGCGGAGAAGAAAGGTTATTCTGGAACTGCTATCTTTACAAAGAAGGAGCCCCTGTCAGTTACCTATGATTTAGGAATTGAACAGCATGATAAGGAAGGCAGAGTCATAACCCTTGAGTATGATAACTTTTATCTGGTGAATGTATATACCCCTAATTCCAAGAGAGAACTTGCAAGACTTGACTATCGTATGGAGTGGGAGGATGATTTCAGAGCGCACTTAAAGAAGTTGGACGAGCAGAAGCCGGTAATTCTGTGCGGAGACTTAAATGTCGCGCATAAGGAAATTGATCTCAAAAATCCCAAGACCAATACCAGGAATGCAGGCTTTACAATAGAAGAGCGAGAGAAGATGACAGTGCTGTTAGACAATGGCTTTGTAGACTCCTTCCGTTACCTTTATCCTGACGCCACGGACAGATATACCTGGTGGTCTTATATGTTCCGTGCCAGAGAGAAGAATGCAGGCTGGCGTATAGACTATTTCGTAGTCTCAGAGTCCTTAAAAGAGAAGATCAAAGACAGTATCATTCACCAGGATACGCAGGGTAGTGATCATTGCCCCGTTGAACTGGATATTGAACTGGAGTAATTTATAATAAACTCTGACTGAGTGTTTATTCTGGCAGCTGCTGTATGCTTCAGTGGATGCAGCGAATAATATGCACTTTTTCATCGATATAGGTGCGTTTGAGGGGGTTGAGCATAAATGAAAAAATTTAAGTTGGTTAATGAATATATACTCTCACTTTTAGATGCAAAAGAAACAGGTAGCGGTTTAGCAATAATTGAAACGGAGAAAAGACATCACTGTATGCCTAGTTATGGAATGATTCATATGTTCTATATCGTGAAGTTTTATGACGATTCCATTATTGCAAGTGTGCCGTTGAATACTTCTGAAAAAGTAAAAGCGTTTTTACGTGAAAACGTAGAAAAATATGATATCGATGACAACCTGTTTGTTTCACCCTTAAAGGAATTAGCGAAGGAAGAAGCGAAATTATTGTTTAATAAAGAGCTGAAGGGCTCTTGGAACTCTTTCGTTTTTGCGTGTGATGCTGAAACGATTGCAAAGCCAAGCTCTAATATTACAACAGTAAAAATTACGGATAATAGTTATGAATGTTATGGTGATGTAAATTTTCCCGACCATTGCGTACCAAACGGTATTGTATATAGTGTTATCGAAAATAATAAAATTGTTTCTTTGGCCCATGCACATAAAACAGGGAAGTATCAGGACATAGTAGCCGATATCGGGGTAGATACTTCGAAGGATTTTCGGAAAAAAGGATATGCGCGGGAGTGTGTTAATTCCGTCGCCCGTCACGTTATTGAAAGAGGCGGCGAGTCCGTTTATAGTTGTTCCCCTAATAATACCGCTTCAATTCGCACTGCTTTATCAGCGGGATATAAGCCTTACGGAAAAATATTAATTTTCACGATTGACTCGGACTAGTGCCATAACCACATAAATGAGTTTAAGCCAAAATGGAGAAATAATGTATGAAAATATATGATATTACACAGGAAGTATTTACCTGCAGGACCTATCCGGGAGATCAGGTACCTGCATTTACAAGGGTAAGTGATATGGGGCAGGGAGCACCCTGTAATGTAACGGTTTTTTCCATGAATGCACATAACGGTACGCATCTGGATGCACCTTTTCATTTCGTAAAGGACGGAAAAACCGTGGAGGAACTGGATCTGTACCGTTGCGTGGGAGACTGCACGGTAAAAGCTTTTGACAGCCAGCCAACACCAGAGGAGTTAAGAGAAGTCCTTAAGAACAGTGAGAAGAAAGTAATTCTGAAAGGACCGGTTACCATAACAATGGAGCTTGCCAGATGTATCAATGAGTTCAGACTGGAGCTTATTGGCGTGGAAAGCCAAAGCGCTGCTCCCATGGATGCACCGCTGGAAGTGCATAGGGAGCTTCTGGGTCAGGAAGTCATATTACTGGAAGGCCTTAAGCTTGAGGAGGTTACCGACGGTAACTATTTTCTGATGGCTGCACCCTTAAAACTGGGAGGCAGTGACGGAGCACCAGTAAGGGCACTGCTTCTGGACATGAAATAAAAAGAAAGAGAGAAGAACGTATGGAAACCATGAAATATATCATTGAAACCATAAATAAGCTGGTTAATATCCCAAGCCCCTCCGGTTATACCAAAGAAGTAATGGAGTATGTACGGAAAGAGGCGGAAGGGTTTGGATATTCCTGCGAAAACAGTAACAAAGGTGGTCTTATAATCACAGTACCTGGTAAAACGAAAGAAACTCTCGGTCTGTCTGCCCATGTGGATACCCTGGGTGCTATGGTTCGTTCCATTACACCGGGAGGGATGCTTAGGATTACACTGGTTGGTGGCTTTACCATGCACAGTATTGAAGGCAGTTACTGCAAGATACATACCAGAGAAGGAAAGACCTATACCGGTACGATTCTGAGCAAGAGCCCTTCGGTTCACACCTACGATGATGCCAGAACACTGGAGCGTTGTGAGAAGAATATGGAGATTCGTATTGATGAACAGGTGAAAGAGAAAGAAGGCGTTTTAGCACTTGGAATCAACACAGGTGATTATATCAGCTTTGATGCTAATTTCCAGTATACCGATGCAGGTTTTGTAAAGTCCAGGCATCTGGATGACAAGGCTTCTGTAGCAGTTCTGTTAGGTCTGTTAAAGGATATGCATGAAGACCACATCATACCGGAGAGATGCTTAAAGCTTGTAATTAGCAATTACGAGGAAGTTGGTTTTGGAGCGAGCTGGATTCCGGAAGAAATAACGGAATTTATTGCAATTGATATGGGAGCGATGGGAGAGGATCTAAACGGCAGTGAATATGCAGTATCCATATGTGCCAAGGATTCTTCCGGTCCCTATGATTATGAGCTTACTACAAAACTGATCAATCTGGCCAAAAAGTCCGGAATCGATTATGTGGTAGATATATTCCCTCATTATGGTTCTGATGTTTCCGCCGCCTTAAGAGGTGGAAATAATATTAAGGGAGCCTTAATCGGACAGGGCGTACATGCTTCCCATGGGATGGAAAGAACCCATGTAAAGGGGTTGGAAAACACCCTGAAATTATTGGAGAAATACATTCTCGAGTAAATCCTTACAGATATTCCTGCACGTGAATGATAGAGTTAATAACTTTTCCCATATCGTTAAGGTTGACAATACCATAGCCCCAATCGGGATTCGGATAATCTTCCTCCGGGTTCCTGCTGGCGCTTTGTGTGATGATTTTCTTCATAAGTGCAGTGTTCATCGTAGGGAAGTTACCGCCTGTTATGCTCCATTCCATCAAAAGAGCCATTACCCCTGCTACATAGGCAGCTGAAACACTGGTGCCGGTTGCCTTAAGAAAGGTATTGTTTAGGAAAGGGCTTAGGGAATGGACACCAGGCGCGGTAATATCGGGTTTGGGGTAGTTGTTCACCGCATTGCCTCTGCTGGCATAATAGTACAGAAGCTTGTCATCTGGGTTATAAGCAGAAGCGCAGATAAGGTTGTTGTTATTACCTGGACTGACAATGGTGGTATAGTTATTGGGATGCTTAAAAGCCGTCCCCTCTGATAAAAAATTATGGATAGGCAGCCATATGTGAAAGCTCATAGGCAGATCGGAGGTACCTCCATAAACAAAAAACTTCCATTTACCGGGGATGGGATGCATAAATCGCAAGGCGATATATTGTTCGGAGGAATAGATTTCTTTAATTCTGCTGTCTGCAATAATTGTCATATCCCCTTGGGTGTACAGGAGGCTGTTACCACTTATATAGGGAATTCGAAAGATATAACTTCCATCAGGAGCATATAAATCAATCCAGAACCAATTAGGGGCGGTTCCCCAGAACAGCATAGTAAAACCATAGGTGTCTTCACCTACGGATAGTTCTACATTATGAAAGGTCTGGCCGGAGGTGATTTCTCCATAATAATGACTGCCACGATTCCCCTGATTGCCGGCAGCCACTACAACACCCCGTTTGTGAGAGTTACTGAGAGCTCCCAGATATACGGCAATGGGACGCTGCCCCATATAACCGCTCTGGCTGTTGCCGATACCAAGACATAATATAAGCGGTTTGTTCAGGTGATTGGCTAATTTATTCAAATAGTAGATAGCAAATATAATATCTGTTTCCTGAAAACAGATAGCCTCCGGAGGGATAGCAAAGAATTCCTTTAAGTATGCTTTGGCAGGTTTTAACTTAACGACTGCTAAAGAAGCTTCTGTTGCAACACCTGCAAATTCATTTTCAAAACCCTCATTTCCGGCAGCAATTCCTGCCATGATAGTTCCATGTCCGATTTCGTCAATACTTGGTACAATGGACAGAGGATCGGCAGCTTCCAGAGCCAGATTGATCTGTTCGTTTGTATATTCGACGCCATAATGTATATTTTTTTGTTTATCGGAGCTAACCATTGTCTGATCCCAGATGGATATAATTCTGCTGGTGCCGTCTTTGTTTCGAAATACCTGATTCTGATAATCTATTCCCGTATCGATAAATCCAATCAGAACCTCTTTTCCCGTATAGCCTTGATTGAACCGAAAAGGAGCCTGTCGACGTTCTTTTTTTTCTTTTGTTTCTCTATCATGTCCATACTCTGTTAATAAACCAAAACAGGAAGGAATACTGTTAAAACCAAACCTGTCAATACTGTCATAGGTCATATTATCAACTGGTATATGAACAATGGAAAAATCGGAAACTTCCAGACTTATGGTGCTGTCGGGAAAGGAATCTAAGATGTCCTGCCGGTTGATCTCGTTGACAATAAGATCCGCATATTCTTCTTTTATTATCTTAAATCTCTCAGAATAGGTCATATTGCCGCCTCGGAGGTATCATTACTTTATTTATATGAATATTATCTCACAGATATGAAGTAGGATGTCAGGAACTCATCTATAAATATCTTTATTTCATCTCCTGTACTCTTAATATAGAATTAATCACGCCGCCCAGACTACTGATATCTACAATACCATAACCCCAATCCGGGTTGGGATAACTGACTTCCGGTCTTCTGCTGGCACTTTGCGTAATGATTTTTTTAAGCAGGGTATTATTCATTTCCGTATAGTTGCCGTTGGTAACGCCCCATTCCAGTAACAGAGCAAGTACACCTGCTATATAAGAAGAGGAAATACTGGTACCTGTTGCGGTTACATAATTACCATTTATAAAAGGAGCTATGGAATTGACACCAGGTGCAGTAATATCGGGTTTGGGGTAATTGTTGATGGTGTTTCCTTTGCTGGCATAAAAATAGAGAGTAGCATTCTGGGGATTGTAAGCAGTAGCACAGATTAAGCTACTGTTGTTACCCGGGGCGACTATGGTTGTATAATTATTGGGGTTGCCGAAGACAGTCCCTGGTGTAAGAAAATTATGAAGCGGCAGCCAAAAATGAAATCGCATGGGTAAATCCCCTGTAACACCATACACATAGAAGTGCCAGTCACCTGGTATGGGTTTGCTAAAACGCATAACGATAAACTGTTCTGCAGTAAAGGGTTCTTTTATCTGACTGTCTATAATCAATGTCATTTCCTCTATAACGATAACGATACTTTTACCTGTTATGGGGGGAACTCTGGATATAAATTCGCCATTGGGTGCATATAAATCAATCCAGAATAAATTAGGTGAGGTTCCCCAGAACTGCAGGGTAAAGCCAAAGGTATCCTTTCCAACCGTCAGCACTACATCATCAAAAGAGTCAGGAGGTTTGATATCCCCATAGTAATGACTTCCCCGGTTGCTTTCATTACCAGCGGAGACAACGACTCCTCTTCCCGGTAATTCACCTATGGAGGAGAGGTATCTGCTTAATGCTCTGTTACCGGTATGGTCACTCTGACTGGTACCAATACCGAGGCATAAAACCAGAGGTTTCTTTAACTGATTTGCAAGCTGGTTCAGATAAGTGACACCATTAATGATATCATTTTCCTGAAAACAGATTGACTGGGGCGGAATGAGGAAAAATTCCTTGAGATAAGCCTTGGCAGGTTTTAATTTAACCATTGCGATATTAATATCGATAGCAACACCTGAAAAGCCGTAGCTGGCATTAGGGTTACCCCCAGCAATACCAGCTAAAATAGTTCCATGCCCGATTTCATCGATACTTGGTACGATAGAAAGAGGTTCTGCTGATGTCAGGGCAGTATTGATTTGTTCATTGCTGTATTGGGTACCATAAAAGAAACCTTCGGGATAATTGGTACTTTCAATTGTCTGATCCCAGATAGATAGAATCCGGCTGGTACCGTCACTTTTAATAAAGGCAGTATTTCGGTAATCAATTCCTGTATCAATAAATCCAATCAATACCTCTTTGCCACTGTAGCCGTCTTTGGTCTCAAAGGGTTCAGGAAGATTCCCCAAATTAAAATCAGGTGCAAAGCTATCAGCTGTCAGCAGACCGAAGCAGGCAGGAATACTGTTATAACCAAATCTATTAATACTGTCAAAATCCATATTTGCGACAGGTAAATGAACAATGGAAGAATTGGCGAAGCTCGTACTAACTGAACTGTCAGGGTAAGTCCTTAAAAGTTCATCCCTGGTGGTATTGCTGATAATTAAATCTGCAAAAGCTTCACTTGTAATTTTTAACCGTTCGGATTCGGTCATGGAACTACCTCGATATATCATTTATTTTATTTATATGAACGAAGGAGATAGAACTGACCAAAAACTTTTCGAAAGATTAATGGATGGATTTCTTTTGCCGATTATAATCAGGCATCCATATCGAAGGCATGTATGATATTCTTGATTTTTGCAATTTTAAGAAGTGATACTACGACATAAATAACATTAGTGGAGTTCGTGAGAACCCGTCCTGCCCGTTAAGGGGAGTAACCCCACGGCCTAATCAATCGATAATAGCCTATAACAAACGAATAGACTGGAATTGCCTGTTTGTGTTATGATAGACAAGTAAGAAATGAAAATGAGGTTCAACGTTAGGATAAAAGAATGGAGCATAAATACATAACCAAAGAGAAGTTATCACAGATTCCCAAGCAGCCGGGAATATATAAAATGCTGGATGCGAATGGGAATATTCTTTATATAGGAAAGAGCAAATGTCTGCGTAACCGGGTACAATCCTATTTTGTGAAAAATCCGAAGTGGGAAAAGATAAGCCGTATGGTATCCATGATAAAAGATATAGATTATATTGTAACGGATACCCATCTGGAGGCCAGGCTCCTGGAATGTACCTTAATAAAAGAGGTCAGGCCCCGTTTTAATGCCCAAATGAAAAATGACGGCAGATATTTTTATATCAGGGTTGAAAATTATAATAAGCATAATGCCTTAGCAATAACAGAGGAAAGGACGGACAACTGCTTCGGACCCTTTCGCAGCAGGTATACCATCAGTGATTTTCTGGGAAGGCTTAAGAACCTCTATCCTATAAGAAAAAGTAACGGCAGGTATAAAGTGGAATATCATATGTTTCCTTTCGTTATGGAACAGGATACCTTTTATGAGAACAGGGAGGTGCTGCTGGAGCTTTTTAAGGAAGAGGAGAATATTGTCCTCCTGACAGAAGCCCTTCAGGAGAAATTAGAGGAAGCTGCCGCGGCCTGCCGATTTGAGATGGCTTCTATATACCGGGATATGATTATTTGCTTTGGTATGTTAAAGAACGGACTGGACGGTTATAAAGCGTTGGCTTCAAGAGATATACTCATAAAACTTCCGGTGGGAGACGGTTACAAAATGTTCTATGTATCCGGCGGAAATGTGATTAATACTTCTTATAGAGAGAAAATTACGGAGAAAGAGAAGCAAGCTTTCCTAAAAGCGAGCAAGGCAATTCAGAAAAATCTAATACTGCCGGATAATGAAAAAGCAGGAATAGACTTTCGAGATGTACTCTATTCTGAAATATCGGATCTTTCCGAAGAAGCGGTAGAGTTCTTATCCTGACGATGTTAAGTCTCCTTGACTGGCGGTGGTCAGGTATTCTGTTCCGTAACCATGCATTAGTTCAAGAATCGGTATAATCTTTTGACCAAGTTCTGTCAGGGAATATTCAACCTTTGGCGGAACCACCGGGTAAACATTTCGGAGGATAAGTCCGTCTTCCTCCAGACTTCTAAGCTGCTGGGTAAGCATTTTCTGCGTAACATCCGGCAGCTTCTTTTTGATTTCATTAAACCGGAGAGCTTTATAGCTGAGATACCAAAGAATCAGAATCTTACGCTTACCGGACAGTATATCCTGAACCAGAACCATAGGGCATTTATCAAACTTTATGCATTTGTCACGCATATGGCATACTTCATGCATGTCTTCGTTCATTGTCATAGAAACTCCTATCTATAGAGTGGGTATTTTAAGTATCTTTTTGGGTACTATAGTACTTTTTAGTGCCTACTTGTCTTAAGGGTACCGTATGTTATAATTATAACAGTCTTGATTACAAAATCAATAGGCAGACTTAATATTACACAATGGATAAAAGGAGGCATTCATGGCAAATATTAATAAGGCGATTAACAGCTTGCTTGATATCTGAAAAATGCAACCTACTATTTAAGCGTGTACGAAGGTATACAGAATGGAGAATAAATGAGTAAAGTACTTTATATCAAAGCAAATGCAAAACCTGAAGGTCTTTCCAGAACCTATAAAATAGCAGATGAGTTCATAGAAAGTTATAAGAAGAATCATCCCTCTGATGAAGTTATCACATTGGATTTATACAAAGAAGGAATTGACAGCCTGTCTGTAGAGGATTTGCAGAAATTAAGAGCTAATACAGAGGACAACAGTGACAATCCTGTTATGAAATATGCATATCAATTTCTTGAGGCAGATAAATATGTATTAGCAGAGCCTTTATGGAATTTAGGCGTACCTGCCATCTTAAAAGCTTATATTGATTATATCTGTGTTGCTAATGTAACCTTTAAGTATACGGCAGAAGGTCCTGTTGGTTTATGCAAGGATAAGAAAGCTGTTAATATTACCTCCCGCGGCGGAGATTATACATCCGGTTTTATGGCTGAAATTGAGATGGGAGACAAATACCTTAAGACAATCCTGGGATTTATGGGAGTGACAGATTACACGACCATAGCGGCTAACCAGTTGGATGTAATCGGACAGGATATTGACGGTATTGTCGGTAAAGCCATCGAAGAAGCAAAGAACCTGGCCAAGGAGTTTTAATCCAATTATTGTTAATCCATAAATTTATTTTACAAAAGAAGCAGTAAGAAGGGAGTATCCTGTCTTACTGCTTCTTTTGTTGATTAACTGATTGCAGCTTTCGGTAATCGGTGGGACTCAGCCCCAGATTCTTACGAAATACCCGGGAGAAGGTCTTATATGATCTAAACCCCGTTTCATAGCAGATATCCAGGACAGAGGAATCCGTAGAAAGGAGCAGATCACAGGCTTGTGCCAGGCGTATCTTCTCCAGATATCTGTGAAAGTTTTCCCCTAACAGCTGATGAAAGGAGGAACTGATATGAGAAGCGCTCATATGAAACCGTTTGGAAAGCTCCTCTAAGGTAATATCCTCCTGATAGTATTGAGATACATAAGTAATAATATCCCATACGCCGCTCTTCTGGCTCAGGATACGCTTTCCCTCAGCGGGCAGTTGTCTTAGAGTACGGTTTCTGTCATAGGTAATCAGCAGTTCCATCAGCTTGCTTTTAAACATCAGAGCGCTCCATTTGCCTTGCTCCATCAGCTCTCGTTCCATGGTTCTTAATATACCAGTCAGTTCTTTCGTGACTTCTTCCCCGAATTCATTATAAGGGATCTTGTCCAGGGCAGCCTGGCTTAAGAGCTCCGTCAGGGCAAGAAAATCTCCTTTTTTGTCATAAAAGCTCTCAATTTTTATACTTCCGACAATTACGGTAACCGGGGACTCAGGTGCTGCCAGGATTTCATGAATGTGATGAGGGAATAATAAAGTGAAGGTACCGGGTCTTAAGGTATGTTCTATTCTGTTGATTTTCTCGATGGCACTGCCGGCCACTGTAAAATTAAATTCAATGTAATTATGACAATGGGGGATTACATGTGCCGTTAGGATATCAGTTCTTAATGCAAAGGGGAGGTCTTTGCTGATCCATTCTTCATGGGAAACCAATAAAGGGTTCATTGTTGGATTTTGCCTGCCTTTCTGGAAGGGGGATAAGTATGGAAAAATAAAAGTGGGGTGGAAAAAGGGGGTGGCAAAAGGGGAGATACTCAAAAGGGGAGGTACTCAAAAGGGGACGGCAAATTGCACAAACCAGAAAAACGTATGCTTCAATTCCAAGGTATAAGAAGTCCTAATTCTCTGGAGGCTTTGTGCTGGGCATGTTATAAATCAGATAACTCGCTTCGCTCAAACAATCTGTTTTATAACATAGCACAAAGCCTCCAGAGAAAAGGACTTCTAATACCTTTCCATAGGCGCATTCGTTCTTTCTGGTTTGTGCAATTTGCCTGATACATGTGGGGTGAGTTTTTTGTTTTTTACTCATAAGGTTATTATTGCAAGGACTTGTGTTAATAAGGACTGGTGTAAATATGGAATTCAGTAAATAAGGTCTTGTGGCTATAGTGTAGAACATTGAGCTTGACTTTTTGATACAGTTATAATGCTTTAGAATAGCATGGTGAGTTAAGTAATAAGGGTACGATGTGATTATATTTTATCAGGGTTAATCCTATCGTACTTTTTTGTCCTTGCTTACTTCGTAATACTATTAATACGAACGCCTAAAGTTTGAACTAAGGTTATAATAACATAATATAAAGTTTATAGAGTATAAAAATTTCTACGAACAATACAGCTGATGGCAAATATATATTTATACTAAAAGTTGATAGCAAATAAGGTTTAAGGAACAATAAAACTTTTGAGAAACAAGGTTTTGGTATAAAGGATGCCATGCCTATAAAATGGAGATGTTAGTTTGGTAATAGTTTCATTATAAGTATAAGCGTTATGCAAGTCAATTGCTGTTTGTTATCTTGTTGTGGCAGACTTTGAGAAATTAAAAGAGATAAAATAATGAGATATTTTGAGTTGCTATTGGCATGAAAATAATGCGGGTCTTTATTATGATAGGGATACAGAGTAATAAGGGAACAAGGTGATAAGGATACAAAGTGATAAGGATACAAGGTGATAAGGATACAAAGTGATAAGGGTACAAAGTAATAAGGGTACAGAATGATAAGGATACAGAGTAATAAGAGATGGGTTATGATTGAATTTTAACTATGATAAAACTTTAGGGAGGTTATTATGCCATACTATTTGCCTAATATGAAGGAAAGACTGCCAGGGGTACAGGATAGAATCAAGAAAGCCATATTTCAAATTATAGCGCCCCTTGATATGACGGTTTATCTGACGCCGGAACCGGTTGCTTTTATGAACAGGACTACGGGTAAAGAGAAGAAGATTGAGATAGGGGATAGCTGGGGCGGTCTGTTTGAGTGCGGATGGTTTCATTTTACCGGAACTGTACCAGAGGATTCAGAGGTTGCTGCAGCTGGTGTGAATGACATTGGGGCTGCGGAATCTGTTCTGCTGATTGACATAAACGGAGAGCTTTGCGTAGTGGATGAGGAGGGGAAACCAGTAAGAGGTCTTACCAATGTTTCCTCAGAATATGACTATTCCTTAGGCAGACCGGGTAAAACGGTGTTTCGCTTTAACAGAACACTTAAGGCAGGGGAAAAAATTGATCTGTGGGCAGATGCCGGCTGCAATGACCTTTTTGGTAAATATCAGGACAGCGGAATCGTAAGGCAGGCTTTCATTGCAGTCTGCAACAAGGATTTGGAGCAGCTTTATTTTGATTTCGAGGTGCTTCAGGAATTGATGCTTTACTTAAGCGAAGATAAAGCCAGATATCACAGTCTTCTTCACAGCCTTAACCGGGCTGCCAATGAGCTTCATCTTTATAACAATGAGGAAGCCAGAAGGGCAAGGGATATCCTTAGCAAAGAACTGAATAAGAAAGGCGGAGATTCTTCTCTTAAGATCAATGCCTTAGGACATGCACATATTGATCTCGCCTGGTTGTGGCCGATTAGGGAGACAATTCGTAAAGGTGCCAGAACCTTCTCCACGGCGCTCAGGAATATGGAAAGATATCCGGATTATATCTTTGGTGCCAGCCAGGCTCAGCTGTATCAATGGATCAAGGAGTATTATCCTGCTCTTTATGAAGAGGTGAAGGAGAGAATCCGGGAAGGCCGCTGGGAGGTTCAGGGTGCCATGTGGGTAGAAGCGGATACCAATATCTCTGGCGGTGAAGCTCTGATTCGCCAGGTTCTCCTTGGCAAGCGGTTCTTTCGAGAGGAATTCGGACAGGATATAAAAAACCTCTGGCTGCCGGATGTTTTTGGTTATACTGCAGCGTTACCCCAGATTTTAAAGAAATCCGGTGTAGATTATTTTATGACGATTAAGCTCTCCTGGAGTAAATTCAATAAGCATCCCCATCATACTTTCTGGTGGGAAGGGTTGGATGGCAGCAGGATTCTGGCACATATGCCGCCGGAAGGGAATTATAACAGTTCAGCAGCACCCCGGGCTATTGTTCATTCTGAGAAAGAGTTTCTGGATAAGGGAATCGGTGAGGAGTGTCTGTTGTTATTTGGTATCGGTGACGGCGGAGGCGGACCGGGAGAAGAGCATCTGGAACGACTTAAGAGAGAGAAGAACCTGGAGGGGCTTATTCCCGTATCCCAGGGACCGGCACAGGCTTTCTTTGATAGGATTGATACAGAGGATTCTCTTTATAAGACCTGGAAGGGAGAACTGTATTTAGAGTTTCATCAGGGAACCTATACTTCTCAGGGGCGTAATAAGAGGTACAACAGAAAGCTGGAGCTGGCTTTAAGAGAGCTTGAATTCGCAGCTGCCTGGAATGTTCTAAAGACTGGAAATAAGAAGATTACAGAAGATATATATCCTTCTGGCTTTCTTGATAAGACCTGGAAGGAAACCTTGTTATATCAGTTCCATGATATTTTACCGGGTTCCTCCATTGCCAGAGTATACAGTGAATCTCTTGAACGTTATGAAAATATGCTGCTGGAAACGGAAGCGGCAGTAAAGGAAATGTATACTTCTCTTGGTGATTTGCAGGGGCAGCAGGAAGCTGCTATAACTGAAAGCAGAGCAGCAGCCGACAGTGTACGTGTCTTTAACTCCTTATCCTGGGATAGGGAGGAATGGCTGCCTTACAATAATACCTGGATAAAAGCGAAGGTTCCAGCTATGGGTTACTGTGTTCTGTCTGTTGAGGAAAATAATTATGATACAGCAGCAACTACAGCTGCAGTTGCAAATGCCTCTCTATCTGCCACTACAGCCGCAGGACAGAGCTCAGCTGAGGGGACACCTGTAATTCTGCCCTACAAGGTTAATATTCTCGAGGATAGGAAGGGTTCAGAGCAGAATACACTTGAGAACGAAAGCTATGTTGTAGTATTCTCACCTGATGGCTTCATCGAATCCATCTATGATAAAGAAGAAAAGAGAGAAGTTATTGCAACCGGAGAGGCTGCAAACAAGCTGGTAATCTATGAAGATCAGGGAGATGCCTGGGATTTCCCTATCTATTATGATGAGATACCCGGAGAGACTTTGATTCTCACGGAGTGCAAAGTTTATCGTGAGGGGCCCAAGCTTATTAGGCAGAATCATTTCCGCACTGTTTCCGGTGAATCTCATATGGTACAGAAAGTAATCCTCACAGAGGGAAGCCGTCGTATTGACTTTGTAACCCAGGCAGATTGGAAGGAAAGTGCTAAGATGCTCCGTACCTCTTTCCCGGTAAACGTAAGAGCCCAGGAAGCCACCTGTGAAATACAGTTTGGCAATATCAAACGGCCTACTCACCGAAATACCTCTTGGGATATGGCTAAATATGAAGTCAGTGCCCATAAATGGGTGGATATGTCTCAGGGAGACTACGGAGTCGCACTTCTAAATGACTGTAAGTACGGTCATAAATTAAAGGACAATGTTATTGATCTGAATCTGTTAAGAAGCACTGCATATCCCGATACAGCTGCTGATAAGGGAAGACATGAGTTTACGTATTCCCTGTATCCTCATAGAGGGGATTATATGGAAGGCAGAGTGGTTAGAGCAGGTTATGAATTGAATGTACCTCTCCAGGTATTTGCGGCTGATTGTCCTATGATAGCAGAAGCTGAATCACTGGTATCAGTGGAGGCAGAGAATGTTATTATTGAAGCTGTTAAGAAATGCGAGGAAAGCGGAGATTTGATCCTGCGCCTGTATGAATGCCATGGAAGAGGAGTCAAAACCAGAATAAATCTGGCCTTTGAAGCAGAAGATATACAGCTGGTAGACCTGATGGAAAAGGAGACCAGTCAGTCAGGGCTCGCGAAAGATACTGCATCAGGTAAATCCTGTACATTGGAATTCAAACCATTTGAGATAAATACCTTGAAAGTATCTTTGGGTTTAAAAGACTAGAGACTTTATGAAGAAATAGATAGCTATTTTGGTTTAATCATTGGCTCTTTCATCGGGACTGTAATAGAATTGTATTTTTACTGATTTTCAAAGCTCAGAACTACAAAATCCCAGATATGTCGTAAAGGCTGAACCCTTGCCTTGACTGCATGTCTGGGATTTTTATGTTGAGCTGTTAAGCCGAAAATCGGGGTTTGTGTTTTTTACACAACATAAATTATTCTGACTTTGAGCTTCTTTTTAAGACGGTACGGTTGGAATGACCAAGGATCATTGGAACCTTTTCAATATAAACATCACTGGTGTCAAGTCCAAACCAGTTTGACGGAGATACCGTGAACTTCTGTATAAAGAACTTGGTTCTTAGCAAAAAGGAATCCCAACCGGACAAAGAAGATTCATGGGAAAGCACTTCTTCAATAAACACAAAACGGAAGTCTCCCAGCTTACGATTGGGTAGAATGGAGTAAATATTGCACTGCTGCTCAATTTCCTTATTGTTTACCAACTCTGTTGATATCTGGCGTAAGAATATATTTAGATTCTGTTCAACACGGAATCCAAGATTAATCTGGATATTAACAATGTAGGAAGTCTTAAATTTTTCAACTACATAATCTGCCTGATAAGGCTCATCTGTTACATAAACGTTTACAAACCAGTAGACATCGGCTTTTTTTGGCTTTTTATCCAGTAGGAAGTACATTACCTTGCGTTCCACTTCTTTTGGATTGGGGCAGTTTGTCAGGCACACAAGATTACTTGCATATTTCGGGATGTCCGGGTCATGGCGCAACTGGCTCAGCTGTTTGATATAATTTTCAATAGGCACGATTTCACGGTGACGCATCTTGATGATATGTGACCTATCCCAGATGTACATAATAAAAAGTATTGAGACTGCAATGATTACCGCAACAAAACCACCATGAAAGAACTTAATTATATTTGAGAGGAAGAACGAGATCTCAAAGGACATAAAGAAAACCAGCATAATCACTGCAAGTATTACAGGAGTCTTTTTCTTCAGCATATAGTTATATAGCAGGATGGTTGTCATAAGCATGGTAACGGTAATGGCAAGACCGTAGGCTGCTTCCATTTTCTCGGAGCTCTGAAAGTAAAGAACAATTCCGATACAGACCACACATAATATCCGGTTAACGGCAGGTATATATAACTGACCTTTTGTAGAGGAGGGATATAGTGTATGTAATCGGGGAAAAAGATTTAGCTTTATTGCTTCTGATACAAGCGTAAAGGAACCTGAAATCAAAGCCTGGGATGCTATGATGGCAGCAAAGGTAGATATTATGATGCCATACATTAAGAAGCCTTTGGGAATCATCTGGTAAAACGGATTGATATCCTCCAATAAGGCATGGGAGGGATTGTTTTTCGCGGATAAAATCCAGGCACCCTGACCAAAGTAATTTAATAATAAGCTTATTTTAACAAAAGGCCATGTAAAGTATATGTTCTTTCTCCCTACATGCCCAAGGTCAGAGTAGAGCGCTTCAGCACCGGTTGAGCAAAGAAAAACGCTGCCCAAAATAAAAAAGCCAAGCTTATTATCATCACTGAACAGGATACTGATGGCATAATGTGGTGATAATGCCCGTAAAAGAGAAAAATTTCCTGCAAGATTGATAATTCCAAATAAAGCAAGGCTGCCAAACCACAAGAACATAATGGGGCCAAAAAGCCTTCCGATAAACTCCGTTCCAATATGCTGAATAAAAAACAACAGACAGATAATGACAATAACCAGGATAACGATATTATTCTGATTGCCATAAAAAAAGTCATGAAATACCGGGAGCAGCTTTAAGCCCTCCACAGCGGAGGTGACGGTAACTGCCGGTGTCAGCATACCATCTGCCAACAGAGCGGAGCCTCCAATCATTGCGGGGATGACAAGCCATTTGGAACGGCTTCTTACCAGTGTAAAAAGTGAGAAGATACCGCCTTCTCCATTATTGTCAGCTCTTAAGGTTATAATTACATATTTAATTGTTGTTAATATAGTGAGCGTCCAAAATACCAAAGATAAAGTTCCGAGAATAAAATCTTCGGATACATTTTCTAAACCACCGTTCCCTATAAGAACAGATCTCATTACGTAAAGTGGTGAAGTACCGATATCTCCGTATACTACACCTAATGTTACCAGAATCCCTCCCAATGTCAGTTTGGATATTCTGGATTTTTTTGATGAAATATCCATCTTAGGCTCCCGTCTGCGTGATTTAACACGCTTACAATATCAGGGGGAGTGAATGTAACTCCGAATGGCAGCCTTTCGATATTAAATTTAAATTCACTCTTTTACCCCTTTGCAAAATGTTTGATTAACTGCTCCAGCGTGTCAAAATGCTGGAATATTTTTTCTTCCTTTATATAGCACGAACTAAAACGGTTCGTTTCGGCTAAAAATATACTTTGACAAGGTAATACTATGCTATTGTTTACCTTAACCGTAAAAATTATTTTATAATGAATGCCGTTTGTATGTCATTGCATAGTAGGCTGGCCTTCAACTATGCTGCGGCTGTTTGATCATCTCCTGATTCTTACTTGAAATTATTAAGAAAAAACAACTTGATTCTATCGAAATTAACACATTAGAAAGGTGGTTGCTTTACTTAACGACAGAGTGTTTTTTGTGTCTCTTAACACTCCTGTAATATATTATAGTAATTGCTGTCATTTGTCCATCACTTAAGCGTAAAAGTGGAGCAAAAATCAAAAATTTTAATTAGCTCTTGCATTTAATAAATATAAATGTTATATTAGTTATAGAACAAATCAAAAGTACTTAGAAGGGGGTAGTTAAATGAATATTAGCAAATTCACTCAGAATTCCATTCAGGTAGTCCAAAGCTGCGAAAAGCTGGCAATGGAATACGGACATCAGGAAATTGACCAGGAACATCTGCTGCTTAGTCTGCTGACCATAGAGGACAGCCTTATCATGAAACTCCTTAAGAAGATGGAGATAGTAGGTGAAGTCTTTGCCGCACAGGTAGAAGGACTTTTAAATAAAAGGCATAAGGTATCCGGTGGTCAGGTCTATATCAGTAATGATTTGAACAAAGTACTTATTTATGCGGAAGATGAAGCAAAGGGAATGGGAGATGAATATGTTTCCGTGGAGCATTTGTTTCTGAGCTTGTTAAAGCAGCCCAGTAAAGAACTGAAGGAACTTTTTCAGACCTTTGGCATATCCAGGGACAGCTTCTTAAAGGCGTTGCAATCCGTAAGAGGCAATCAGCGGGTTACCTCCGACAATCCGGAGGCTACCTATGATACGCTGGAGAAATACGGCTCTGATCTGGTAGAAAGAGCGAAAGAACAAAAGCTTGATCCTGTAATCGGAAGAGATGCGGAAATCCGTAATGTTATTCGAATCTTATCCAGAAAGACCAAGAACAATCCGGTTTTAATCGGAGAACCCGGTGTCGGTAAGACTGCTGTAGTGGAAGGCCTTGCCCAGAGAATCGTAAGAGGAGATGTTCCTGAGGGGCTGAAGAATAAGAAGGTATTTGCACTGGATATGGGTGCGCTGGTTGCAGGAGCGAAATACCGTGGTGAATTTGAAGAAAGACTGAAGGCTGTCCTTGAAGAGGTCAAGAACAGCGAAGGTGAGATCATTCTCTTTATCGATGAGCTTCACACCATTGTAGGTGCCGGTAAGACAGAAGGTGCCATGGATGCTGGAAATATGTTAAAACCCATGCTGGCAAGAGGCGAGCTTCACTGCATCGGTGCGACCACATTAAATGAATACCGTATGTATATTGAAAAGGATGCAGCACTGGAAAGACGTTTTCAGCCGGTTATGGTAGAAGAACCCACTGTTGAGGATACAATCTCTATTCTACGAGGTTTAAAGGACCGTTATGAGGTCTTTCATGGAGTTAAGATAACAGACAGTGCCCTGGTATCAGCCGCAGTCTTATCGAACAGATATATCTCTGACCGCTTTCTGCCGGATAAAGCCATTGACCTGGTGGATGAAGCCTGTGCCCTTATAAAGACGGAACTTGATTCCCTGCCAACAGAACTTGATGATATCAGCAGGCATATCATGCAGCTTGAGATTGAAGAGGCAGCCCTTAAGAAAGAAACAGACCGTTTAAGTCTGGAGCGCCTTGAGAACCTGCAAAGGGAGCTGGCAGAAGAAAAGGAACAGTTTGCAGCGGGTAAGGCAGTATGGGACAATGAAAAATCCTCCGTGGAAAAAGTGCAGAAGTTAAGAGAAGAGCTGGAAAGCCTCAACAATGAGATAGAAATAGCTGAAAGAAACTATGATTTGAACAAAGCCGCAGAATTAAAATACGGAAAGCTACCCCAGATAACCAGACTTTTGCAGGAAGAAGAAGAGAAAGTTAAAAAAGAAGGGCACACCCTTGTCCATGAAAGCGTAAGTGAAGAAGAAATCTCGAAGATTGTATCCCGCTGGACAGGTATTCCCGTATCCAAGCTGACGGAAAGCGAGAGGGCGAAGACTCTTCATCTGGATGCAGAACTGCACAAACGGGTTATGGGACAGGACGAAGGAGTAAGGCTGGTTGCAGATGCTATCCTAAGGTCCAAAGCCGGTATCAAAGACCCTACGAAACCCATAGGTTCCTTCTTATTCCTTGGTCCTACCGGTGTCGGTAAGACGGAGCTTGCCAAAGCACTGGCAGAAGCTCTCTTTGATAACGAGCAGAACATGGTCCGTATTGATATGAGTGAATATATGGAGAAATATTCGGTATCCAGGCTGATTGGAGCGCCTCCTGGCTATGTAGGTTACGAAGAAGGCGGACAGTTGACGGAAGCAGTCAGGAGAAAACCTTACTCTGTAGTACTATTTGATGAGATTGAAAAGGCCCATCCCGATGTGTTTAACGTACTGCTCCAGGTATTGGATGACGGGCGTATCACAGATTCACAGGGAAGAACCGTAGATTTTAAGAATACCATTCTTATTATGACCTCTAATATAGGCTCTTCTTATCTTTTGGAGGGTATCGGAGAAGCGGGAAATATATTGGAGGGCTGCAAAGAACTTGTAATGAACGATTTGCGGAACCATTTCCGACCTGAATTCTTAAACCGTCTGGATGAAATCATCTTGTTTAAACCATTATCACCAAAGGATATCAGAGGAATCATAGAACTGCTGATTGATGAACTTAACAAACGGTTGTCCGACCGCCAAATAACGATAGAGCTAACGGAAGCTGCCAAGGATTTCGTAGTAGAAGAGGCATATGACCCTGTCTACGGTGCAAGGCCTCTGAAGCGGTATCTGCAAAAGAATGTTGAGACCTTAAGTGCCAGATTGATCTTAAGTGATGAAGTGGATGCGGAAGATACCATTGTAATTGATGTAAGTGATAATAGGCTTTCAGGCAGTGTCAGAAAAGCAGTATCTGTTTGAGCATCGTTTGAAGAAAAAGTGAAGAAGTAAAAAAGTATCATAATTGCTGTTACAGTAGCAGTAATATATTACTGGAAACTTTACAACTAGAGGGATAGGTTATACAGTGGGAATAAGGTTCGCTGATATAACCTATCCTCTTTTGATGCCATTAAGAAATGCGTCTTGCTATAAAAGCCTGACGTACTGGATACGCTGACGTACTGGATGTGCTTACGTACTGGATACGCTGACGGACTGGATGCGCTGACGGACTGAATGCACTGACGGACTGAATGCACTGACGGCCTGAGTGTGCTGACGTACTGGATACGCTGACGGACTGGATGTATTGACGGACTGAAGGAGTATACACTATGATAACAGATATCATGGTATCTGGGCAAGACAGACTCTTTGTTGCAATTCAGCATAAGGAAATGCATCTCAGAATAGTGTATAAAATGTGTAAATAATGGTTTTTCGTGCATTTTACTATGTGATAGTATATAATACCCATAAATGGTATATCAGCAGCATATGTTATAGAAGGCTTTGGTGACTGGGGGGATAAAAGTGACAAAGTTAGATAACCTGATATCGTTCATAAAAAATAAACATGTCTATATACAAACACATAATTACCCGGATCAGGATGCTTTGGCTTCTGCCTTTGGCCTGGCCGCACTTTTAAAGAACAGAGGAATTAACGCAACCATCTGTTACAGCGGACAGATTGATAAGTTTAATACCCTTAAGATGGTAGAGCTGATTCCTATTCCGGTCAGGAGAGGGGAAGAACTTATCATAACTGCAATGGATGAGATTCTTTTGGTGGATTCTCAGGAAGGAAATATCAATGTAAAGAAGTTCCCTGGGAAAATTATAGCCTGTATAGACCACCACCCTCTGCAGGATACAGACAGCTATCGATTCTTTGATATTCGAAGTTCCATGGGTTCCTGTGCTTCCATTATCGGTGAATATTTTATGGAAAATGACATAGAGCCGGAAGAGCCGGTAGCAACGGCCCTGACCTATGGAATTAAGATGGATACTGGAAATCTAACCAGAAGAGTATCGGAGCAGGATGTAGAAGTATTCAGCTTTCTCTTTCGACGAGCAGATGAAGAGAAGTTACGGGAGTTAGACAAAAGCTCTCTTACAAAAGATGACCTCAATGCCTACAAAGAAGCCATAACCAATTTAAAGATTTATGGCAGGTTAGGAATCGTAAAGATTGGAAATGATTACTCCGAAGCTATCCTGGCCAGTATATCAGACTTCCTCCTTAGTCTCTCGGAACTGGATGTGACTTTAGTGTATGCTTACCGGGTGGGTGGGTTAAAATTTTCAATCCGCAGCGCAACACCTCTGATCGATGCCGGAAAAGCAATTAAGTGGGCACTGAAAGGGCATGGTGACGGAGGCGGTCATGCCGTTATGGCTGCTGGATTCATTCCAGGACTAGAGAAGGAAACGGCTATTTCTAATATGTCTTCCCTGGTGGAACAGCGCCTGATCCAATATGTTGCAAAAAAAATAATTGACTAATATATTTAATCGTGATATAATACCAACGGTACATTTATCTGGATTAAGCATCTGGAGCAAAGGAATAATTACGGAATACAGCTAATATAAGATATAGAGCTCTCTGTCCTAATCGACCAAGAGCTTTTTTTATGGGTTTAAGCTCCTTTTATAGATGAATATCTTTTTACAGATGCTTATATATAAGTTAATATTATTTTATCCTAATTTCACATAAAGCTTTAAGAAGCAGAATTAAACTTCTAAAGAAGAATAATGGACAACAGCTTTTATAAAAATGAAAAGACCGGCAAAACTTTAACTGTTAAAGTATTGCTACGGAAAAGGATGAAAAATAACTTATACAGCGGTTCTAATAACTTGATGGAAGTCTGTGTGCAGTAAAGATTAGCAGTAATTTGTGTAAGGCTGCACAGGAAGACTGATAAGAGCGGGATACTAATTATAAGCAGATTGATGAAATTATACAGCCGCAGCAGGATAAACACTGAAAGAATTCAAGAATAGAAAGGGTATATTTATGAACACAGTTAGATTTGAAGAGTTAGGGCTCAGCGAGCCGATATTAAAAGCTATCGTAGATATGGGCTTTGAAGAAGCCTCTCCCATTCAGGCCAATGCAATACCGGTTATACTGGAGGGAAAAGACATTGTAGGACAGGCACAGACAGGTACTGGTAAAACAGCAGCCTTTGGTATACCTCTGTTAGAGGCAATAGATATGAAGAACAAACATTTACAGGCAGTTGTATTAAGCCCCACAAGAGAGCTTGCCATTCAGATAGCAGAAGAAGTAAGAAATCTCGGTAAATACATGCATGGAATCAAGGTGCTTCCTATATACGGAGGACAGGAAATTTCCAAGCAGATCCGCTCCTTAAAGGCAGGAACACAAATTGTAATTGGTACTCCTGGCCGTGTAATGGATCACATGAGAAGAAAGACCGTTAAGTTCGATGAAGTAAAATTAATCGTATTAGATGAAGCGGATGAAATGCTTAACATGGGATTTCGTGAGGATATCGAGACCATCTTAAAGGATGTTCCCGAAGAGAGACAGACAGTACTCTTCTCCGCCACTATGCCAAAGCCTATCATGGACATTGCAAGAACGTATCAGAAGGATGCCCAGATTATCAAGGTGGTTAAGAAGGAGCTTACTGTTCCTAAGATTGAGCAGTATTATTATGATGTAAAACCTAAGAACAAGGACGAAGTATTATGCAGACTTCTTGATATGTATGATCCTAAGTTATCCCTGGTTTTCTGTAACACAAAGAGACAGGTGGATGAACTGGTATCCGTTCTTCAGGGAAGAGGATATTTTGCAGAAGGACTTCACGGAGATTTAAAGCAGCAGCAGCGTGACAGGGTTATGCACAGCTTCCGTAACGGCAAAACCGAAATTCTCGTAGCGACGGACGTAGCAGCCAGAGGTATCGACGTTGATGATGTAGAAGCGGTATTTAACTTTGATGTGCCTCAGGACGATGAATATTATGTTCACCGTATTGGAAGAACCGGAAGAGCCGGAAGAACCGGAAGAGCCTTTACCTTAGTAGTAGGGAAAGAAGTATACAAATTAAAAGATATCCAGAGATATTGTAAGACTAAGATTTTAGCACAGCCCATACCGTCCATTAATGACGTAACAGCAGTAAAAGCAGAAAAGATCCTGGATCGTATTCAGAACATTCTGGCTGATGAGGACTTGACAAAAATGGTGGAAATCATTGAAGAAAGAGTTAATGCAGCAGATTGTACAGCTCTTGATATTGCAGCAGCTTTCCTTAAAATGTCCATGGGTGACGAGAACGAGCAGATTGAAGAAAAAGCTGCGTTTGAAGATTATGGCGATACCGGAGCAGAAGCCGGAATGGTAAGACTCTTTATCAACATCGGAAAGAAGCAGAACACAAGACCTGGAGATATCCTGGGTGCGATAGCCGGAGAAACCGGAATGCCTGGTAAATTAATCGGCTCCATCGATATGTATGATAAATACACTTTCGTGGAAGTACCAAGAGAATATGCTTCTGATGTAATCCAGGTAATGAAAGATGCGAAGATTAAAGGCAAGAGCATTAATATTGAACCTGCCAACAGAAAGTAATATATAAAAGTAATATATAAAATGTAAGGCTGTTCCTTTTTTGGAGCAGCCTTTTGTTTTACCATATGTAGTTGATTTACAAAGTGTTTTATTGTAAGCTGAGGTAGATAAGTTAATGAAGAATTCTAATAAGAGAATTTTACGAAACAGATAAATTAACAAGTGAAGTAATTTTTTCCTTTGGGATTAGGATATACTATCCTTAAGTCCGAGGGATTAGAGAAGAACCATATAATGCATTATTAATGCACTAATAAACCACATATAAATGTGCAATAAAAGTGAACTAACTTCTTGTATTTGCCCAAAACTATGTTATAATAACCATGAAAGCGAAGGTAAAAATGTGAAAGGACGTGAAGATCAGTGTTTATTAATGAAGTTAAAGAGAATCTAACACAGCAGATAATTCCCTTCTGGAAGAGTTTTAAGGATGAAAAATTCGGAGGATACTACGGATTTTACGATTTCGACTTGAATTTGCACAAAGAAGCAATAAAGGGTGTAATATTAAACAGCAGAATATTATGGTTTTTCACTAATGCATATACCACAATAGGTGATAAAGAGTGCTTAGAGCATGCAAAACATGCATATGAGTTTCTGAAAGATCATTGCCTTGACAAGGAATATGGCGGCGTATACTGGTCACTTACCTATGACGGCAAGCCAGAGGATTCCATGAAACATACCTATAATCAGGCTTTTGCTATTTATGCCCTGTCTTCTTATTATGGAGCTACCGGTGACAAAGAGGCTCTTGACATTGCTTATGGTATATACAAACTTATTGAAACCAAATGCAAGGATTCTGTTGGATACCTGGAAGCCTTCGACAGAACCTTCCAGCCGGTAGATAATGAGAAATTATCTGAGAACGGATTATTAGCCAGCAAGACTATGAATACCCTGCTCCATGTATTTGAAGCTTATACAGAACTCTACCGTGTGGATAAAAATCCTCAGGTAGGCGAGGATTTAAAATGGATGATGGATCAGTTCGCAGATGTTCTTTACAATAAAGAGCGCAGAATCCTGGAGGTTTTCTTTGATGAGAATATGAAGTCTATATCAGATCTTAATTCTTATGGTCATGACATCGAAGCTTCCTGGCTGATAGACAGAGGCTGTGAAGTTCTTGGAGACGTAGCTTATACAAAGAAAATGTTTGCTGTAACCGAGGCCTTAAGACAGCACATTTTAGAGGTGGGATATGATGGTTTCTCTTTGAATAACGAAGATTTCAAAGGCGAAATAGATACGACCAAGATCTGGTGGGTACAGGCAGAGGCACTCCTTGGTTTCCTTAACGGCTATCAGCTTACTCCTGAGAGAGAGGATTACTTAAGTGCAGGAAAGACTATCTGGAATTTTATAAAAGAGTACATTATTGATAAAAGAGAAGGCTCTGAATGGTTCTACGACCTTGATAAAGATGGACATCCTGTTAGCAGGAAAGAAATCGTGGGACCTTGGAAATGCCCTTATCATAACGGAAGAATGTGCTTTGAAGTTATTAAGAGAGGGATTGACTGGTAAGTAGCAACCATTGATAGGAAGAAAATTAATAAAAAGAAACATTTTTAAATCAAATTTAAGAAGCAGTAATATAAAAGACAAATCAAATTAAAAAGAAGTAATGTAAAAGACAAATCAAATTAAAAAGAAGTAATGTAAAAGAAGAAATCAAGTTTAAGAAGAAATCAGGTTTAAGAAGAAATCAGGTTTAAGAAGAAATAATATAAAGAAGAAATCGTGTTTAGGAAGTATTAAGAAAAATGTGTTCAATATAATAATGAAATCATGCTTAAAAAGAAATAATATAAAAAGACTTTATGGAAAAAACTCATTGAAAAGTTGAATGCAAAAGAAATAATCGAAAGGAAGGCAGAAAATGCATCCCAATTATTATGTACAGTTAGAGAAATACAATAAATTAGTTAATAAGAGCAATGAAGTAAGCCCGATTTTTAACGGTATCTATGACAGATATGTTAATCCCGTGCTTACCAATGAGCATATTCCCCTGTTCTGGAAATATGATTTAAACGAGGAGACGAACCCATATTTTATGGAACGTCTTGGTGTAAATGCGGTATTTAATTCCGGAGCAATTGAATTAAACGGAAAATATTATCTGGTTGCCAGAATTGAAGGAAATGACAGAAAATCCTTCTTTGGTGTAGCAGAAAGTGACAGCCCTACTGAAGGCTTTAAATTCTGGGATTATCCGATCCTTCTTCCTGATACCTGCAAGGAAGAGACCAATGTCTATGATATGAGACTTACCAAACATGAAGACGGTTATATCTACGGTGTATTCTGCTCCGAAAGCAAGGATACTACAAGCTCTGATCTTTCCGCTGCCAAAGCAGAAGCCGGAATTGTAAGAACCAAGGATTTAAAGACCTGGGAGAGGCTGCCTAACTTAAAGACCTTAAGATCACCTCAGCAGAGAAATGTGGTACTTCATCCCGAATTCATTAATGGAAAATATGCTTTCTATACCAGACCTATGGATGACTTTATTAATACAGGTTCCGGCGGCGGTATTGGTTTTGGTTATTGCGATGATATCACAAATGCAGTAATCGATGAAGAAATCATTACAAGTGAGAGAAAATACCACACCATAACAGAAGCGAAAAACGGTGCAGGTGCTGTTCCAATTAAGACTGAAAAAGGCTGGCTTCATATTGCCCATGGTGTACGTAATACAGCAGCAGGACTTCGTTATGTTATCTACGTATTTGCAACAGATCTAAAAGATCCTGCAAAAGTGATTGCAGAGCCCTCCGGTTTCTTCATTGCTCCTTTAGGGGAAGAAAGAGTCGGGGATGTCTCCAATGTAGCTTTTACAAACGGTGCCATAGCAAGAGATAACGGAGAAGTATATATCTATTACGCTTCTTCTGATACAAGGCTTCATGTAGCGGCGACAACGATTGATAAGCTATTGGATTATACCTTTCATACACCTGTGGATCCTCTTCGTTCCGTGGACTGTGTAAAGCAGAGATGTGATTTTATTGCTAAGAATCTGGAATATTTAAAATAATTTTAAGGGGCTGATTTTTCTGCGAAGATGAATCAGCCCTTTTCTGTATGCTTGTAGAAACTGCAAACTTGGAAAGATGTTAGAAATGGTTTTAATGCTCTCTTGCGTTCATATTTTAAAAGAGCCTTATGGCAGTATCTTGTACATAAAATACTTCAAGAGGATAGGCGGTAAAATGCTGTATACAAGAAAAGAGGAAGGTCCAGGAGGAGCTTCCTCTTTTCTTGTATGTATTTCAAAATCTAATAATAGTTAAATTATTATTGCATAAGGTCACGTATAATGAAAGGAGTACTTCTTACTTTCCGAAATATCTCTCAAGTAAACCGGCGAATGCTTTACCATGTCTTGCTTCATCTCTTGCCATTTCATGAACAGTGTCATGAATAGCATCAAGGTTAGCAGCCTTTGCACGTTTTGCAAGGTCAGTCTTTCCAGCAGTAGCGCCGTTCTCAGCATCTACTCTGAGCTCAAGATTTTTCTTTGTGCTGGGAGTAATAACTTCGCCTAAAAGCTCAGCAAATTTTGCAGCATGTTCAGCTTCTTCAAAAGCTGCCTTTTCATAATATAAGCCGATTTCAGGATATCCTTCTCTATGTGCTACTCTGGCCATTGCTAAGTACATACCTACTTCGGTACATTCACCTGTGAAATTAGCTCTTAAATCTTTTAAGATATCTTCGCTTACACCCTGTGCTACGCCAACAACATGCTCAGCAGCCCAAGTCATATCTCCGCTCTGCTCTGTAAATTTAGCAGAAGGTGCCTTACATACTGGACATTGCTCCGGTGCAGAATCTCCTTCATGAACATAACCACAAACCTGACAGACAAATTTCTTCATTGTATTGCTCTCCTTTGACATTTTATTATTATAGTAATAATTATCGTTATTATATTATTATAATATCTTATAAAAGTCAACCCTTTTTTATAAAAAATTATCATTAAACCAGAAATATTCATGGCGATAAAAAACAATAGGTTCAACACCAAAAGTTACTTTTAACTATTTTATAGATATTTTCCCTAATCAACTAACCTAAAAAAGAACGCAATATCCTTGCGCAATGTAAAATTTCTACAAAACTGTTAATATTCATTGTTACTGCTACTCTAGCTTTATTTGAAGCTAGATGAATCATCTATCTATCTATATATATAGATAGATATTTTAGAATCCTCAAAAAAGATACTAAAAACAAAAATAAATGTCATATTGTTTCTGTAAGTAAAAACATAAATGAAATAAAAAGATTAAACAAAGTTATGATATATAAAACACATATAAAAAATATCGTTAGAGTTTTGTGAATGTGATATTAATTCTCCTATATATAAGGAGCATTAAAATAAAATCATACAAATTGAAAGGGGATAAAAAATGGCAGGAACCATTAGAATTACACCGGAAGAACTAAGAGAAGCCGCGAATTTTATCAAACAGAAACAGGATGCAATGACAGCAGATGCAAATGCATTGAATGCAAAAATCAATGAAATTGCAGCGAATTGGGAAGGTGCTGCTCAATCTGCATTTATCAGCGGCTTTACTTACGACTTATGGCCGGTTCTGGACAAGACGATGCCTCAGATTCTTACTGGAATTCAAACGCAGTTAACAGAAACTGCAACTACGTTGGAGGAGACAGATAAGGCAATCGCTGACAGGCTAAAATTATAAGAATTAAGCTATAAAGAGGCTGCAGCAGGAAGGGGTTGGTAACAAAAATCCTTTCCTATTGCAGCTTTTTTCAGAATTCACAATAAAACTGTATATGCTTGGACAAAGCAAAATGCAATAGAGCGGATAATAACCTAGGAAGGAGGTATGGGATGTATTACTGGGATTTGGGTGGTGATTTTTTTCATATATCGGACAATGAACGAAAAAGAGAGGAATACAGTAAATTACTCCAATATCTAAATAAGAAGATTCCCAAGGAGGAAGAACTCTATCACAAATTAAAAACAGGCTGTGATATGGCGTTTAAGATAATAAAAGGGACCGAAACGAAGGAAATCCTGGCTGGAGAGTTCGTTAACATGTATGATAATAAATTTAGTATCTGCCAGATGGATACTACAAATTTATTGGCATTGCAGCGGGGGGTGGCAAAATGGTAAGACAACTGGGAAGAGAAATAATTGACAAATACACCTGGCTGGAGAGAGCAAATATTACCATGGGTTATTCCACGAACCTCCTCTTTGATTTCGTTGATCTGGATGATCTGTGCAAGGATATCGAAGGCGAACTGGACGCCCAAGCCCTGGGAGCAGGCTTCTCTTCCCAAGGGCAGCGGATCGATGAATTCGTAGAACATAGAAGTGCGTTGTTAAGCTATACCAGTGATGTCTTATATGATATAGATGAATATCTGGAAAATCCACTTTATAAAGGGTTTAATCATGCCATGGATATGATGGCTGCCATTGATATGAGAGATGCAAAGACAGATAATACCATTGGGTTACAGGAACATACAAGTTTGTATGTGGGTGCTGGAATGTATGATGAGGTTGGGGGAGATATGCTCTCTCTTAATCTGGAAGATTTTATAGGCAGCCGTAATAAGAATAAAAGTCTCACCAATTATCAGAAAGTAGATGATTTTGCGGATTTATTTGCAAAAGACTATGAAAATCTGGTAAATAATGATAAAATAGACCCAAATAAAAAGACTTTGCAGGAGTATCTGGACAGCCTGGTATTAAAAGAATTTGCCCATAAAAAGGACTCTCCTTTCTGGAAAGAACTATTAGAATCGTTAAGCGAGATTACTGTCGTAATTCCTATTATTGAGGCAGCAACGGGTAAAACCCTTATAACGGGAGATTATCTAACGGGTGATGAACAAGCTTTTAAGGTAGTATCAGGGGTAGTAAGTCTGGCGACTTTAGGATATGGAGCGTATGGAGCGATAGTCACGAAAGGCGGGGGAGCGGCATTCGGCAAGATTTTTGCTGCAGATATACTGGCTGAAGCGGTGTCAGGGTCAACCGTAATCGTTTGTGATAAGGCAGGAGTACCTTCTACAGTGACGGTCGCTTTGGCGATTTTTTTAGGATCTACTACAGGAGTTATTGCGGATAAAGCATTGCTTAAAAACGGAATTGAGATTGATGATACTGTAAAATACAAAAAGTATTGGGATGATGTTGCTAATGGAAAGTATGATATACCTTATGGTATGACATCTGAGGAATATGCTCAGTATTTGAAAGGTTTGGATAAGGTTGATAAGGCCATTAAAGGGTCAGATGATGTAATTAAGGGTGGCAGTGAAACAGGAACAGTATGGGATAATATAACAGCAACGCAAAATAATTATCCAAACACTAAGATACCTAGATCGTTTGAGATTGAGGTAAATGGTCAAAAAATGTGGGTTCATGGTAATGCTACTGAGCATATGTATGAAGATGTGTATAAAGGAATAAGTACTGGCAATGGAACAGCATACACTAATCCTGATTTGTATTCGCAAGAACTTATGAACGATTTTTATGGTTCATTAGAACAAGCAACATCATCAGGAATTACATATGGAGAAAAAATAACTAGCGGTAATTGGGAGTTCATTTTTGCATCACCAAGGCAGGAAGGTCAACTTCCAGTAATAAAGCACGCAATGTTTAAAGGATGGCATTAGGAGGTATAAAGTGTGAAATTTTCAATTGAAAAAAATGAAGATACCAAAATTAAATTAGAGCTAGAAGAATATATACCATTGAAAATAATATACAGTGGTGAAGAAGAGCCAGTTAACTTTTTTTCATATTCAAAAGATAAAACATCATTACTGGAAATAGCGGTAGGTGCATACAGCGGATTAATAAAAAAAATTACACTTTTACTGAGTAAAGACTATGTGATTTTTCAAAGTAAAATGATTATTGATGAAATAAATTATGAATATGGGATAATAAAGTTTGAAGAATATGACGTAGTTGAATGTGAAAAATTTACGACCTACTTATTCAATGATGGTATTAAGATTGTGCTTTCCAATGAGAATAGTGCTAAATATATAATAATAGATACATTGTATATAGGGCTATCAAATTCAAGTGAAATCACAGAGATTTGCATGACTCAATTAAATGTCGAGGAAATAAGATATATAAAAAATGAGTTAGAATTTCAATAATATATATTAGGGTTATACTTTAGGACTCCAACTACCTAAATCCTTGTCTCTTAATTCAATATTATGGCTCTCACGAAGTGACGTAATCCATGATATGAATTAAGAAAATTTAGCGAAAAAATTTACCTTGGGTATACAATCGGATCTTTAGGTGTAGTTCCAATACTCTCATATAAACGTACTTTTTATAGCAAAAAATTTGTTGCGAAAGGTGCGATTCAAAATCAATTATTCTCTATGAGGAGACCGAAGTAAATTCAAAATAGCGGGAAACACCCGAGAAGTCCAGTTTTCTTCAGGAGTTAGCAGAAGGTGTCCGATACAAAATATTTCTAAGGACAAATACCTTGATAGAGAAACTGGAGAAATCAAAGAGAGAAATAAATCTGAAGAACCATTACCAGTCTCCCAAAAGTGTTAAAAAGAGTATCAAAAAACTGATGGATTTAATTCGATGTAATGCAACAGAGACAAGCAATTGTAAGTGGCTTACGCTTACATATGCTGATGAAATGACAGATTATGAAAAAGTTTATGAGATGGAAAAATGTTAAAGTAAATCTCTCTATAGAGTATGAAGAATGTAGCTTATATATTGTAATATAAATATCGTTTTAATGTACACTAAGTCGTTTCAGGTTCTACTGATTCGCTTTTCGTGTAAACTGAATTGATTTCATCAATACTGATGTGGTATCAGAACATGAAATAATATTATGTCGTATTCTGTGAGAAAGTCTTGCATGCAGGGGCATCCCTTCGATGTTTGGAACAGCCTTATCTTGATATTGGTAATGGGAAACACTGGAAAAGGTCGATAGTTTCTCAGTTGAATACCATGGTACGAGCAGAAGGGATTACAGCAAATAGGCTGTGTACAGTCATGGAATTAACAGATAAGGGCAGAAACTATGTGAGTAGATGCATTGTAGACATGAGCATAATCATCTTGCAAAGACATATTCTTCAGATGGAATTTTACATCGTGGTGGCTGAATGGTTGGGGGTATTACTCCTTCATATATAAAATGCCCCATTATCCTGATCGGATATGGGGCTGGGTTTATCACATGCTTAATGTTTATTTTTCTGAACATTTTTTACAGAGTCCATAGAAATAGGTACTGCTGGCTTCAATGGTTCCTGCGAAGTTCTCATCTGCAGAATGAAGGAATTCTTCAACTGCCTCTGCCGGCAATGAAATATCTTCGATTGCGGAACAATTTCTACAGATAAAATGATAATGGGGTAAGACATTGCCATCAAAGTGATCACTGCCATTACCATAAGATACCTTAATAATCGATCCCTGTTCAACCAAAAAATTCAGATTGCGGTATACAGTTCCTAAACTGATATTCGGATATATCTTCTTAATATGGTCATATACCATATCAGCCGTAGGATGATCTTTGGTAGTAGACAAATATTCTTTAATAGATTCTCTTTGTCGGCTAAACTTTGTAGTTGTCATAGCTCACCTCCAATAACAATAATTATTATCAATTTTATCACAGATGAGCTAAATTGTCAATATTTAAAAATTCCCCCCGGCTATGAACTTATACATCAGTATAAAATGGCATACAGTACCGCCGATACAGAATAAATGAAAGATCTCGTGGGAGCCGAAGTTCTTATGACGGCTGTTAAAGATAGGAAGCTTCAGCGCATATATCACACCTCCAACGGTATAGATTATTCCGCCTGCCAGAAGCCAGTTAAAACCTTCTCTTGGCAGCGTGTTTAAAATAGGTGCAAATGCAAGTACACAAGTCCAACCCATAGCGATGTAGATAACGGAGGATACCCACTTAGGGCAATATACCCAAAGTGCTTTTAATAAAATTCCAAGTATTGCCATTCCCCATATTAGAATCAGGAGAGCAGTACCTACTTTTCCTTTCAGTGGAACAAGACAGATAGGCGTATAAGTACCGGCTATTAATATAAAGATCATCATATGATCAAATTTTTTCAGGGCTCTATTAACCTTGTCAGATAAATCAAAGGTATGATATACTGTGCTTGCGGTATAGAGAAGTATCATGCTCAAGGCAAATATACCAAGCGCGATGACTCCTGTTTTATCAGGGGTTTTAGAGGCTTTGATGAGTAAGGGAAATGCGGCAAAGGCAGCCATAAGCATGCCGATGAAGTGTGTGATTGCACTTCCAGGATCTTTTGGGTGTTTGATAAAATGAGCCATAATAATCATTCCTTTCATAAAACGTTATTGATAGACGCATCATGTAGTTTTCAATACTACATGTAATGTATGAATATACTATATCACGTGGTGAGAAAAAATCAAGGGGTTTTTAAAAATATTTTTATTTTTATATTTTGGGTGTAAATAAGTAAAGAATCACCCGGGAAAGGTTGGAACATAAATGGATATCAAAGTAGGAGATGTAGTGAAATTAAAAAAACAGCATCCATGCGGCAGTTCTCTTTGGGAGGTACTTCGTATTGGTATGGATTTCCGACTGAAATGCCAAGGCTGTGGTCATCAGATTATGATACCGAGAAAACTGGTAGAAAAGAATCTGCGGCAATTAATCAGAAAAGAGGAAAACCAAGAGAATTTATAACATGGGAATGCATTATTGGTAGAAGATACACCATTTCGAATAAATGCATTTTGTGTTATAATATCCAGAGTAATGCTTCGTTATACAGAAGACCTGAATGATTATTGTTAAACTTTCGCTGATTAAAGTTCAAAGGATATGACAGTTCACCCGGGATCCAATGTTGTAAGAGAGCAGTTATAGAAAGCAGTCCGTTCCATAAACCTGCTTTATGCAAAAACTATTCATATTGGGTTCAACAGATCCAAACACGGGTGTTTACAAAGGAATTTTAAGAAATCAGCGAGGGAGTAGACATGTCAAATTCAAATGTGCGTAACATGACAGAGGGAAAAGAGTTCTCTCTGCTTATCAGGTTTGCCTTTCCTATGCTAATAGGAAACATATTTCAACAGTTTTATAATCTGATAGATTCTATTATTGTAGGTCATTTTGTTGGGTCCGATGCTTTAGCGGCAATTGGAACCTCAGCATCCCTGCATTTTTTATTCTTTTCACTATGTATTGGTATGTCAACCGGTATCGGTATACTAATATCCCAGTACTTTGGTGCTAATCAGGAAAAGGAAGTTAAGAAGACCATTGCCAATGCAATTTATATTATCATGACTGCCGGTATTCTTATGAGCAGCATAAGTGTAATTTTTGCAAGGCAGATTCTGGTATTATTAAATACGGATCCTAAAATTCTTAACGATTCGGTAGCTTTCATGCAGATTATGTGCGGAGGTATTCTTGCGGTCGCGGCTTACAATGGAGTGGCAGCTATATTAAGAGCTCTTGGCGATGCCAAGACGCCTCTGATATTTCTGATTATGGCTTGTCTTCTTAATGTGGCACTGGATCTGCTGTTTGTCTGCGTTTTTCATTGGGGTGTAAGAGGAGCCGGTATCGCAACGGTGGTTTCCCAGTTTATGGCTGCGGTCAGCTGTGGAACCTATGCTGTTATAAAAAACCCCTACTTCCGTATCAAAAAACAGGACATGAAATTTGATAAATTTATTATGAAAAGAAGTATTCTGATTGGGCTTCCGGTAGCAGCACAGACCGCTTTGATTGCAGTTTCCTGCGTTATCTTACAGGGGGTTGTCAATTCTTTTGGAAAAGATGTAACAGCGGCATTTACAGCAGCCGGACGTATAGAGCAATTGGTACAACAGCCCTTTAATTCACTGGGTGCAGCTGTTTCTACCTTTGCGGGTCAGAATATCGGTGCCAGAAAACTAGACCGGGTAAGAAAAGGCTTTAACAAGAGTGTTATCATTGTTGCCGTATTCAGCTTGTTTATGCTCGTACTGATACAGCTGACAAGCAGGCCTATTATGCAGCTCTTTGTTAATAATGCTGAGGTTATCCGTATAGGCAGCAAGGCTTTGAAGATCACAAGCCTGTTCTACTTTCCTCTTGGTATGATCTATGTTGCCAGAGGTACCTTAAACGGGGCCGGTGATGCGGCTTATGCCATGTTGGTTGGTCTGGTTGAGGTAATTGGAAGGGTAGGCTTTGCAGCTATATTGGTTACAATTCCTTTTATCGGCATATGGGGTATCTGGTATACTTCCGGCTTAACCTGGTTTATTACTGGTCTGTTCAGTGTAATCCGCTATAAGCAAGGTAAATGGAAGAGGATGTCACTTATTGATAAGAAAATAACTGTTATGGAAACATAATATAACTGACGGATTGATAAGGGGTTGGAACAAAGGTTCCAGGGACGAAAGTTCCATAGCTTATCTGTTCGGTAGTTTTGACTTGTAAGAGGGGGGTCTGGCGTTAATACGATGAACCTTGTTATTATAATCACATTAAAAGGAATTATTAGAGAAGTTTATCTGTGAAATTTAGGGGCACAAGTGTGATATAACTTGTGCCCCTACTGTTTTTAACCCTACTAATTATTTACAAAAATCTTCTTTGGCAGAATTTTTTACTTTTCCTAATATATAATATTACTCAAGCTCTAATAATGCCAGTTTAATACATCCCATAATACCCTGGTCATCCTTTAAAGCTGCTGGAACAATATAGTTATCCATGTCATCTAAAAGAGCAGTTTTCAAATATCCATTCAGTTGTACTTTTACCTGTTCTCTGATTAGAGGGAATAACTGCGTCTGGTGCATAACACCGCCGCCTAATACGATTCTGTGAGGGGACAGGAGTAATATGTAACCTACTAAAGCCTGTGCGATATAATATGCCTCCAGTTCCCAGGCTTTATGAGAAGGTTCCAGCTCATAAGCCTTCTTTCCCCAGCGCTTTTCAATAGAAGGACCGCTTGCAAGGCCTTCCAGACAATTAGGGTGATAAGGGCATACGCCTTCAAAAGAATCCTCTGGATGTCTGCCTAAAGGAACATGTCCTGCTTCCGGATGGAGCATACCGTGGAGAAGTCCTCCGTTCTGATACACACCAACACCAACACCGGTACCGATGGTAACATAGATACTGGTGCCAAGACCTCTTGTGCTGCCCCAGGTAGCTTCTCCCAGTGCAGAGCCGTTGACATCCGTATCAAAACCTACAGGAATGCCAAGGCCTTCCTTCATGATACCAACGATATTACAGTCGATCCAGGCTAATTTAGGAGTCGATGTAATGTAACCGTAGGTCTTCGAGGTTTTATCAGGATCAATGGGACCA
Source organism: Anaerocolumna sp. AGMB13020 (assembly GCF_033100115.1). Lineage (NCBI taxonomy): Bacteria > Bacillati > Bacillota > Clostridia > Lachnospirales > Lachnospiraceae > Anaerocolumna > Anaerocolumna sp. AGMB13020. Next base: position 2,738,551 of record NZ_CP136910.1, on the reverse strand, counting down.
AAGCAGCCAATACCAAGTGCTTCAATCTTTTTTTCCTTAAAGTAATCTATGATTTTCGGTAAGGTAATGTCAGGGGTTTCTGTTGGAATTGAGATTTGCTCCAGTATTTCACCATTTTCATTGCCGACTGCAAGCACCATTTTGGTTCCGCCGGCTTCTAAAGCACCAAGTAACATAAATAGTATCCTCCGTTGTAAAAATATTCATTGTCCCTATTTTAACTTATAACGGAAAAAAAATATAGGTCAAATTATATTATTGTGGTATTTCCTGTGTTGATCACTCGGTGGGGGAAAATGTTCAACCTGCAAGGTATTTATTCCCGTATAATGGTTGAGGGTTTAAGCGGATGGTGCTATAATAGATTAAATTATTGCTTATAAACAGACAGTTAGATAAGGTTGGAAAGGAAGGTATTAGTACGTATGAGGTGTTTTACAACGGAGATTAAACTTGAGTTTGGAGAATTAAAGGAACCGGCTGTATTATGGGGATATATACCGAGTAATTTCTCTGAGATTGATATAGACAGAAAACATCCGGCAGTCTTAGTATTACCAGGCGGCGGATATGGCTACACCTCCGAGCGGGAGGGCGAAGCAGTGGCGCTCAGACTGGCAGCGGAGGGCATATGTGCTTTTGTGCTGAAATACCATACAGCACCTGCCAGATTCCCGGTAGCACTTAGTGAAGCTTTAACGGCAATTGCTTACATAAGAGAAAACAGCGAAGAATATCATATAGACAGTGCCAATGTCAGTGTCTGCGGATTCTCTGCGGGAGGGCATTTAGCGGCCTCCACAGGTGTTCACTGGAACAAAGAAGAGATACTAAAGGGAATTGGCAGGAAAGCTTTGGAAGTAAGACCGGACAATTTGATATTATGCTACCCTGTTATTACCAGCGGTGAATACACCCACGAGGGTTCCATGACTAATCTTCTGGCTGAGAGAAGACAGGACGCAGAGCTTATCGCTTTTAACTGTCTGGAAGCTCAGGTGGCAGAGGATACACCAAGAACCTTCCTGTGGCATACGTGGGATGACGGTGCTGTTCCCGTTGAGAATTCACTATACTTTGCCGCAGCGCTGGCTAAAAATAAGGTAGTAACCGAGATGCATCTCTATCCCCATGGGAACCATGGCCTTTCCCTTGGAAATCATGTGGTAAACGGAGACTGGAAGTATGAAGAAAAACATCCCTCTGCTGAATGGATAAACAAAGCAGTAGATTTTATATACAACAAGTAGAGAAGTTTCATCAGAGTGAAGTCAAGGAGAAAAGTGTGGCAGAAGATACAAAAGCCTTTTGCAGAAAATGCCTGCTGGAGGATATGCCGGAAAATGAATATTTCAAAAGTCTGAAAGAATATGTAGCCCATCTGGATGAAGACATAAAGGTGTCTCACAATGTCTATGAAGAACGGTTAAAGCATTGCAGACAGTGCGACCAGCTGTTAAACGGTATGTGCAGGCAGTGCGGCTGTTATGTGGAACTAAGGGCAGCTATGAAGAAGAATTATTGCCCGGCGGCGAATAAGAAATGGTTATCTGAATAAAGCTATTGCAAGAAATCAGGAAATCCGGTGTATAAGTGAACGGATTCCGGTTTTTTGCAATAGCTTTTGCTTTATACCGGAACATTTCCTAAAGGAAGCAGACAAAAACGGCCAAGGCCGTGGTTGTTGTAATTTGCCTGTTAGCAGCAGGAAGAAAAGAGGAATTGCGATGTTTCACTCATTGAAAATAGGAGATCTTACCGCTAAATTACCAATTATACAAGGTGGAATGGGCGTGGGTATCAGCTTAAGTTCTCTGGCCGGCGCAGTAGCTGCCAAAGGAGGAATCGGAGTAATATCAACTGCCCAGATAGGCTTTACCGAAGCGGATTATGACAGGAAACCCCTTGAAGCAAATTTAAGGATGGTTGGAGAACATATAAGAAGAGCAAGACAGGCAGCCAAAGGAGGTATCCTGGGTGTTAATATTATGGTTGCCACGAAAAATTATGAAATGTATGTAAAAGAAGCGGTGAAAAATGGCATTGATATTATCATTTCCGGGGCAGGCCTTCCCACTGAGCTGCCGGCGTTAGTAAAGGGAACAAAAACTAAGATTATACCCATTATATCTTCTTTAAAGGGAGCCAGAGTACTTCTAAAACTCTGGGACAGAAAAGAAAATACCGCACCGGATGCAGTACTTATTGAGGGACCCAAAGCCGGAGGACATTTAGGTTTTACGGTAGAAGAGATTCAGAATCATGAGGAAGGTGTCTACAAGAAAGAAATAGAAGAAATTGTTAGTCTTGTAAAAGAATACAGCGAAAAGTATGAAAAAGACATCCCGGTTATTACGGCAGGTGGAATCTTGAATAAGCAGGACATGGAAGAATATTTCTCCCTTGGTGTCAAGGGCATACAGGTGGCAACGAAATTCGTGACCACGGAGGAATGTGATGCCGATTATCGTTATAAAGAAGCCTATATAAACTGTAAAAAAGAAGACATTATGATTGTAAAAAGCCCTGTAGGAATGCCAGGAAGAGCTATCAGGAATGATTTTATTGAAAAAACACTCCTTGGCAAAGTTCCGGTTAATCATTGCCACGGCTGTATAAAGACCTGTAACCCAAAGGAAACACCTTATTGTATAACAGAAGCATTGATTAATGCAGCAAAAGGAAATATTCAGAAGGCCTTGTTATTCTGTGGAGCCAACGCATATCTTGAAGACAGGATAAGAACTGTTGATGATGTGCTGGGAGATTATTTTGGTTAGAATAGAGCATACAGGAGCAGCAGTTATGTTATAGTCTGTTGCTCCTGTTTTGTTGGAAAGTATAATTTTTGTAATAATTTGTATTAGCTTCGGGTTGAATGAGGTATTGACTTAAGGGTAAACGGTCTCTTTATGTATTGATTATACTGGTTGAATTTGGTACTATGTTCCTATTAAGCAATGACTTACGGTAAAATAGGGAGGAAACGATAGTGTCTAATATACGAAAGAAAATTTTGGCTTTTGCAGCAGTTTTTGTTGCAATCTTTTTATTATCACAAATCGACGCTTACGCCTATAAGAATTTTAGTAGTATGAGTAGAGATTTTGATATTATGCATACTGGTAGATCTTATGAGTTTGTAATGCCTAAGGATGGACAGATTAGATTCAACGCAAATGTAAAAAATATTGGTAGTGTACCAGGTACATTAACAATAAGTATTACAAAAGATTCTTTATTGGTTTCTGAAACGGTTATACAATTTACTGACATTAGTGATAGTACGCCTGTAACAGATACAATTATAGACTTGAAGAAAGGGACTTATGTGATTCACTGTGAATTGGAAAATGATAGTGGTAATTTAACATATACTGCGATATCACTATATTGTTCGCAGGAAATTCTTCCAACTGTTCCGGAAAATATTTCTCTACTAAAGGTAAATAGGGTTGATTCATTCGAAGAAATAGTAAAAAAAAATTACGAAGAGCTTAAGTTCGGAGATGGAGAGAATACAGATATTATTATTCCTTTTAAGGTTAAAAATGGTGATGGATTATACATTTCACTTGGCGAAAAAAAGGGTGGTTTCAATTATATACAAGGATCAATTTATAAGGATAAAGAGTGTACGACCCCTGTCGGGAAAAGCTTCAGATTTAATTATGGTGATGAATATCAAGATTATTTCAGAAGCTTAGCAGGTGCAGGTACTTATTATATAAAGTTTACCTCTAATAATTATGATGCAGTGGGGGTGACATCCTTTCTTGTTAAGCTTTATGAAATAAATAGTAATGCCAGAACTTTGACCAGCGGTAAGAGTACCTTAGCCTATCAGGATAAAGAAGGTAAAAAGATAAGATATAAAGTAACTGTAAAATCTAAGAGTATACTGGGAGTTGTAGTAACACCCTTTCTTAATTCCGGAGGTGGATATGCAACCTTTAGCTTACTGGATAAGGATGGGAAAGTTATATCCAAAAGCAGCAAGGTATACGCCAGAAAAGATGACGACGATAAGGAATATATCAGTGAAAAAATGTATACTGTTCCTGCTGGTACATACTATGTGCAAGTAACTTCCTCCTGTAACCTGTATCAATTAAAATACATTGATTTTGGTATAGTAAAAAATGCAGGTGCTACAAAGAGCAAGGCAAAAACACTTAAAGTGATGCAAACACAGGGAGCTGGTTATTTTTTATATACAGACAAAACATCTGTTGTTGACTGGTATAAATTTACTTTATCATCCGATCAATATGTAAAATTAAACATGCAATACTACCTGGATGGATATTTTGATTATGAAATTCTGGATGCAAAGGGAAAGGTATTGTTTAAATTAAGTGAACAAGGGGATATAACTCAAGGGAATATGGTGCACTGGTGTAGCAATACTTACAGCAAAGGTACTTATTATATAAAGGTATATAAGAAAGGAAAATCCAGCTCCTTAACGTATAAATTTGCATTATTTGATTCTCCTTACGGAGAGTATTGATTTTTCTTAGTAAGCAACTTGAAGTACGTAAAAGTTGAGTATGACAGTTATACAGCCAATTACAAATAGCAGCGTGTTAATAAAAATTTTATGTGTAATAAGCCCCAATTATTTTCTTACCAAATAAAGATAAAATTAACTTGCCAAGCTTTACAAAATATGATAAAATACATATTTGTGATATGTTATAAATAATTTTCCTTGCTCTTTCCATACAAAGGGATTCCATGAATCCGACTTTGTCAATTACCGCTGCGGTAATAGCGAGAGAGGGCCAGAGACCAGAAGGAGGTGCAGACAACTATGAACCAGTATGAATTATCCTTAGTTGTAAATGCAAAAATCGAAGACGAAGCCAGAAACGCAACAGTGGAAGCCGTTAAAGAACTTATTACAAGATTCGGCGGCAACATTACAAACATTGATGAATGGGGTAAGAAGAAATTAGCTTACGAAGTTCAGAAGATGAAAGAAGGCTTTTATTATTTTATCCAATTCGATGCTGATTCAACATGCCCAGGCGAAGTTGAAGATCGTATTCGCATTATGGAAAATGTAATCAGATTCTTATGCATTAGACGGGACGCATAGTAAAAGGAGGTATTCCTTAGTATGAATAAAGTCATTTTAATGGGTCGTCTTACCAGAGACCCGGAAGTTAGATACTCCCAGGGGGAGAATTCCACAGCAATTGCCAGATATAGCCTGGCAGTAGACCGCAGATTTAAAAGACCCGGAGAAGCAGATGCGGACTTTATCAATTGCGTAAGCTTTGGTAAAAGTGCGGAATTTGCAGAAAAGTATTTTAAACAGGGAACCAAGATTGCTGTTACAGGAAGAATCCAGACAGGCAGTTATACTAACAAGGATGGACAGAAGGTATATACAACGGATGTAGTAGTAGAAGAGCAGGAATTTGCAGAAAGCAAAAGCTCATCAAATAACGAGTCCGGCTATCAGCAGACCCAGAGGCCAACACCTAGCCAAGCCGTAGGCGACGGATTTATGAATATCCCCGACGGACTGGATGAGGAGCTGCCATTTAGTTAAAGCATAAAGAATAGAGAATAATCAGTTATTCATTGGATAAGGAGGTCAAGTCATGGCATACAATAAAAATGACAGAAACAATAGAGATGATAAAGGCGATTCACCTATGAGAAGAAGAAATACTCGTAGAAGAAAAAAGGTTTGCGTATTCTGTGCGGATAAGAACCATACAGGAATTGACTATAAGGATGTTAACAAGTTAAAGAGATACGTATCCGAAAGAGGTAAGATTCTTCCCAGAAGAATCACCGGAAACTGTGCAAAACATCAGAGAGCTCTTACAGTAGCAATTAAGAGAGCAAGACACATTGCACTTATGCCTTACACACTGGATTAATAATGTAAAGCCGTTACATGACTTATGTAACGGCTTTTTTGCAATCATTAGAAGGAGAGATTCTTATATGAAAAGTTATAAATTAAAACAGGTAATCTGTTTTTTGGTTATTATAGCAATCTTTATGTTAGGCTCAAGACCGGTAGCTTTTGCTGCATCAGCAACAAAAGCAGAATATACAATGAAAATAGATAAGGTGACTTTTAAAGATAAGAAGGGGAAAGTAAGGGGTATTATCTCTTTTCAATACCCTGTTATAAAAGGGGATACAAGTGCTGCAAAGAAAATTAATGATATACTAAAAAAAGAGAGTAAAGCATATTTGCAGAGTGAGAGTGCTGCAAGTTTGAAAGAATACGCAGAATCAGCAATTGCGAATAATGCTTTTTATGACGAGGATGAACAATATTATTATAAAACAGATTGCAAGGTGACCTATAGCGACGACTCCATCATTAGCTTGCATATGATAAATGGTTGGTATGCAGGCGGAGTTTATAATCAAGCAGATTATGGATATACCTTTGATTTAAAGAGAGGCGCAAAGCTGGCATTAAAGGAGGTCGCTCCGGGAGAACCGGATACGATCAAGAAAAATATATTGGCAGCCGCTAAAAAATATCTTACTTCCGGTAACGATTTTGATAAGAGTGCCTACGATTATATTAAGTCCTGTAAGTTAAAGGATTATAAATTTTATCTGAGCAAAAGTAAAATTTATATTTGCTTTGAGAGTTATGAATTAGGAAGAGGAACTGGCTGGGATATCTTTTCCATTAAGAGATAAGTTATGTTTATATATTGCCTTTGAAGGGGATGTCAGAGAAGCTACAGAGGGTTAAGTATGACCATGGTGCCTTGATGTCTAAATATGGTCTTTTCGGAGATGGGACTTATTATGAAGGCGAACCGGAGATTTTTCAATATGGCAAACAGCTGTCTCTGAACTGGGAACCAATGCTTTTTCGCACTCGTTTTACAGTTCCAAAGGATGCCAGACCAGGGGATTATTTTAATCTGATTATGGAAGTACAGGATGATGCGAAAAAAAAGATTACCCGCTACGCACAGATAATCGTAACAGCTCTCCTGGATTGATCATCAATATGCAATAACATGGAAGGAAAACAGTTTGTAACATGTTGTCAATAGGAAGGGAAGGCGTTTTAGCAACATTTACAATGGTAAGATAGAGATAGTAATAACGAAAATATTAAGAGCTCTGCTGGTACCAGCGGAGCTTTTAATATTTTTGGAGGAACTTTTTAACTGTAATTATCGATGAATATATATTATAATAATAGAAAGATAGTTCAGGTAGAATTGTGAAAGGAAAGCCCGTTATTAATATCTGTATAGCAGTAGTAACGGACATGCCTCAAAGTGATTTGAGACAATAGAAGGTAAAAAAATGAAGATAAATGAACCGAAAATAACAAGCTTAAGAGAAGCAGGCCCACTGATAAATCAAATAATTGAACTGCAGGCATTGGAACAATCCGCGGAAAGCTTAAGGTTCTCATCAGATTATCTGTCAGGAGAAGACCTGTCAGGGATAGATTATAACTGTGTTGAATTTGACAATTGCAAGCTGGTAAGCTGTAATTTTAACAAAGCAGGTTTTACGAATGTTTCTTTCAGGTACTGTGATATCTCCAATTGCAATTTTGAAAACTGTTATTTTAGTCAGGTGGAATTTATCTCCTGCAAAGGGGTGGGGAGTAAATTTCAGAATTCAACCATCAAGCATGTGTTGATTAATGATGGGAATTTTACCTATGCTAACTTTGAGCATTCAAAGTTTCAGAAGGTAATGATAACTGCTTCAAACTTTGGAAATGCAGCATTGGCAGAATGTATACTAAAAGAGATCGAACTTCAAAAGGTAGAATTTAATAACTGCGATTTTTTCAAAACACCTTTAAAAGGAATTGATTTTAGAGATAGCTCTATTGATGGAATCGTATTGTCGGACAGTTACAAAGAACTGGCCGGAGCAATCGTGGATACATATCAAGCTGCAGCCTTAGCTCGTTTTTTAGGAGTTGAGGTTAAATAATATAACATATTTCAGTGTGCTTCTTAAGATTTCAAATTATTATATTTAAAAGATGTCGCTTTTGTAAAAATTAGTAGATATTTTTGGCTCCTTCGACTATAATAGCAAACAAGCAAAAAACCAGATGACTGGAATTCTTGGGTTATTATTAACAGCAGAGTAGAAGGAGAAAGCAGAATGGCTGAAGTACAAAAAGGTGTAAAGTTTAGTGAAATGCTTTATGTAAGACCAGATATTGAGGAAGTAATGGCAGGGATGAAGGATTATTTAGAGCGGATTCAGAAAGCAGGCAGTGCCAAAGAGCAGGAGGATTTGTTCAGAGAATATGAGAAAATGTTATATAAAGCTGTCACGATGCAGGAAATAAGTGAAGTCAGAACTTATCTTGATGTAAACGATGAATTTTATAGCAAAGAGCAGGAATATTGGGACAATGTGCAGCCGGAGATAAAAGAATTAGAGACGAAGATACAGGAAGCTATGGTAAACTCTCCTTATATTGAAGAACTGAAAGAACGGTTGGGCAATACTATTTTCTATAAATGGGAAGCAGAAACAAAAGCTATTAATGAATCCATTCTGCCTCTGATGGCTGAAGAAAATGAATTAGTCACAAAATATATGAAACTATTTGCAACAGCCACAGTTAACTACAAAGGGGAAGAAGTACCTCTATCTAAAATGAAAACCTACTTCTATGAAGTAGACAGGGAGGAGCGCCGCAATGCGTTATATACCTATAATCATTGGTTTTATGAGAATAGAGAGGAACTGGATGAAATTTTTGATAAACTGGTTAAAAACCGTACCAAGCAGGCAAAGGAATTGGGCTTTCAAAGCTATACCGAACTTGCATACATACTAAGGGGACGAATTGGCTATGGTCGTTCAGAGGTTGAAATCTTTCGCCAGGAGGTACTTAAGAAATGGGTGCCTTTCATAGTAGAGTTAAAAGAAGGACAACGTAAACGTTTGGAGGTGCCTACTTTTCGAATTTATGATTCACCTATGCGGTTCAAAGACGGCAGTCCTGTTATGAAAGTAAAAGAGGATGATTTTATCAAAGCTGGTGTTGAAATGTTTCATCTAATGAGTAAAGATACCGGTGAATATATCGATTTCATGCTTGAAAATGAACTAATGGATTTGTTTGACCGTCCGGGGAAAGCACCTTATGATGGCTTTAGCATGGACTTCACGGCTTATAACGAGAACTTTATATTTGGTCGTTTTAATGGGAATGAGTCTGACCTGGAAGTATTTACCCATGAGTTTGGGCATTCTTTTGCAGGTAAGGTTTCCACGGAACAGCCGGTCCTGCTAGTGGAATCAAGAAATCCTCTGGGACAGGAAATAGCAGAAACCCATTCAAAGACAATGGAGCTGATTACCAGCAAGTATGACTATCTTTTCTTCGATGAGTACAACCTGAAAAAATATGAACAGAAGAAAATTGAGTATTCCGCTTATTTCATCAGCTCAATCTGCATCGGAGATGAATTTCAGCATCTTATCTATGATAATCCTGATATGACGCCGGAGGAACGGAACAGGACTTTTGAAGAAATACATAAGAAGTACAACCCCTATATTGATTATTCAGACCTGCCCTTTGATTCCTGGGGTTGTATGTGGCAGGATATGACGGTTATTTACGCAATGCCCTTCTATCTTATTGACTATGCACTGGCTCAGACACTGGCCTTCCAGTTCTTTGCAGAATCCTTAGAGGACATGGATAGTGCCTGGAAACGATATCTATCGTTTTTGGGGGCAGCAGGTACAATGACCTTTCCTGAAATCATAGAGAAATGCGGACTTCGTTCTCCTTTTAACAAGGACTGTTTTGACTATATTTATAAGATGGTTAATACTATGCTGGAGAATCTATAATATAAAAACTATAATTAAGTTGAGCGTATAAGGGCCACTGATTACAAAGGTGGCCCATATAACCTTTGGATATTATTGAAAAGAGTAGTTTTATCACTTAAGCTTTATAAGAGAGAGGGGAATAGATGATGGAAATTAATTTTATCAAGCAGCCTACAGAGTATTTATGCGGACAGGCTTGTGTAGCAATGCTCGCAGGGGTTACTGTGGAAGCGGTTATACAATTAATGAACAATGACAAAGGAACCTCAAAAAAAGAAATAGCAGACTCCCTTACCCATTATGGAATAAGGCATGGAAAAACCATGACAAAAGCAGATAATTCTTCTCCTTTACCAGAGGTGTGTCTTCTGAAGCTTTTATTACCGGGTTATAGCCATTGGGCAGTCTATTATAAAGGCAAATATTATGACCCTGAGTTCGGACTTTTAGAAAACCGTTATCCCAAAGCAAGAGTACAGGGGTATTTGGAAATATTTCTGGAGGAGTAGGGTGAATCTGTAGAAAAAAACTAGTTGAAGCGTGTTAGAAAATTCACAAAAAATATAGTTTGGTAGCCGATAGAAATTATTTGTTTAATGTAGAAACTTGGGGGATTAAATGATTTATTTTAATGGAGATGGTTTGTTAATACGTTCAATGGCTTATACTGACACGGAAGCTTTTGTACAGGGATTTGCCAGTCAGGGATGGAATAAACCTGCAGAGCAGTTTCAAAAATATTATAAGGAACAAGATGACGGCATAAGAAAAGTTATTGTCGCTGAGTATAAGGGCTGTACAGCCGGATATGTCACACTGCTTCCTTCTGCGGCAGTTGGGCCTTTTGCTGACAAAGGTTATCCTGAGATTGTAGATTTTAACGTATTGATCCAATTTCAGAAAAGAGGAATTGGTAATAAGCTTATGGATGTCACAGAGCAGCTTGCAAAAGAAGCCAGTGATTATGTAACACTGGCTGTTGGCATGCACATCGGATATGGAACAGCACAAAGAATGTATGTAAAGAGGGGGTATATCCCCGATGGATCTGGAGTCTGGTATAAAGACAAACCTCTGGAACCTTATGGAACTTGTGAAAATGATGATGAATTGATTCTGTTTTTTGTGAAAGAATTGACATAGCAAAAGAAGTGTAAATTATCAGGATAATTAAAAAAATAAAAAAAATTAAAAAAACTCTTTACTTTTTCCTTGAGATAGTATATTATAAATATTGTTCTTAAGGCTCGTTGGTCAAGCGGTTAAGACGCCGCCCTCTCACGGCGGAAACAGGGGTTCGATTCCCCTACGAGCTGCTCATAGGTAATTAGTTAATAAGCCACTATCAAGTGATGATAATACACTTGGTAGCGGCTTATTTTTTTACCAGCGCATATTAGAAAGTCTATGGGGTGCCAGTGGTCTGGATATTTATGGATTTTTTATTGCCTATTACAAGATATTACTATACTATTTAATCGTACGGAAGACACCAGGTAAAAGGAGGGGGTTATGCTGAAGATTATTAAACTATCTGTTATCTATGCATTTCTAAGGAAATTATATCTATTTATTTTTGTAATTCTGTTTCTTGAACTGATGTTACTGGAACTATTATTGAAATCCTATAGTTCAATTATCACATATTTGCTTCGTGCTCCCAGATTAGCTGTTTGGGCTTTTTCGATAACAGTATTTTGCTGGATCGCCATAAAAGTGATTTATGCAACAGCTCTTATAAAGATTAATTCATATATGTATCTTGGCCCATTTACCGGAAGGATCTATATGAACACAAAATATTTTAGTAAATCTTCCGACCTGATAAAGGTTTTCATGGAGGGATTGCTGTCAATACCAAAAAAATACAGGAACAAAAACCTTCAAACCAATACCCATGAGTATATCTGCTTGTCGCTGATAAAGCTGCTCAAGCAAAAAGGGATATCTGCTTCCGTTGTTTATCGATGTATCAAGAAACACGACGATTCTTTTAATGTATTGGAGAAATGTATTATAGATCTGGAAAATGGTGTTAAGTACGAAATCCTGTTCCATTTTACGAAGAGAGTCTTCCTTGTTGAAAAAGTATTTAATTATAACAGTATAATAACGTATCTGAGAGATATCAAAAAGATAGAACATAAAGTGAACAGATATAAAATAACAATCCCCAAGGAACTGCTGCTGGCAGTTGCTGCATCGGATTTATTTTACATATAATAAGGAAGCTTTATTACTGCATCAAATTAAACTGTTGAAAAATAACGAGATATCGCTTATAATTATTTTGAGCGAGGCCAAAGGGTAACCCTGTCTTTGTGTTACCCTTTTTTGTTTTACATATATTGGTATAGCTACGATGCCGGGAAATTGTATGGCTTTGGCAGCTCAGGCTGTATGAAAATTTAAGAGTAGGCCACAATAATTCATACAGCTAAGAGAGGTGGCGAGGAGAAGCATGGATTATATAAATGAAATTATTGATATGGTGATTCGCAAAAATCCTTCAGAAGCAGAATTTCACCAGGCAGTGAAAGAAGTATTGGAGTCATTACGTCCTGTAGTGGAGGCGAATGAAGAAAAATTTCGTAAGGAAGCTTTACTGGAGCGTCTGGTTGAACCCGACCGTCAGATAAAGTTTAAAGTTCCCTGGGTAGATGACAGCGGTAAAGTACAGGTGAATACCGGCTACCGTGTTCAGTTCAACAATGCCATTGGACCTTATAAGGGGGGATTAAGACTTCACCCTTCCGTTAATATCGGAATTATAAAATTCCTGGGTTTTGAGCAGATATTTAAGAATTCACTTACGGGTCTGCCCATAGGAGGCGGTAAAGGTGGTTCTGATTTTGATCCAAAGAATAAATCTGATAGAGAAGTACTGGCGTTTTGCACCAGTTTTATGACAGAGTTATATAAGTATATAGGTGCCGACACGGATGTACCGGCAGGTGACATCGGAACCGGAGCAAGAGAAATCGGCTATATGTATGGACAATATAAGAAGATCAGGGGAACTTATGAGGGTGTGCTGACCGGTAAAGGATTGACTTATGGTGGCTCCTTAGTCAGAAAGGAAGCTACCGGATATGGTCTTGTATATCTGACCGAGGAAATGTTAAAAGCTCATGGTCATTCCATTGCCGGTAAAAAGGTAGCGATATCCGGTTCCGGTAATGTAGCCATATACGCAGCTGAAAAAATTCAGGAACTTGGCGCTACAGTAATAACGGTAAGTGATTCGAATGGCTGGGTATATGATGCGGAAGGAATAGATTTAGCCGCATTAAAAGAAATAAAAGAGGTAAAAAGAGCCCGGCTCACAGAATATATAAAATACCGTCCACAAGCTTTGTATAAAGAGGGCAAAGGGGTATGGAGTGTTAAATGTGATATAGCACTGCCCTGTGCTACACAGAATGAATTACTCATAGAAGATGCAAAGGTTCTGGTGGAAAATGGCTGTATTGCAGTAGCAGAAGGTGCCAATATGCCGACCTCTCTTGATGCTACTCTCTTTCTGCAGGAAAAAGGAGTATTATTTGCTCCTGGTAAGGCGGCCAATGCAGGAGGTGTTGCTACTTCTGCTCTTGAGATGTCCCAGAACAGTGAGAGACTCAGCTGGTCCTTTGAAGAAGTGGATGACAGGCTGAAGAAGATCATGAGGAATATTTTTGTTAATATGTCTGAAGCAGCAGAGCAATACGGGGCGAAAGACAATTATGTTCTAGGCGCTAATATTGCAGGCTTTTTAAAGGTGTCGGAAGCTATGATAGCACAGGGTATCTGGTAGAAAGTGTGTTTATTGCAGGCTCCGGGCTGTAAGATGGAACACAAAAAAACGATAATTTTTAGACATACACGGACAGAGGAATGAATTTCATAAAATAAAAGGAATTACTGCTGGATGAACCTGACGATAACCGATAAGCTGCCGCCATAGAGTTCACAGTAATTCCTGGTTTTTATACATGATAGTGCAAGGAGTCGGAGAGATTATATCCAACTGTATTGTTAATATTTTAATAGAATAAAATATAAAATCATACAACAATTCCTCAATTATCCAAAAAGATTTTGTGGGAATGTACCGTCGTACCGGCTATAATGAGATTGTATACATGTTATTTACATAAAGGTAAAAAATCATTGTTTATACAGTAAAACAGCGGATTATAAAGCATTTACTGGTTGGGGAAAATGTTTTTTTATTAGTGAAAATGTAATAAAGATGTAGGATTTTATCATAGCAAAGTACAGGTATTTGTTTACACTTGACATTTATAATGTTTTATACTATTCTTTAAAAAGTGATATATAAATTGCTGATACTTAACATATATTGGTTATAATATATAATTTACCAACTCGAATTTGCACAAGGATGTGTATAAAATACACACCATAGGTGCAATTTTTTTTATTTCTGGGTAAATTTGTCTTTCTGGTTAAAGGGTTTGCAATTAATATTTGATATATCATAGTGTTATAATAAAAGATAAAAGGTAGGTTATTGTATGGGTAAGTACATTCTTAAAAGAGTGGGTGCGGCAATCCTGACCATATTTCTGGTTGCCACCATAACGTTTTTCCTTATGAACCTGGTACCAGGCGGTCCCTTCGTTGCAGAAAAATCCATCAGTGAGCAGGCTCAGCAGGCGCTGAGAGAAAAGTTCGGTCTGGATAAGCCACTGATTGTGCAGTATAAAAATTATATGGTTAACGCACTTCATGGAGACTTAGGTCTCAGCTTAAAGCAAAGGGGTCGTGATGTTACCGATATCATTTTTAGTAAATTTCCGATTTCAGCAAGGCTTGGAGGCATCTCCGTTCTGGTTGCTCTGCTGATAGGAATACCCCTTGGCTGTGTAGCGTCAGTTAACAGAGGTAAATGGCTGGATAACTTTATTATCGTCATAGCTACGGGTGGAATAGCAGTACCAAGTTTTGTTATCTGTACGGTGGGTATGTACCTATTCGGTGTGCATTTACGCTGGCTTCCCACCTTTGGACTTACTACACCATTACATTATATCCTGCCGGTTTTTGCACTTTCCTTCTATCCTACAGCTTACATTACCAGATTGATGCGTTCATCTATGCTGGATGTAATCGGACAGGACTATATCCGTACCTCCAGAGCAAAAGGTGTTTCTCAGTTCTTATCCCTTTTCAAACATGCTCTGCGTAACGCGATTCTGCCGGTAATTACTTATGTGGGTCCCCTGTTGGCATACACCCTGACAGGCAGTTTCATCGTTGAAAAGATCTTTGTTATCCCAGGCCTTGGCGGTCAGTTCGTAAGTTCTATTATGAATCGCGATTATACCGTTATCATGGGAACTACCATTTTTCTTGCAACGCTTGTTATCGTGATGAATACCTTGGTTGATATTGTTTATAAACTAATTGACCCTCGTATTCAGCTGAATTAGGAGGAAGATATGAAGGAAAAGAATATATTGAGCTTTCAGTTAAAGGTAGATGATTTTCTGCCCGCTACTGATGATGAGAAGCAGAGCCTGGTGCTGATGCGCCCCAGTGTAAGCTTCTGGAAAGATGCATTAAAAAGATTGGGTAAGAATAAGGTTGCAATGGTAAGCCTTGCTATCATTTTGTTTATAATGATATTTTCCTTTTTCGTTCCCGGTTTCTATCCTTATAAATATGACCAGCAGATTCAGGGCTCGGAGTACTTAAAGCCTATGACCTATTCCGTACAGGAGCAGGCAAGGATTGATTCCGGCGAGAAGGTATTCCCACATTTCCTGGGAACGGATAACCTGGGTCGTGATTATGCAGTACGATTAATGGTGGGTAGCCGAATATCTCTGTTGGTCGGTCTTATCGCTTCAGGAATCATTTTAATAATCGGATCACTTTACGGTTCCGTAGCCGGTTTCTTTGGCGGCTGGACAGATATGATAATGATGCGTCTGGCGGATATTGTATACACGGTACCGGATATTTTATTGATAGTATTAATATCTTTTGCTATAAATGAGCCTATGAAAACTTTGGCTACTAAGCCGGGATTTCAATGGATACAGACAGTCGGTGTTAATCTTATCAGTATCTTCCTGGTATTTGCACTGCTCTACTGGGTTGGTATGGCTCGTATCGTAAGAAGTCAGGTACTTACGTTAAAACAAAGTGAGTATGTGACTGCAGCCAAAGCACTGGGTGCTTCCAACGGACGTATTATCCGCAAGCATCTGCTGACCAATTGTATCGGTACATTGATTGTAACAACAACCTTACAGATTCCAGCCTCTATTTTTACGGAAAGCTTCTTAAGCTTCTTAGGATTAGGTGTTGCGATTCCGCTTCCTTCCTTGGGCTCCCTTGCAAGTGATGCCGTAAATGGTTTGAATACTTATCCATATTTGCTGATAGCTCCGGCTATCACTATCAGTCTCATTATCCTCAGCTTTAATTTATTTGGTGACGGTCTGCGTGATGCATTCGATCCCAAAATGAAGAGCTGACAGGTGGAGAGGAGTAACTTAAAATGAGTGAATATTTAGTTGATATAAAAAATGAGCGTCTCTCATTCTTTACCCCTGCAGGTGAAGTAAAATCCCTTAATGATGTCTCTTTGTCTGTCAGAGAAGGCGAAGTGCTGGGGATAGTTGGAGAGAGTGGTTCCGGAAAATCCGTAACGGCTTACAGCCTTATGGGAATTACAGCACATCCGGGACGTATGATTGGTGGAGATATCTATTTCAACGGCCATCACATCAATAAGATGAAAGAAAAAGAAATGCGTAAGATTCGCGGTAATGAGGTTTCCATTATATTTCAGGATCCTATGACCAGCTTAAATCCCGTATTCACTGTCGGTAATCAAATTATGGAAGCAATCCTGCTCCATACAGATAAAAACAAAAAGCAGGCTTATGACAGAGCAAAGGAACTGCTTCAGCTGGTTGGTATCAACGAGCCGGAGAAGCGTCTGAAACAGCATCCTCATGAATTATCAGGCGGTATGCGTCAGCGTGTTATGATTGCCATGGCTCTTGCCTGTGAACCGAAACTGCTGATTGCAGATGAACCCACAACAGCTCTTGACGTGACCATTCAGGCACAGATTTTAGAGCTGATGACGGAACTTAAGAATAAGCTTGGAATGGCCATTATTCTAATAACCCATGATCTTGGAGTAGTAGCCGGAATGTGTGACAGAATAGCTGTAATGTATGCCGGTAAGGTTGTCGAGACAGGAACAACAGATGAAATTTTCTATCATCCGTCTCATGAATATACCAAAGGACTGCTGCAAAGTGTTCCAAGCTTGAATGACACAGACCATAAGAAGCTGATTCCAATTGAAGGTCAGCCTGTAGATATGTTGAATCCACCGGCCGGATGTCCGTTTGCACCTCGTTGCCGCGCCTGTATGAAGATTTGTCTTCGTACAATGCCTGAGTATACACAGGTGGCAGAGGACCATTACAGTGCCTGCTGGCTCTTGGATAAAGAGAAATTTGAAAAAGGGGAGGTGCAGACCAATGGAAAATAAGAAACTGGTCGAGGTAGAGCACCTTAAACAGTATTTTCCCGTACATGGCGGAAAATTCGGAGAGAAAAGAGTAGTAAAGGCTGTAGACGACGTATCCTTTTATGTAAACAAAGGAGAAACCCTCGGTCTGGTAGGAGAATCCGGTTGCGGCAAGACAACTACCGGCAGAACTCTCCTTCGGCTCCATGAACCTACCGGAGGCAAGATAATATATGATGGTAAAGACATTACTCATGCTAAAATGCTTCCTTACCGCAGAAAGATGCAGATCGTATTTCAGGATCCTTACGCCAGTCTGGACCCTCGTATGACAGTTGGTGATATTGTAGGGGAAGCCATAGATATTCACAAGCTTGCAACCAATGCAAAAGAACGCCGTGACCGTATTGTAGAACTGTTGAGTCTTGTTGGTCTTAATACGGAGCATGCAAATCGTTATCCCCATGAATTCTCCGGCGGACAGCGCCAGCGCGTAGGAATAGCCAGAGCTCTGGCAGTTAATCCGGAATTTATTGTTTGTGATGAACCGATATCTGCCCTGGATGTGTCCATTCAGGCCCAGGTAGTCAACATGTTTGAAGAACTGCAGGCGAATATGGGACTAACTTATTTGTTTATCTCCCATAACCTCAGTGTTGTAAAGCATATTTCCAACCGTATCGGCGTAATGTATCTGGGTAAGCTGGTAGAATTAGCAGACAGTTATGAATTAACAACACATAGTGTTCATCCATATACACGAAGCCTGATTTCTGCAATTCCGGTTGCAGATCCCAAAACCACAAGAAGCTCTAAGCGTATAGTCCTTGCGGGAGATGTACCAAGTCCTGTATACCCGCCTTCCGGATGTCGTTTCAGAACCCGATGCCCATATGCAGATGAGCGATGTGCTGCCGAAGAACCGGTATTTAAGGAAGTATCCGCCGGACATTATGCAGCCTGCCACCACCTCGACCGTGTAAAATAACAACGGTTCCCTGATTTTGCCCAATCTCACCGTAAACGGTGAATTGTAAATAAACCTTAAAAGGAGGAAATTTATGAAAAGAAAGCTTTCACTTTTATTAATTCTTATTATGATGGCTACAACAGTTCTTGCAGCTTGCGGCAAAGCTGACACCAATAAGAACAGCGGTAGCAATGGCACTAACAGCGGCAGTGATGCCGGCACCACAGACACACCTTCTGGCTCAGCAAAACAGCTGGTAGCACAGATCGGTCCCAACCCTGAAACTCTTGATCCTGCTCTTAATAGTGCTGTTGATGGTGGTAACATGCTATTATTCGCATTTGATACCCTGTTGGCAATTGACAAGGATAACAAGGTTATCCCCGGCGCTGCGGAGTCTTATGAAGTAAGCGCTGATGGTCTTACCTGGACTTTTAAGCTTCGCGCAGGTTTAAAATGGTCTGATGGCTCTCCTTTAACAGCAAATGATTTCGTATACAGCTGGAAACGTGTTGCTGACCCTGCTACCGCTGCTCCTTATGGTGAGACAGTACTTGGTATGGTGAAAGGTTATGCTGAAGCAGCTGGCGGTGACATCGACGCTTTAGCTGTATCCGCACCAGATGAAACAACATTTAAAGTTGAACTTTCAAATCCTTGTGCATTTTTTGATAAGCTTGCAGCTTTCGGTGTATTAAGCCCTGTAAATAAGGCAACAATCGAGGCTAACGGTGATGCTTGGGCTACAAAACCTGAAACATATATCACGAATGGTCCTTTCTTTATCAGCGAGTGGGTACCCAGTTCTTACATCCTGTTTACAAAGAACCCAAATTACTGGGATGCTGCTTCCATCAAACTGGATTCCATTAAGCTTCTTCTGATTGAAGATTCTAATGCTTCTTATGGTGCTTACCAGAGTGGTGAGGCAATGATGATAAAAGATGTTCCTACTGCTGAAATTCCCTCATTACAGGATAATCCAGAGTTCCACATTGATCCTCTTTTGGGAACATATTACATCGATCTTAACAATACACTTGATCAGTTCTCTGATCCGAAAGTACGTCAGGCCTTAAGCCTTGCTATTGATAGAAAATATGTAGCAAACACATTAATGCAGGGAACCTATACTCCTGCTTCTAACTTCATTGGAACAGGTGTTGCAGATTGGGATGGCAGCAACTTTATGGATAACGCTAACGGCGGAACTCCTTATATCAATGTTGAAGATCATGCCGGAAATCTTGCAAAAGCAAAAGAACTTATGAAGGAAGCCGGATATCCTGATGGAAAAGATTTCCCTGTTATCAACTACTCCCTTAATGATACCGGTTACCACAAGGTTGTTGCTCAGTATTTGCAGCAGGCTTGGAAAGAACTTGGAGTTACTGTAAATGTTAATGTTGTTGAGTGGGCTTCCTTTACTCCTATGCGTCGTGCAGGAGATTATGAAGCAAGCCGTGATGGTTGGTTATTCGATTACAATGATCCTTCCAATATGCTCGACCTTATGGTTAGTACAAATGGCAACAATAATGCGAAGTACAATAACCCTGCTTATGATGAGTTAATGAAGAAAGCAGCAGCTGAGACAGATCCTAAGACTCGTTCCGGATATCTGCATGAGGCAGAAGATCTGGTTATGGCAGAAGCTGGTATTATTCCGGTTGCTTATTACAATGACTTCTATCTTCAGAGCTCAAAAATTACAGGTTCCTGGCATTCTCCTTACGGATACTGGTACTTCCAGTATGCTGATATAACAGAATAAGCGATAATAGATAAAACTGTATTATGAGTTTGCGTAACTGTAAAAGAGTAAGTAATTAATATTAATCGATAAAGAGAGTATTCCTAATAGATGAAGATGTGATTAGGGATACTCTCTTTTCATTCGTAATTAACTAATAAAAGCTAATCAGCCATTGCTTTGCAGACCTCCAGTTAAGCCTTACTGCCTCGCCGCAGAAGGCTTAGCTGGCTTTTGCTTAGTAGCGATAAATGTATGTATTACAATAAAGGCAGTATCACGTGAGACCAGACATAGGAAAAGGGCATAACGAGTACCATGGCTGGAAGCATATTGGCTACTGGAAAAGACTTTATACCTGAGATACGAAAGCCGGTTGCAAGCATCAGGATACCACCACAGGCTGTAAAATCATTTAACATTTCTTGCGTGGTCAGCGGCAGAATAAAAACAGCACTAAGAAATAGAAGAAAAAAGATAATAAACTGTGGGATGCAGATCAGGCAGACGATAAAACCTAAACTGGCACCAAAAATAGCAGCAGTAAAAAAGTCCAGAATGGATTTGGAGATTAATATGGTATGATCTCCCGTCATACCGGACTGCAGAGAACCAAAAATACCGGTTCCACTGGCACAGAACAACACAATTACACTTACGAGTTTATGAAGGAACTCCTCCTTACTCAGCCCATCATCTTTATGGGAAAGAATTCTGGCTACAGGAGCCTGCACCTTACCGGCAGCCAGGCTTATACTGTGTTCCAGCCGGATCAATTCTCCCATTGCCGTACCAATGATAACAGCGAAAATTACAGCTGGCAGATAGGTTAAATGAACAATAGAAGCAATGCCCATTGACATGGAAGCAACACCAAAGATTAAGGTCAGATTGTTACGCAGCTGTTCAGAAAGATTATTACCCAATAAGACACCTGCAGCACCGCCTGTGAGTATTGCCAGGCTATTCACGATAATTCCGATTGGCATCTTGTTATACCTCTTCTTATATATTTCATATATCCTGTGTTAATCAGGACAATAAGAATACTATGAACTATATTGCTACTATACAGTCAAGCAAAATCTGAAAATAAATTTATTTCTTTCTCACAGGTATTTGCAGACAGCAATAATCCACTTCATTTTCGGAGGTGTAGAAAGTGGCATCTAAAAGACATACATCAAGTGCATCGCCAATAATCTCATAATTCTGTTTATGAATCCACTCTTTTAGGAAGCAGAAATCCTTCTTATCATATGGGAAAGAGTATTTATACATACATGCAAAGGTAGTGCCGGGAACATCCTCTATGCCGGGATTACTAATGTTACCGTTGATATCTTCTTGTGTGCCGGGAATACTAATGTTACCGTTGATATCTTCTTGTGTGCTGGGAATACTAATGCTACCGTTGATATCTTCTTGTGCGCCGGGAACATTAATGTTACCGTTGATATCTTCTTGTGTGTCAGGAATATTAAGGATATCGCTGATATCTTCCTGTGTGTCAGGAATATTAAGGATATCGTTGATATCTTCCTGTGTGTCGGGGAGGATAATAAAGATACCGGCACTCTTATAAAAATCCTCCGAGCAAAAGCTGCTTTGCCGGATAAGGGTACCAAAGCCACTGGAAGGCAGTATACGGTAATCGTATAACAGATTCCAGGCCTTCATCAGTGTAAGACGAAGGGTATCTTTACCGGGTTTAGACGTAAAAGGCATGTAGAAGACTTTTCTGGGAGGGAGCTTCTTAATAATAGGGGTGTTAAGAATATGACTTACCCGTGTATCTTCATAAAAGTTAATTCGCTGCTGCAGGAGCATGCGGGTTCTATTTAGCTCCTGTATTTGCTCTTCAATCTGAATTTTTTGCTTTTCTAACAGATTTACCACCGAATCAGGGTTTCTATTCTCAATACTATTCTTAATGTCCTCCAATTTTACCCCTAACTCTTTCAAAAGACAGATTTCCCTGAGAAAGGGAATTTGGTATGCACTGTAATAACGGTATCCATGCTCGTTAACATAAACTGGTTTCAACAGATCTATATGATCGTAGTAGATGAGCGTTTGTCTGGTAAGATGATGCAGTCTGGCCATTTTGCTGATTGAAATAAATTCACTATCCATCATAACCTCTTATACTCCTGATATCAGATATTTTCGTGGCTCCATTCTTAATGCTACTGTTTGAAGTAATATATAGAACAGGCGAAATCAGTATAACATAAAAATTGTTAACGGAACAGGATAGGTTCCACTTCACAATGTCGAGATGTGTGATATAATGTATTAAAATGTCATGCTGATAATAGGGCATCAGATGAAATCTTTCATGGGAAAGGGAGCTAAAGATGAAGAGCATTAGAACAAAACTTATTTTATTTACTGTCACATTAGTCTTTGCTGTAATCACCGGAGTAAGTGTATTATCAATTCTCAGTGCACGGACCGCATTGGAAAAAACAGCGGAAAAGACCATGGAGGCAATGGTCGAGCAGGGAGCAGAAGTTGTTGAAAGTAAGATTAACTGGCAGATTTCAGTTATGGAAACTCTGGCACAAAATGAATTTCTCACAGATGACACACGAAACATTGAAGAGAAGCTGGCACATTTTGCGGCAGCTATTGAGAAGAACGGATATCTCAAAATTGGCATTGTAGATCTGGAGGGAAATGCAATTTTTAGCAATGGTACCAATTCAAATGTAGCTGACCGAGAGTATTTTGCCAAAGCAGCAAAAGGAGAACCCAATGCCTCCGATCCTCTGATGAGCAAGAGTGAAGGGATAATTGTAGAAGTTTATGCGGTGCCTATTATCAAGGGTGGACAAGTTACAGGAGTTTTGACAGCCTTAAAAGACGGCAGTGAAATCAGTAATATAGTAAATGCAATTACCTTCGGCAATACCGGTAAAGCATTTATGCTTAACAAAGACGGAGTAAAAATTGCACATTACAACCAGGAGCTGGTGGATAAACAGGACAATGACTTCGAAAATGTGAAAGCAAATCCCGATCTGAAATCTCTTGTAGAGCTGGAGAAGAAAATGGTTGCCGGCGAAGCAGGTTCCGGTAATTATTTTTATATGGGAGTAGATAAATTCATGGCATATACACCGGTAGGAGATACCGGCTGGTCTTTGGGAGTTACAATAGAAAACAGTGAGCTGCTCTCTGAACTTACCTGGCTCACAGGTGTCTGTATCGTATTGGCAGTAATTTTTCTGGCAATCTCCAGTGTGCTTATATTCATTATCTCCGGCAGTATTACCAAAGGCATCAAATTGGCAGTAAATTATATGAAGCCAATTGCACAGGGAGATTTCACAGCGAAGATCAGTGAAAGGCACTTAAAGATAAAGGATGAAGTAGGGCAGATGTTAAATGGACTTGATTCCATGCAGGAGTCCTTAAAAGAAATGCTTGGTCTTGTAATTGTCAACTCAACACAGATAGATGAAGATGCAGAGAGCTTATCCGCCGTATCCCAGGAAATGAGTGCCTCAACCAATGTAATGACAAATTCGATTCAGGAAGTGGCAAGAGGAACTATTTCCCAGACAGACGCATTAGCTGAAATTACAGAAGGGATCAGTGTTTTTGGTTCTAATATCGACAGAATAACGGATGATATTAAAAATGTAGATGGCAATGCAGGAGATATCTTTACCTCCTCTCAGGAAAGTAACGAAAAAATGCAGAGTCTTGCAAAATCAGTGAATGATTTAAATACTGCCTTCTCAAAATTTGAGAGAGGTATTGTTAACCTGAATCAGAATATCAGTAAGATAAATGAGATTACGAACTTAATCAATTCCATATCCGAACAAACCAATCTGTTATCCTTAAATGCTGCAATTGAAGCTGCCAGAGCAGGAGAGTCGGGTAAGGGCTTTGCAGTGGTAGCAGAGGAAATCCGAAAACTTGCCGAACAGTCCAGAGCTTCTGCTGTTAACATTTCCGTACTGATTGATGATATACAAAAGGAAGGTGAAGCAATGATGGAAACTGCCGGTTTTGTAAGCAGTGAATTTACAAACCAATCATCCGCTATTGAATCAACACTTATCTCCTTCCATGCAATTATTGAAGCAGTAAATGAAATCTTACCAAAGATCGATAGAGTCAATCAGGCTGCTAACTCAATAAATTCAGAGAAGAATGATATTATGAGCAGAATTGAAGAAATCTCTGCCGTATCAGAGGAGACCTCTGCGTCCTCTGAAGAAATCTCAGCCTCCACGGAAGAGATTGCCAAGTCCACGGAAGATGTCGCAGCATCTGCGGTTAATTTAGGAAACCGGACAAAAGAAATGAGAGAGGCAGTCTCAAGATTCAGGATTTAGACATATAAATAGAAGCAACAAAACTGCAGGCTCCAGAACTTCTCAATACATAATGGAACAAATAAACGGTTCCAATGTGTAAAGACCAGGACTGGAGCTTTCGCATTTTACAGATAGGATAGATTGCAACACCAGAAATTACGGCGGTGAAAAAGTACTTTGCAATCCGGTAACTAGATGTTAAAATACATCTATTAAAGAATAGCATAAGAAAAGCAGCGGGAAACTATACTAGATCATATACCCGTGGGGCAAAAGACAGTTGGGAGTCAGATATGAGAATTGCTTATTGTGACGATGAAAAAGTTCAATACGTATATTTAAAAGAATTAATAGATAAATGGGAATTAAAGCAGGAGAAAAAGTGTGAGATCAGTGTATACCAGAGTGCTGAGGAAATGCTCTTTGAGAACCAGGGGAACTTTTCCTTTGACTTTATCCTCTTGGATATTGAGCTGGATAAGATGAACGGAGTGGAGCTGGCAAGAAATATCAGGCAGGTAGACAAGCATGTGACCATTGCATTTCTCTCCAACAGTAAAGAATATGTATTTGAGGGATATGAAGTAGGGGCTGTGAGGTATTTGCTAAAACCCCTTACAGAGACACAGTTGTTTCCTCTTCTTGACCGGGTCCAAAGTCTGCTTACAGAAGAAGCGGATTATATTATTATCGTGGCAGACAGGGAGAAGATCAAATTATATACGGAGTCAATCAACTATGTAGAGGCCTTAGGACATTATGTTAGAATTCACACAACAGATAAGGTTTACGAGGTGAAAATGAATATGAGTGACATGGAAAAACAGCTGACAAAAGGATTTGTCTCCACCCATCGTAGTTATCTAGTTAATCTTAGTTGCATTGAGAAAATAACCAGAACAGATTGCATTATAAATACAAAAGAGACCATACCTATCAGCAGGAATTCCTATAATGCCGTAAACGAAGCGTTCATCAATTTCTATAAGGGAGGACTGGACTGATGTCGATTATTTTGGAGATTCTGCCGTCGGCGATCCTGGCTGTCTATAGCTCCTTTCAATGCATCAAAGGTAAGGGACTTGGATATATGTGGCCTTTCGCCGTGATTCCTCTTTTTACCGGTGGTATATGGTTTGTACTGGATCAGTTGCTTCATACAGGATTTACAAGTCTTATCGTAATGTTGCTCCTCCTGTTGTTTTCCTTTGAATTATCCCATGCAAGATCCCGTAAGATGTCTGTTGTTTATCATATATTATTTTACTTTGCCATAGCGGTTGTAGCGGGAGGTGCTGTATATTATAAACAAAGTGTGGTTATAAATGAATATATATTATTGCTGTTGTATCTGCTGACGGAAAGCAACAGCCGCTATTTAAAGAAGAGCTATGAGGAAAGTGCTACGCTTTATCAGAACCAGCTGTTAGCAAAGCAAGTGGTTGAAGTTCAGAATATCTACATGACAATGCGTGGCTGGAGACATGACTATCATAACCATTTGCAAACCCTGAAGGCACTTCTAAAATTAGGGCAGACAGAGGAGGCTAATAGTTATCTTAATAGACTGGAGTCAGACCTTGACAGTATCAATCACCTGATAGAGTCCGGCAATGTACATGTGGATGCCATTCTTAACTCCAAGCTATCCCTTGCTTTAAAAGATGATATCGAGATTAATTATAAGGCCGAGGTGCCCGCTGTATTAACCGTATCGGATATCGACCTCTGCGTGCTGATTGGAAACCTTATCGATAACGCTGTAGAGTCCTGTGAGAAAATGGAGGACAAGAAAGAAGGCAGGTTTATACGATTCTATATCGGAGTTCTTAAAAAGCAGTTATATATCTCCGTAACGAATTCAACAAGTGAGGTTATACGAAAACTTGATGAAGACTATATCACCACCAAAAGGGGAAATCATGGACATGGTTTAAAGCGCATTAACAATATTGTAGAAAAGTACGAAGGATATATAAATCGAAAAAATGAACCCGGGGTCTTTGTAACCGAAATAATGCTTCCGCTTTAGTATTATACCAGTGGTGCACGAAAATTTACCATTCGTGCACTTTTTTCATACCTGCCGGGGGAATCTGCTAATATAACAGTGTAAGTGCGAGGTAAGAATTTCTTCCTGGGAAGGAAGTCCGGTATGAATGCGGATTACATTGATTCCGGGCTTCTCTTCTAAACAAGCAGTTGTTATTAAGAATTAGCCGTCAGGCCTGAATGGAGTGAGTATATATGAACAAAAGTAAATCGTCTTATTCCCTGTTTAGTAACTACCGTTTTATGTTATCTGGTATGTGGAATTATGATAAGTCCTTAATTGGCTATGGTATTGCAGAAGTCATATTTGGGGTATTGATGCCCCTGGGAGCTGTAGTCGTTCCTTCTGTAGTAATCGGACTACTGGAAGACAAGGCAGGTATTGATGTATTTATAAGAAACATAATAATATTATTTATCCTCTATGGAGTTGTTGCAGCCATACAGGCGTTTTTGACTTCCAGAAACAGAAATCAATACATTGACATCAGAATGATGTTATTTTCACACAGGCTGTTCAATAAATGTATGGGTATGGATTATCAGCTGTATGAAAACGAAAGTGTCAGAGAAGAAAAGGAAAAGGCTCTCAGGGGTACTTATACAAATCAACAGGGCATCGAGGGCATTATGCATCATAATGTGAAACTTCTTACGAACCTTTTGGGTATGATAGCTTATGCTGCAATCATTGGAGTAATCAATCCGGTAATACTGCTCCTTCTGGTGGTAATATCACTGGTTCAGATGTTGGTATATAACAGAGCCAAAATCTATGAGCACAGTAAAAAAGATGAATTGTCGAAATTAAATGTTACACAGAAATATCTGCAGGAACAGGCCTTTGACCTAAAGGCAGGGAAGGATATCCGTCTGTATCAGTTAAACCGGCTTATAGACAGGGTATATGACAAGACAAACCGCAGTCTGAGAAATATCAAAACGAAGATACAGGGAGCTTATTATGCCAATGATGTAGTAGAAGTAATCCTTAAGTTTGTCAGAGATGCTGTCTGTTACGGATACCTGATATATCTGTTGATGAACGGGCTGAAAGTATCCTATTTTGTGTTATACATCGGAATTGTAGGAGGCCTTGCTACCTGGGTCATGAAGATTACCGAGGAGGTATCAAAGATAAGCAGAGATTTACTGATGATATCAGATTTCAGGGAATTTATTGACATAAAAGATGAGTTCCGGCACAAAGGCGGAAAAGAAATTACGGAGGAAGATACCGCTTTTGATATTGTTTTTGACCACGTATCCTACCGTTATAAAGGTGCTTCTGATTATGTTCTGAAAGATGTAAGTTTTCATATGAAAAAAGGAGATACCTTTGCACTGGTTGGTATCAATGGTGCTGGTAAGACTACTCTTGTTAAGTTGATGTGCGGCTTCTACCAGCCGACGGAAGGAAGGATACTCATCAATGGAGTCGATATGAATGAGCTGAATATCGAGGGCTATTTCAGAAAGATAGCAGTTGTGTTCCAGGACTCTAACCCATTGTCCTTTACCATAGGGGAAAATATCAGCGGAGAAGAAACGAAGTATATTAATAAGGAAAAGCTTAATAAAGCACTGGAGTTATCAGGCTTAAAGCCCAAAATAGACAAGCTGGAGAAAGGTACGGATACCTATCTGAATAAAGATATGGATGACAGCGGTATACAGCTGTCCGGTGGTGAATTACAGAAGCTGATGCTTGCAAAGGCTTTATACAAAGAAGCCAGGCTTCTCCTGCTGGACGAGCCGACGGCTGCACTGGATGCAATTGCAGAGAGTGAACTCTATGAGAAATATCAGGCACTGCTGAAAGGAAAGACCTCTCTGTTTATCTCCCACAGGCTGGCATCCACCAGGTTCTGCAATCATATTTTATTTCTGGAGAACGGACGTATTGCAGAAGAAGGCAACCATGATATCCTAATGGAGCAAAAAGGAAAGTACGCGGAAATGTTTAATGTACAGAGCCAGTACTATAAGGAGGAAGAATATGAAACTGAAGAAAATCTGTCATGATTTTTACAGCTTTTTAAAGCTGATTCAGACCGATCACCCAAATATCCTCTGGATAATGATACTCGGAGCTTTAACCGGAGCAGTTCAGCCTTTTGTACATCTGGTTTTCTATGGAAGAGTTCTGAACAAAGTATTTGAAGGGAAATATAAAGAGAGTATTACGGATATTGCAATCTTGTTGATTTCAACTTTAGTATTAAATCTTATCAACAAAGCCTGCAGACAGTCTGTTACGGTATTGAAGGAAACCTGTGCAGATACCATTTTCCTAAAGACTGCGGATAAGGCCTATACCATGGAATATGAAGTCTTTGAACGAACAGAGACCATGGATGCTATCAGACGGGTTCAGACTGGAGAGAGCAGTACCGGCGGTATCGACGAACAGATTCAAAGTATGTACAATCTGATTGAGAAAGGATTTGCTATCCTTTTATCCTTTGCATTTGTAATATCCTTGTTTGCCCAGGTGGATTCAAGCAGCAGGAACTTCTTTAACTCTCCCTGGTCCTCTGTACTGCTGGTAGTTATATTTGGTATTGTAATGTTCATATCCCTCAAATTATCCGGTAAATCCTATAAAAAGTATTATGAGATGGGAAAGAAAAATGAACATTTCAATTCTCTGGCAAACTATATGGTTGCAATCATGAACAATTATCAGTATGGAAAGGATATTCGTATCTACAGCATGCAGGAGCTGGTGGGACACTATTTCGGAAAGATCATGACCAGCGTAAACGGCTTTTACCTGAGATGGGGTATTACCGATGGAAAGTATACGGGAGTTATCGTGTTTCTTACCCAGCTGACCTCGGCTATGGTGTATATCGTAGTGGGAGGAAAAGCAATCTATGGAATAATCAGTATTGGTGCAGTCTTTATGTATGCAGGAGCCATACTTGAGCTTACCAGTTCTATCAGCACCGAAATAATTGAATTTAATAATTTCAAATACAGGGCTGAGTATTTAAACAGCTATACGGAATTTATCAACAGGCCCAATGTCAATTATACGGGAACCTTACCGGTTGAAAAGCGTTCTGACGGAGATTATGAATTCAGCCTTGAAAATGTCAGCTTTCAGTACCCTGGTACAGCAGATAAGATATTGGATAATATAAATCTTAAATTTAATGTAGGAGAAAAATTTGCTATTGTCGGAAGAAATGGAGCAGGGAAGACAACCTTGATCAAATTGCTGTGCAGACTCTATGATCCGACAGAGGGAAGAATACTCTTAAATGGGATTGATATAAAATACTATGATTATGCAGAGTACACAAAGATATTTTCCGTTGTCTTTCAGGATTTTAAACTGCTGGCCTTACCTTTAGGAGAGAACCTCTCCTCCGGAAGTGAAATAGAGGAAGAGAGAATGTGGCAGGTATTAGAGAAGTCAGGTATGAAGAAAAGAGTGGAACTTATGCCGGACAGACTAAATACCAGATTGTATAAGAGCAATGGTGTGGGAGTTGAAATATCAGGCGGAGAGGCACAGAAGCTGGCAATCGCAAGAGCACTTTATAAGGATGGACCGTTTGTAATACTGGATGAACCTACAGCAGCCCTTGATCCATTGTCAGAGGCTGAGATTTATGAAAATTTCAACAATATGATAAACGGAAAGACAGCAATCTATATCTCTCATAGAATGAGCAGCTGTAAGTTCTGCAATGATATCATTGTTCTTGACGGCGGGAAGGTCGCCGAAAGAGGAAACCATGAAAAATTGTTAAAGTTGGAAGGTATCTATGCTTCTCTTTACAATGCACAGGCGCAGTACTACGCCTGATTTCAGTAACTGCTTTCTGCTTAAAAAGCACCTGCTTCGGTCTCTATGCGACAGTGTTTTATTACTGTTCATAGAGACTGTTTTGGTTATTTTTCATATCTTAATCTCGCTGTCTCCTTATCTGAAGAAAGGCTCCATTTGCGAAATAATTCTTACGGGTCTTACCAAAAAAAATCATGCTGGTTTTTATCAAAGAAATCATGCTGGTTTTTATCAAAGAAATCATGCTGGTTTTTATCAAAGAAATGCTGGTTTTTATCAAAGAAATCATGCTGGTTTTTATCAAAGAAATCATGTTGGTTTTTATCAAAGAAATCATGCTGGTTTTTATCAAAGAAATCATGCTGGTTTTTATCAAAGAAATGCTGGTTTTTATCAAAGAAATCATGCTGGTTTTTATCAAAGAAATCATGTTGGTTTTTATCAAAGAAATCATGCTGGTTTTTCCAAAAAAATCTTGTTAGTTTTATCGAAAAAACCTTACTGATTTTATCAAAAACGTGAATTGACTTTCGAAAAACTTAATGATAAAATATTGTCTAATTCGACGTGATACGCCAAATAAATACTTATTATCACAAATTACAACTTCATATGTAGTAGTTATTCTGCTTTTATGGTTCTGTTTAAAATGTGAAAAAGCTCTCTGGATTAAAATTATTCATTTATGCTGTTACCCACTTTTTAACATGAGCCTTTTTTGGGTTATGAGGTAATTTTTTTGCTCTTAATCTGGACAAAAGACAATCCACTACAAATGAGAGAGGTTACTTTGGAGGGTTAACGAAGAATTAATATAATTGAATAGGTCGGAGGTAACTTTATGAGCATTAAGGCGAAGCTAATTGGTGGATTTTCTTTGATTTTATTTTTGTTTGCACTCTCAGGTATTGTTACATATTTAGGGCTGGGCACCATCTACAAGAATTCTAATGATGTCCGCACCATGTCGGTACCCAGCATGAAGAATATGGGATGGATGAATGGTGCCATATCCGATGTGCCAAGATTGATTGAACAGATAATACTTGAAACAGATGAAAGCAGATTAAAAGATATTAAAACAGAATTAGATCAACTGCTTGTACAGATAGATGAACATACCGAGCTATATGAAACCTCTCTCGTAAGCAATGAGGAAGATCGACAGATACTGCAGGAATTTAAGGATAACTGGAGCACTTTTATGGAGTACGAACCTGAAATCGTCCAGCTTGGCTTGTCCAATGAAAATGAAAAAGCCTGGGGGGAATTCCAGGATGTTTATTCAAACTGGACTGCAGCGAATAATTCGACCCTTGCCCTGATCAATTATAATTCTGATTATGCAGATAATTCAAGCAATCAAACATATCAAGCGGTTAACAGAACCCTTACTTATGTAGTGATTTTATTTAGTGTAACCTTTGTTTTAGGCATAATAATAATTATTTATTTGTGTATCAGCATACTGGGCTCTATTAACTTGCTAAAAAAAGGATTGATTGCTGCCGAGGAAAATAATGATCTGACCTACGTATTCCCTGTGAAAGGGAAGGATGAAGTTGCTTTTATGTCCATCGCCCTTAACAAATTTCTAAGCAGTATCAAGAATTCTTTTCTTGAAGTCGTATCTGAATCTAAGAATGTGGAAAATGCAGTGATTTCTGTAAATAAAAGTGTATTGGAATTAAGTAGCAGTACAGAAGAAATTTCTGCAGCTACAGAAGAGGTATCGGCAGGAATGGAGGAAACTGCTGCTACGGCAGAAGAAGTAAACGCTTTCTCTTCTGATATGGAATCTGCGATTGAATCCATGGCAGCTAAAGCGCAAAATGGTGCCGAAATGGCTAATAGAAACAGCAAAAAGGCTGTTGAGATAAAAAATGACTTATTAAAATCACAAAATCTTGCAAAAGAAATATATGCCGGTTCAAAAGAGAAGCTGGAAATCGCGTTGCAGCAATCCAAGGCTGTAGACCAGATTGGAATTTTATCAAACGCAATCTTACAGATATCCTCTCAAACAAATCTACTTGCTCTCAATGCAGCAATTGAAGCTGCCAGAGCGGGTGAATCCGGAAAAGGCTTTGCTGTGGTAGCGGATGAAATCCGAAAGCTGGCAGAGGATTCCCAAAAAACAGTAACAGAAATACAAAAGGTAACTGCAGAAGTGGTCGCTTCTGTTAATGGTTTATCGGATAATTCAAGGAATATCATGGAGTACATAGATACCAGAGTAATGCACGATTATCAGTCCTTTAATGATATCAGTGAACAATACCAGAGTGATGCGTCTGAAATGGATGAACTTGTCACAGATTTCAGTGCTACCGCCGAAGAACTGTCGGCTACTGTAGACGGTATTGTAAAAGCTATGGGGGATGTAGCTAAGACTGTTAATGAGGGAGCTACAGGAACAGAGGATATTTCTCAGAAGATTATAAATATAGCAGCCCAGACAGATGAAGTAAAGGGGCAGATGCTGCGAAGCAGTAATAGTGCTGAAAAACTGAAGAATGCTGTTGGCCGTTTTAAGGTTTAATAAACTTATCTGTATTTATAAATAATTCCTTTATACGGCTACTGTGTATGGGTTATTTATCATAAACAATACCGAATTGTTTTTGATATTGCCATTTGGTATTTATTTGCTATAATAGATGTAACTATTATTATGAAACTTACGGTATGAATTACCTTAGAAGGGAATCCTTATGAAATCTTTAAAGGCAGTAGATCGCAAACGTATCTCCGCGCAGAGACCACAAATTAGTGAATCGGCGATGCTTTGCTCGGAGATCTGAAATTTTAAGTAGTCGATGTTAAGCTATAGCAGGATAAATCACAGGCAGCAGGCGGTGGTTTTCTTGGTGTACCTTTTCATCGATTTCTTTCAATTTCAGGTAAGGATTTCTTTGAAATCTTATTGCAGCAGGTTAGCCTGCTGCTTTTTTTATGGTCTTTGCTTCATCTAACTTAAAAACATGATTAGAGGAGCAAAGTTTATGAAATATATTAAAGCCCAGGAAGTGCTGCCTGAGGAAATCATTGAAATAATACAACAATATGTCAGTGGAGACTATCTATATATACCCTGTAAAGAAGGAGATAAAAAATCCTGGGGTGAAAAGAGCGGTTCTAAAAAAATGCTTAAGACGAGAAACAGAGAAATATATCAAAAGTACCTGACAGGACGGTCAGTGGAAGAATTATCAGAGGAATTCTTTCTTTCCGAACAAAGCATCCGGCGAATCTTATGCGAAGAGAAGAGGCGTGCTCAAGTTTGATACAGAACAGTTCTGGTAATAGCAATCCCATGTGAAAATCTTTATAATCGGAAGATAGAAACCAGTAAGGCTAACATAATTGACATTATTCGCGGGTCTAAGAAACCAGTTATCTATTTTAGCCTGCACTGGATATTAAACGGTTAAAAAGAAAGGAACACCTACATGGCATTAAAACCCCACAGAGGTAAAACATTAAGAAATCTCCCTTCCAGAGGAAGAGGAACCTGTCCCTTGTGTAAGACTACAAGGATCAAGGTTTTATATCCGGTTATTGCCGGAGACGGAAGCAAAACAACAGTATGCAAGAGATGCAGAAATAAAAAAGTAGCAACTGTTAACAGCTTATAAATGTATTTATAAGCTTAGGGTGTGTTTAAAAACTCATTGTACCGTTCTGGATACCCCACTTTGTGATATTCTGCGTTACAATTATGGAAAGTAGAACCGCTACGACCCCATAATTGCACCTTGACTCCATAGGGTGGAACCTCCAGTCCGGCACAAGCAGTTTCCTTTTTCAATCTGTGAAAAGCCCATAAAAAACGGATGCCGCACATACCTGTAAGCAGAAGAATAACAAGTTGACATCACAAAAAACAATATCGCCTTGTAAAATCAAATCACGCAATACATTCATAACTTGCAATTTTAGCGGCTTCTTCGTAGTAAATCTTACCATCTAAATTTCACTCAATATAATCAATGGTCGTTGCTCAGATTCTTCAACTATTCCATTTCTTTATCTTCTGACTAAATCCTACTTTAAATAGTAAATTTATTCCTCGCCTTTGTCCCTTTTTGTAAACTTAACTTTAATGCAATAAAAATTTGTTATCAAGTATAAAGCTGGATTGGATATAGAACGAGCTTTTTAAATTTTCGAATAAGACATACAGATGTCGCCTTCTCTCTGCTATAATGCATAAAAAACAGGCAGTTGGGAAAGATACAGGTACAGCTGTAAATGAGGAGAAGAAGATGAAGTCAGCATTATTAAAGAATGTGGATTGCATAGAGCTATATGTTTCTGATCTGGATGAGGGCATGAAGTATTACTGTGACGGCATGGGTCTAAAATTGTTATGGCGGACGGAGAAAATGGTTGGATTAGGAATGGAGGAAGGTATTACAGAATTTGTCCTTCAGACAGAAAGAAAAAGGAGGGATGTCGATTTTTGCGTAGATTCTGTATCAGAGGCAATTGAACAAATTCTTAAAGCAGGAGGTATGGTCAAAGATGGTCCTTTTGATATTCCCATTGGGAAATGTGCGGTCATAAAAGACAGATGGGAGAATGAATACATCATATTGGATATGTCGAAAGGAACGTATGTAACAGATGACAACAACAATGTAATAAATATAAAATAAAAAATGTAAGAAAAAAAGGACTGCTGTGAAAGATTACAGCAGTCCTTTTTTGAAAGGATGCATGCTTTTCTCAGTAGTGGAGAAGCTAAAAACAAGGCAGAGAGAATGAAGGGTTCTAGCAGAAATACAGCGCTTAGGAGTAAATCGGATAAATGGATAATATGCTGTACCAGAATTTTATAAATTAGTTTGGAAGAACTATTTGAAAAGTTAGTACAATGTGTTATAATGGAATAAAATAGTATTAATTGATAATAAAAATTAACAAAAAAGGTAAAATCTGTATTTATTTTACTATTAAGACAGATTATAAATACAGTTTTATAAATTAGCTTTAGTAATACTTAAACACTACAAAAGATTCAGAAAGGAAGATAAGGATGGAAGTAACAATTCTGGAGGAATTATTTCAAAAAATTTCAGAAGTAACAACGGTAGAGGATATCGGCTATCACAGGATAGAAGAAGGCCGCCTGAAGCCCTTTTACAAAACACAGACGGATATACTTGGAATTGAAAAATGGAAAACAGTACATGGACAGAATCCCGTATATGTTAAGGATACCTTCATATTAAGGGAGATTACGACCAAAAAGCAGCCGATTGAAATCTATGACACCAAAAATGACACCAGATCAGCGGATGCTTTTTTTCTTTTTGGAATTGATAGTATTATGATAATTCCGGTTGTAAGAGAGGATGAGGTGAAGGCCATAATCTGCATAGCTTCTATCGGAAAATACCACCAGTTTACCAAAGAGGAAATGGAGACTTGCAGTAAATTGGCAGATGACTACTTAAAAAATCAATATTAATTATAAGGGGAGTTACAAATGAGGATAGCTAACGGGATTTTGGAATTCTTGAAAAAAGCAGGAGTGGACTATATATTCGGCATACCAGCAGGTACAATCAGTCCGCTTTTTGATGCATTAAACGACGTTTCAATTAAACCTATTGTTGCCAAGAACGAAGGCGGTGCAGCTTATATGGCCGCCAGATATGCCAGCGTCAGCGGAAAGCTTGCGGTTTGTATGGGTGCCGGCGGTGTCGGAGCAAACAATATGATGAACGGTGTGGGAGATGCATTCAGGGCCAAAGCGCCTGTTCTGTTCCTTACTGGTTATGTTCACAGATGGCAGATAGGGAAAGGGGCCATCCAGGAACTTAATACGGAAGAGATTCTCAGACCAATTACAAAATACAGTAAGACGGTATTAAAAGAAGAGGATGTAATGAAAGAACTGGAACTGGCTGTAAAGACAGCTTTAACAGTTCCCATGGGTCCTGTATTTTTATCTGTTCCCATCGATATTCAGCTTGCCAGCCTGCCCGGGGAAGTTCCGGATTTTACAGCAACAGCATATGTTTCAGCATCAGATGACAATAAGAGTTTAGAAGAAGCCTGCAAGGTAATAGAGGAATCAGGGAAAGGACTCATCCTGGCAGGTAAAGGCGCAAGAGGAAAATCAGAACTTGTAAAAGAAATAAGTAAGCACCTGCAATGGCCGGTTATCACAACACCAGAAGGTAAAGGTGTGGTATCAAATGATTTCCCGCTGAATCTTGGGAACTATGGTTTTGCAAGCACAGATGCCGCCTCTGCTTACGTAAATGACCCTTCTGTTGACTGCCTGCTCATCCTTGGAACCAGTTTGGGAGAGAATGCAACCAATAACTTCAGTAAAGCCTTAACAGAGGGGAAGAAGGTTATTCACATTGACTGGGATATAAAAGAGCTTGGAAAAGTCTATAAGACGGATGTTAAGCTTTGTGCTGATTTAGAGGTAGCTTTACCTTATATTATACAGAATACCAAAGCAGCAGGGCAGACAGGCTTTGAGAGAACAGCAATCAATAATCCGGTAGAGAAAGTAAATACGGGTGTAAGCCTTAAGGAGTTTATGGAACAGCTACCGGAATATATGCCTAAGGATACTTATTATATGGCAGATATGGGCGAATTTATGAATTATGCCTTTAAATATCTTTCTATACCGGAAGGCGGAGACTTTGAGACCAATTTAAATTATGCTGCCATGGGTTCTGCAATTGGTGGTGCAGTCGGTGTGCAAGCAGCCTATCCGGGGCGAAGCGTTGCTGTATTTGCCGGTGACGGAGACTTCTTTATGAATGGAATGGAAGTACTGACTGCAGCAGAATATGAATTACCCATTGTTTACTTTATTATTAATAATGCTATGTTAGGATTTGTAGAACATGGACATAAGTTCCTGTTTGAAAGAGTAGTTAATGGTTTTTGCCAGAAGAGAATCAGCATAGCTGATATGATGGCTGCCTGTGGCCTAAAGACAATGGTTATTAGCGAGAATAGTCAGATAAAGGAGCTTCCGGAATTCTTGCGGGAAGCGGAGGGCCCTGTGGTCGTAGAGCTAATTACAGACGGCAGTGAACCTGCACCAAACGGAGACAGACTGAAAGCATTACAGAAACACAATTAATATAAATAAAACAATATGCTTAAGGAGGACATGATATGTTAGAAGGAAAGGTAGCATTAGTAACAGGAGCATCCAGAGGTATTGGCAG
The DNA here is from genome assembly GCF_033100115.1 of Anaerocolumna sp. AGMB13020. Lineage (NCBI taxonomy): Bacteria > Bacillati > Bacillota > Clostridia > Lachnospirales > Lachnospiraceae > Anaerocolumna > Anaerocolumna sp. AGMB13020. The sequence continues at coordinate 2,701,088 of NZ_CP136910.1, read as the reverse complement.
AGCGATAGCAGTAAAGCTCGCAAAAGAAGGTGCAGATGTAGTTATCAATTACGTAAGCAATGAAGAATCCGCCCTTAAAGTACAGGAAGAAATTAAGAGTTTTGGAAGAAAGGCATATATTTTCCGTTGTGATGTGGCAAAAAGAGAAGAACTTGAGGCTCTGGTAGACTTTACAATCGAAAAGCTTGGAAAAATCGATATTTTGGTTAATAATGCAGGCATTGTACGTTATAATACCATAACCGGAATGACAGACAGCGAATGGAGTGATGTAATAAATACCAACCTGACCGGTATGTTCAATCTGTGCCAGCTGGTAGCACCCCATATGATCAAACAGAACTCCGGTAAAATCGTTAATATCAGTTCACTTGCAGCCGTTAAGATGCTTCCAGCCTCCTATAGCTATACTGCCTCTAAAGCAGGAGTTGCAGCCTTTACCAAGGTACTTGGTACAGAGCTTATTGCAAATAACATCAGTGTCAATGCAATAGCACCTGGAATTATTATAACAGATATGCTGGATACCTTAGGAGATGCAGCAGAAGCCTACAAACAGCAGGTACCTGCAAAGAGATTCTGTGAAGCGGAGGAGGTTGCAGAGCTTGCATACTTCTTGTGTCAGGATATCTCCAGGTATATCGTAGGTCAGACAATTGTAATTGACGGCGGTCTGTCTTTATAAGACTGCGGTTAAATAAAATTTAACTATTCTGTAAAATTGTGTATTAATAATTTGACTTTTGAGCAAATTGGTGTATAATCTTATTATGCGAATAGACATGATATGACATAATATAGCAAGATATTTAGAAATATAGTGTAGAATTACAAATTATGCAATTTATTTCTATATCCAGATTAATTGAAAATAGCAAACTCTTCTAAAGATGGGGACGCAAAGCCACGAGTCTAAGGTGAAAACTATGATAGTCGGGTTGCCGTAGTTAATATTAGCCATTTGTGGGGTATCAACTACAAATGGCTTTTTTAATGCTATAGAAACAGCTTATAATTGCAGGAGGACTTGAAAGTGGAAATTTTCAGAGAAAAAGGCTTGAAAAAAAATGTTTTTATCACTAGTTTAGCCGTTTTATCAGGCAGCATTGTTCTTGTAACCGCAGGCGGATTTTTTAAAGCCCAGTCATTGTTAAACAAAGGAGGCAGCACTTTAAGCCTTCTGCTTTTTATGGTTATTTTTGCAGTAGTGATAGGGGTAGTGGCTACCCTTTGCCTTGCATTTTTACTGAACCAGAAATTGCGAGAAATTGATTTGGGTAATGTGACAGAGACGGCATACCAGGAAGTTGCGGCAGCCGCTGAATCCACAAGAACACAAGGTCATCTTCCTGCAGGCATAAAAGAATTTATTGGCAGTGTAAAGGAATCTGTCGATATCATAACCTATTCGACCAGTGAGTTAAAACAATCTTCAGCTGAAATGAGTGATATTTCAAGCAGAGTTACACTATCTATAACACAGTTGGCAGAAGGCGCAACTCAGCAGGCTGAATCAACCGAAAAAGGAAGTGTGCGCATCAATAATATTACCGAGATGATTCTTTGTATCGGTGAAGATATGGCACAGTCAGATAAAGTTGCTGACGGAGCAATTAATGCCATGGAGGAAGTGAAGGGATCCATCAAATTCCAGGAAGAAAAGATGGCTGAGAACAAGGTTCTTACTGAGAATATGCGAGGAGCAATCACGGACTTAATGGACAAGTCCAAAGAAATCGGAAAAATATTAGAGGTAATAAAAGGCGTAGCACAACAGACAAATCTGTTAGCCTTAAATGCTGCAATAGAAGCTGCAAGAGCAGGCGAGCACGGAAGAGGGTTTGCCGTTGTATCCGAAGAAATTCGTAAGCTTGCAGAACAGTCAGCAGAATCCGGAAAGCAGATTACAGAAATTATAAACGATGTACAACAGGGAATAGAAAATACAGTAACGCAAATTACCAAAGCCAATGACCTTTCACAGGAACAGGAAAAGGCATTTGAGAAGACCGTGTCTTCCATATCTGATATATCCGATAAGGTATATTCTATCGGTGTAAAAGTTAAAGCTGCATATAATGCGACTGCCACTTTAACAGAAGATGCAAAAGAAGCTGAAGATATGATTGCAACGGTTGCGAGTATCTCCGAAGAAACTGCCGCCGGAACAGAAGAGGTTTCTTCCTCCGTTGAAGAGCAGAATAATCTGATACAGTTAGTAGCAGAATGCTCGAAAGAGATGTATAATATTGCTGAGACATTAAAGCAGCAGTTGGTAGAATTTGATCAATAACAATCTGTAATTTTTTCATCGCTTGTCACAGAGATTTACTCTGTTTCAAAAATATAATATTTTACTCAGGAGGAAAATTATTATGATGATTACACACCCAAAGGGGCTGTATACTATTAATTACGATGTTGAAAAAAGACTAGTATTTGAAACACCCGTAGGTTCTTGGACAAAGGAAGACTATATTGAATATCATAGTCAGTATGAAAAGGTTATCGGACCTGCAATGGGTAATAAGCCTTGGGTAAGTGCTGCTGACTTAAGAAAATACAAAATGTCCGATCTTGGAGAAGTTATGGCTAAACATGCTGACTGGCTTGCAGAGAATAATCTTGTTGCTACTGCCTCCATCGTAGACAGTGCAATTGTAAAAATGCAGATCAATAGAGCTATTTCATCTAAGTTCCCTCAGCAGGCTTTCTTAAATGAAGAAGAAGCTATGACTTGGTTAATGGCAAAGCTTTAATTATAACTTTCCCGATTGCGTATTGATTTTTAATCCCTGACTTCCCATACATACCGGTGAAATTTCTTAAACAGAAATTTCACCGGTTTTTTATTACCATAATATAAATACATTGAATACCATTGCTTATAAAAGGAGAATCTATCCTCGTGTAATATAATAACAAGAAAAGTTTGTGTGTTATTCCTATCTGCAGCACGTATGGCTTTTGCTTTATGAGCTGCTCCTAGTAACTTTTGCTGTATGGAGCTAAAGTTATTTGGAACGAGAAAAAGCGGAGGTCTGTTTAAATTCGTGTTATAGTACACGAATAAGAATTTCTGTGACAATTCAATTAAAATAATGGAATAGGAAAAATCACAAAATTTAGTAATTTTGTACTTGACACAAATCTAAGTTTGTTATATTATAATAACAGTAATGATTACTAGTATTAGTTATTAATAATAATTTATCAATAAATTTGAAATCTTAGGAGGAAATAAATATGTCATTAATCGGAACAGAAGTAAAACCATTTGTAGCACAGGCATTTCGTAACGGTAAATTTGTAGAGGTTTCAGAACAGGATTTCAAGGGAAACTGGAGCATTATTTGCTTTTATCCTGCGGATTTCACCTTCGTGTGCCCTACAGAACTGGAAGATTTACAGAGCAATTATGATACCTTTAAGAAACTGGGAGCTGAAGTGTACTCTGTATCAACTGACACTCATTTTACACACAAAGCTTGGCATGATACCTCTGAAGCTATCAAGAAGATTACCTATACCATGATCGGTGATCCTTCTCATACCATTTCCAGAAATTTTGATGTATTAATCGAAGCTGACGGACTGGCAGACAGAGGAACCTTCTTAGTTGACCCGGACGGAATTATTGTAGCAGTTGAGATTAATGCAGGCAGCATTGGCCGTAATGCGGATGTGCTGGTGGATAAGATTAAAGCGGCTCAGTATGTAAGAAACAACCCCGGTGAAGTATGCCCTGCCAAGTGGAAAGAGGGAGGCTCAACCTTAAAGCCCAGCCTCGATCTGGTAGGAAAGATTTAAGCGTTTTACATTGCTGATTGGCATGTAATATGGAAAGTCATTTTAAGGAGGAATAAGAGTGAAAGAAAATGATAAATTGAAAGGATGCCACGTAGAGATTCTTTCACTCTTTCTATTTGTGGCAGCATCGCAGGAAGGCTTGCGATATGCAGTGGGTATAAATTATGCTGGATACTGATATACGAAATCAGCTAAGTGAATATTTAAAGCTCCTGGAAAGCGACCTGCTAATTAAGTTAAGTGCCGGTTCTGATAATACCTCAAAAGAGCTGGAGGACTTCGTAAAAGAAGTGGCTTCTCTTTCAGAAAGAATAGATATAGAACCGGTAAGCCTTGCAAGAACTCCCAGCTTTCAAATTTGCCGTAAAGGAGAAGAAAAAGGCCTTACCTTTGCAGGAATTCCCTTGGGGCATGAATTTAACTCCTTTGTACTGGCACTTCTTCAGGTCAGCGGCAGACCACCTAAAATAGAAGAAAAAGTAAAGGAGCAGATCAAGCACTTAAAGGGTGAGTATCACTTTGAAACTTACATCAGCTTAAGTTGCCATAATTGTCCGGAGGTGGTGCAGGCCGCCGGTATTATGAGTGTGCTGAATCCTAACATAACGCATACCATGATTGATGGAGGAGTATTTAAGAAGGAGGTTGAGGATAAGAATATTCTGGCTGTACCGGCTCTTTATCTGAATGGTGAATTTCTGGCAGGCGGAAGAATGACGGTAGAAGATATTCTTGCAAAGCTTGGCAGCCTCCCGGAAGCTTCGGAGCTGGAGGAGAAAGAACCTTTTGATGTGCTTATAGTTGGCGGTGGCCCTGCAGGTGCCAGTGCTGCAATCTATGCGGCAAGGAAAGGCATAAGGACTGGCATCGTAGCAGAGCGCTTCGGCGGTCAGGTTCTGGAGACCATGGGAATAGAGAATCTCATTGGTATTCAATATACAGAAGGGCCTAAGCTGGCACAGAGCCTCGAAGAGCATGTAAAAAATTACGAGGTTGATATAATAAAATCCCTTCGTGCAAAAGGTCTGAAGAAAAAGGATCTCATTGAAGTTGAGCTGGAAAACGGCGCTGTGCTGAAAAGCAAGGCAGTCATCTTAAGTACAGGTGCCAGATGGAGAAATGTAGGAGTTCCCGGAGAGGCAGAATTTAAGAACAAAGGAGTTGCTTATTGCCCCCATTGTGACGGACCTTTATTCAAGGGCAAAGCAGTAGCAGTCATCGGAGGCGGTAACTCTGGTATCGAAGCAGCCATCGACCTTGCGGGCATAGCAGAGAAGGTTGTTGTACTGGAATTTATGTCGGAATTAAAGGCAGATGCAGTACTGCAGGAAAAGTTGAATAGCTTAAGAAATGTAAACGTATATAAGAATGTACAGACAAAAGAAATAACGGGTACAGATAAAGTAAACGGAATAACTTTTGCCGACAGAACCACAGGTGAGGAGCAGCACATAGAATTACAGGGAGTGTTTGTACAGATAGGACTTGTACCAAACACTGACTGGCTTGGTGACACAGTGACCCGCTCCCGTTCCGGTGAGATTGAAGTGGACATTCATAATAATACGAATATCCCCGGTGTATTTGCAGCTGGTGACTGTACGAATAGTCCATATAAACAGATTGTAATTGCAATGGGTTCCGGAGCCAATGCAGCACTGAGTGCTTTTGACTATATTATCCGCAATTAGAACAAGCGGATTAGTGGATAAAAAAGACACTACTTTTATTTGAAGTAGTGTCTTTTTTAATACCAGATTTGATAAAAGATACTTTGATTAATCTATATTTTGAGAAGAAGGAATTGGAGCGATTGTGATATAATTTTCTTTGGTAGGAATAACGTGCTCTTTCGTCAGGGATGGAATATTTTCACAAGAAAATCTTAATGATTATTAATACAAAATGAATGGCCTATCTATACTCATTCGTGATAAAGTAATAGATAAGTTTTAGAAATTTACTGAAATGTATTAATTGAAAAGAACCGGCAGTCCGGTGTGAAAGGAGGCCATGCCATGCTTGCATTTGCCTTGTTTTTTCTATTGATTTTTTTACTCTGCGGAATTTATTTCTTTGTAATTGTATTTTATTCAGGTCTCGGTACAGCTTTCTTATGGTTCTGGCCTGCACTGGGCGGATTCTGCCTTTTGCTTAGCATATCTTTGCTTTTCCTGCATCTTAATCATTTTCCTGTTCCGAAGCTCTTCCGATATGGCTTTCTTCTGCTATTTATTACAGTGGTCGGAAGTTTTACCTTTGCAGAAGGGAGTATATGGATGGAAGGAAAGAAGGAGGCTTCTTCCGGAGCGGATTATGTAATCGTATTAGGAGCACAGGTAAAGGGTACCACAGTATCCCGTGCATTAAAGAATCGGCTGGATACGGCTCTTGCCTATCTGAAGGATAATCCCGAATCCTTTGTAATCGTAGCAGGAGGACAAGGAAAAGGAGAAGACATTACAGAAGCTTTGGCAATGAAGGAATATCTTGTTGCTTCTGGGGCAGATAGTAGCAAGATATTACTTGAGGATACTTCGGTGAATACTTATGAGAATCTACGCAACAGTAAGAATATTATTGTGGGCAGAGAGACAGGTCATACCCTAGAGAATAGGATAAAAATCGTTGTAGTTACCAACCAATTTCATGTTTATCGTGCTGTAAGACTGGCAAAACAGCAGGGGTTTGAGCAAGTCAGCGGATTCGGTGCACCAAATGATGATGTGCTGACCGTTCATTATTATGTAAGAGAATACTTTGGTGTGGTCAAAGATACGTTCTTTGGAAATATGAGATTAAATTAAGAAGACTGGCAAGCTTTGAAATCTGCGATACCTGTAATTTGCAGAAATATTACAGCTTGTTTGTATGTATTGCACTAATGATGAAATATTACCCTTACCTCGATAAAACCTGTCCGCCTAGAATAGCAGCACAAAAGCCCCGCCTTAAAAGCAAGACCTGTACCTATAAATAAAACAAGTATTGAGGTAGAATAATTTGATTGTGCGCCGGTAAACGGAAACAAGTCAGAAGTTGGAACTGCTGTCTCTCAATCCTTTTTCTTTTCTCAGCAGGTATTTCAGGCACTGGTTTTAGAGGATGGAAATAACTGTAAACGTTGTAATGCAAATAAAAGAAGTTCTATGGCTGGTGACAACAATTTCTAAGATGTATAACCTGGCACAGAACATCTTTATTTATCCTTTATTCACTCTGTTTCTGCAGTCAGGAATTAAGCTTCTGATCTGCTCTTTTCCTTCTTTCTTGATATCAGTCTGAAAGCAGTAATGGATACACCGGCAAGGCATATTATGAAAGCTGTAAGATACACGATTCTCATGGCAAAGATAAAGGCAGGAGTTCCTGCAGCAGCAATATCACTGACATGATAGCCTAACTTTCCGCTCATGGACTGATATAACAGAGTAGTAGCAAGGGTAATACCAACAATCATTCCCAGGTTTCGGACTAGAGCACTGATGCTGCCTCCGATACCAAGTTTGTTCCTTGGAAGCGTGGACATAACAAGAGAGGTATTAGGTGACTGGAACAGTGCATTACCAAAGGACATAATTGCAATATAAACTCCCATTACCACATAATTGGGTGCAGCATCCAGGGTTGACAGGAGCAGAAGCCCCGTACTGGTAAGGCTTAATCCGACCAGTGTCAGGATTTCCGAACCGATCTTATCAGAAAGATGTCCGCTAATGGGCGCTGTAAGTGCAAGCACAAGGGGATAAATGGACAGGAAAGCACCGGCTCTTCCAGGAGACATCTGTAAAGCATCCTGCAGGTAAAACGGCATTATGATATTTGAGCAGAAGATGGCGATAAAGCTTATAAAGCTGCAGATCAAGCTGATTGTAAACCACTTGCTCTTAAATAAAGATAATTCCAGCAAAGGCATTTCCAACCGTTTCTCTCTGCGCAGGAACAGGAGGAATAGGGGGAGGGAAGCCGCCAGACATATAATAATAACCGGTGAACCAAAACCCAGTTCCTGAACTTGTCCAAGAGCACCAAACAACAATACGATAAAGGCCATAAACAGAACGGAACCCGGAAAATCTATTTTTTCTTTTACAACCTTACCAGCCTTTGGCAGAAGCTTTAAGGATAGAATAATAACCAGGATTCCGACAGGGATATTAATCCAGAAGATATATTCCCATTTGGTGTAATCAACAATAAATCCACCCAAAGATGGACCGACAAGAGAACCTAAAGCAACAAAGGTACCATTGATGCCAAGTGCCCTGCCACGTTCATTGGCAGGAAAGACCTGAGTAATGATACCCTGACTGTTGGACATTAAACCGGCAGCACCGATTGCCTGAATTACTCTTGATATCAATAACATAAGTAGGGTGCCTGAGATTCCGCATAGAAGCGAACCCAGTGTGAATACAGCCAGACCTGCCTGAAATACACGTGTCTTGCCATAGATATCCCCAAGTCTCCCAAAGAGCAGCATGGTAGCAGAAACTGCTATAAGATAAATACTGACTACCCAGGCAACCGCACCGGAGGTGACCTTAAGGCTCTTTGACAAGGTGGGTAAAGCTACATTTACAATACTTCCGTCCAGAGTGGACATAAAAATTGACATTACAATAACAAATAAAATGCCCCACCTTACTTTTGGGGGCATAACGGTCTGATTTTCCATAATCTGCATCACCTATTTTTCTTCCGCTTTTTCCAGGATAATGTCTAACATGCTGTATAATTCTTCAAGCTTATCCGCGGGAATATCAAAAGTAATCTGAGTGATCCAGCTGTTTAAAGCTTCTTTAATAATTGGTATAACTGCTTTTGCTTTGGCTGTCAGGTATAACTTACAGGCTCTCTGATCCTTGTTATCCTGTATTCTCTCAATAAAACCAAGGCCTATCAATTTTTGAACCGTCCTGGTAGTCATAGCCTTGTCCACATGTGCCAGCCTGCTAAGCTTCTCCAGGTTAATCCCCTCTTCTTCACTTAACAGCATGAGAAAGGGGTAAGAGCCGCTGCTTAATTCCAGAGGCTTTAACCTGCTATCCATATGCTGCTGGGTACATTTTGATATATGACTTACACGTTTACTCAAAGAATTATTTACATTCATAGTTTACCCTTATTCTATAAATTATTTAGTAATTTGAGTAATTATAACTCTGGGAAAATTGATTTGTCAACTTTATTGTGAAAAAATAGACATAATTACGTACTTTTATAAAAAGCGGTATAACAGCCGCTGCGGCTTTTCTGTAATGGTATGAAGAGGCTGTAAAAAAAACAGCAAAAAAACTATAAATATATTTGAGTTTTTTGGTGAAATATGATATATTTATAAATATGTAAAATAATTTAGATTTGGTCTTAAAAACATAGGAAAAGTATCTGCATAACTGGTAAAAATACCGTGTAATATGCAAGGTTATCCTTGGCTAAATGCCCTATGATTAAAATAATTTACAGAAAAGGAGAATAATAATGGCTAAGCTTTACATTAATCCAAAGGTAAAAAAAGGTAAGATTAACAAGGAGATTTACGGACATTTTTCTGAGCATCTAGGAAGATGTATCTATGAGGGAATTTATGTAGGGGAGAATTCTGAGATACCAAATGTAAACGGAATGCGTAAGGATGTTGTTGCAGCTCTTAAGGAGCTTAATATACCCGTACTTCGCTGGCCCGGTGGCTGCTTTGCAGATGAATACCATTGGAAGGATGGTATCGGACCGAAGGAAAACAGAAAGAAAATGGTTAATACTCACTGGGGCGGCTTAGTAGAAGATAACAGTTTTGGTACACACGAGTTCATGGAACTCTGTGAGCAGATAGGCTGTGAACCCTATATCAATGCCAACTTAGGAAGCGGAACCGTACAGGAAATGTCTGAATGGGTAGAGTATATGACTTTTGACGGAATCTCCCCTATGGCAGGCTTAAGAGCAGAGAACGGAAGGAAGGAACCCTGGAAGGTAAAATATCTTGGAGTGGGAAATGAAAGCTGGGGCTGCGGCGGAAATATGACACCGGAGCACTATGCCAATGAATACCGCAGATATCAGACCTATTGCAGAAATTATGGAGACAACAAACTATATAAAATAGCTTGTGGTGCCAATGCGGATGATTACAACTGGACCGATGTAGTAATGAAAATTGCGGGAAGACATATGGATGGACTCTCCGTACATTATTATACACTGCCAACAGGAGACTGGTCCAAGAAAGGCAGTTCCACAGAATTTGATGAGCAGGTATGGTATCAGACACTGAAGAAGACACTCTATATGGAAACACTCATAACAAATCACGATACGGTTATGAGCAAATATGATCCTGAAAAAAGAGTAGGACTTCTGGTAGACGAATGGGGAACCTGGTTTGATGTGGAGCCCGGAACCAACCCAGGCTTTTTATATCAGCAGAGCACCATGAGAGATGCACTTGTGGCAGGAATTAACTTAAACATTTTTAACAAGCACTGTGACCGCGTTAAGATGGCAAATATTGCACAGCTGGTAAATGTTCTTCAAGCTGCAATCTTAACAGAAGGTGACAAGCTGATACTTACTCCTACCTATCATGTATTTAATATGTATAAGCACCATCAGGAGGCACAGTTGGTTGACAGCAGTCTGGAAGCTGAGCTGATCGGCCTGGAGGATAATAATAAGGTTCCTAATCTTCATGAATCCGTATCAATGGGAGAAGACAATAAGCTGCACATCACGATCAATAACCTGTCTGTAAGCGAGGCTTATGAGGTAGAGAGCATACTGGCAGAGACAAAAGTGAGAACTGTAAAAGCCACGCTGTTATCTGCAGGCTTCAATTCCTATAATACCTTTGAGAAACCGGATGCGGTAGAACCGGTGGAATTTAAGGATTATAAAATTACAGATAAAGGAATTTCATTTAAGATACCCGCGTGCAGTGTACTTCATCTGGAAGCTGAAGTTGAGTAGTAAATAACTGTATAATTGCGATAACAAGAACTTAATAGACGGATTTAAAATAGTTCCCATCCAAAAACAAATATCCTATACAGATATTGGGTTTGGATGGGAAAAAATAAATGTAAATGTGTGAAAGCACTGGGATGGAAGATAGGTTGAGAATGAATTTTTCAACCGCAAGTTTGTGCTTGCGCACCACAAACTTGGTATGTACAAAGAGCGTGCGCAAGAATAGAGGTTAAGATGCAGAAACATCTAAAAATAGATACCAGTCAGAAAGTTACTCCACTGGGAGATTTGTATGGTATTTTCTTTGAAGATTTAAACCACGCTGCTGATGGCGGTTTGTATGCAGAGCTGGTTCAGAACCGTTCCTTTGAGTTTGACCCTATAGATAACAAAGCATATCATGGGTTGACCGCCTGGGAAAAGCTTGAGAAGAAGGGTGCAAAGGTTACACTTGAGGTTGAAGATAAAGCACCCATAAACAGTCGTAATCCTCATTATCTTACTGTTACTGCCAAGGCAATCGGTGATGGTGCCGGTTTTATGAACCTAGGCTTTAATACCGGTATACCCCTTGAAAAAGCAAAGATCTACCAATTTTCCTGTTATAGTAAGACAGAAACGGCGGTAGAAAAGCCGGTTGTCATTAAACTCACAGGAGCAGAAGGACAAGTCCTTGCCGAAGGAAGTCTGCAGCCCGAAAACAACGGCTGGAGGAAGTATGAATGCACCCTGACTGCTACAGCTACAGATTATTCCGGACGACTTGTGATAGAAATGCAAGAAACCGGAAAATACTATTTTGATATGATATCCCTGTTCCCGGCAGATGTCTATAAAGGCAGAAAGAATGGTCTAAGAGCAGATATTGCAGAGCTCCTGGCAGACTGCAAACCAAAGTTCATGAGATTTCCCGGCGGCTGCCTGGTTCATGACGGCTCCTTAGACAGTGAAGACAGAGATTCCCTTTACCGGTGGAAGAATACTCTTGGACCAGTGGAAGAAAGACCGTCCAGAAGAAATAATTGGGGATATAATCAGACTTTAGGGCTGGGATACTTTGAATACTTCCAGTTCTGTGAAGACATCGGTGCCAAACCCTTACCTGTACTGCCCGGTGGCTATGATCCTCATCACCAGAGAATGGTACCAATAGAGGAACTTGGACCCTGGATACAGGAAGCTTTGGACTTGATTGAATTTGCCAATGGTGATAAGGAGACCGAGTGGGGTAAGATAAGAGCTGAACTTGGACATGAAGAACCCTTTCATTTAGAGTATCTAGGAATAGGAAACGAGGAAATCGGAGAACCCTTCTTTGAGCGTTATACCTACTTCCATAAAGCCATAAGAGAGAAATACCCCGACATCAAATTAATAAATTCCTCAGGGCCTTTTGCAGCAGGAAAAGAATATGAAAGGGGTTGGACCTCAGCCAGAGAAAATGGTTCAGACCTTGTAGATGAGCATTACTATCAGTCTCCGGAATGGTTTCTGGCCAATTATCACAGATATGATACCTTTAAAGCAGAAGATCCCAAAGTATTTCTGGGGGAATATGCAAGCTGGGGGAACACCTACTACAATGCTCTGGCAGAAGCAGCCTTTATGACAGGTCTTGAGAAGAATGCCCATGCAGTGGGGCTAGCCTGTTATGCACCTCTGCTTTGCAATACGGACTACGTGAACTGGCGTCCGGATATGATCTGGTTTAATAACCATGAAGTATTTGGAACCGCTAACTACTATGTACAGAAACTCTTCATGACAAATCAGGGAGATTATCTGTTAAAAACCACAGGAGAGAATTTTGCCGAGTCCGTAACAGCAGAAGAAAATAGACCTCTCAGCGGAAAGCTAATAATTTCCGCCGCAGTAAATACAGAGGTAAACTGCCGTGAAATCATCTTCGAGGATATGACCACTGGAGAAATTAAAAAAGCCCAAGGAGCTGCTTTAAAAGAAGGAGAACAGCTGGAGTTATTTGATACAAAATTAAGCCACTACCGTTTAAAATTCATTGGAGAGAAAAAGAGCGGAACCAGAGGCTTTGAGATCAGCTTCGGCTATGAAAACAGAGAAAACCGGGCCATCTGGGAACTGGGAGGCTGGCAGAATCAGGATTGTCTGGTCAGCTCAATGGTAAAGGGGAGAGGCTCCTGTCTGACACAATCCTTCTTCGTAGTTGAGAATAACAGAGAATATCAGCTGGAATTAGAAGTAAAGGGCAGAAAGATAAAAACCTATATAGACGGTGTCTTAATGAACGAAACAGAAGATAAGCTGCCAATCCTTAAGGAACTCTATTATACCGCCAGCGTAGATAACAACGGTGATTATATCGTCAAAATGGTCAATGTAAAGGAAAATCCCATCACCTTCACACTAACTCTTGAGGGCCAGGAAAAAACTGATTTAAGAGGCAGCCGCTATATGATGTCCGGTTATGGATTGGATGACATGAACAGCTTTGAAGAACCTAAAAAGATAAGTCCTGTACAGGAAGCGGTAGTACTGTCAAATGGAACAGGAGAGATTACTCTTCCCGGGCATTCAATTGTAGTGCTGCGTTTGTCAAAAGACGATAGGTAGTTTATGGTAGGTAATGGAAGGACTGGTGCAAAAGGCTGGGTTATGAAAAGGGGACGGCAATTTGCAGAAAACAGAAAGGCTCATACTTCAATTCCAAGGTATAAGAAGTCCTAATTCCTCTGAATATTTTGTACTGGACATATTTTAAAACAGATAACTCGCTGTGATATGCTTCCCTCTAAGTAGACAAGTGAAATAATAAAAAACTTGTTACTTAGGAGGAAGCATATTTTTATGGGAAGAAAAGCTAAGTTTTCTTTCGAAATAAAGATAAATATTGTTCAAAGATATTTATCAGGTAAGACCTCTGCTAATCATGAAGCGCAGTTATTAGGTATCAGCGGGACACGCATTTTGGAGTGGATTTCTTTATATCAATCTTTGGGAGAAGAAGGTCTTATTACTACTTCCCAGAATACCGCTTATTCTTCGGATACAAAAAAAATGCTGTACTAGATTATCTAAATGGTAAGGGTTCCTATTCTGAACTCTGCAGAAAATATGGAATTCGTTCATCATCCCAACTACGAAACTGGATTTTGAAGTATAATGGTCATGAGAAGCTGAAAGCTTCCGGAACAGGAGGCCGTATCATGACCAAAGGTAGAAACACCACATTTGATGAGCGAGTGGAAATAGTACAGTATTGTATTGCACATAATCACAATTATAGAGAAACAGCAGAAAAACACCAGATATCCTATCAGCAGGCACGCAATTACACCATTAAATATGAATCAGATGGAGTTGAAGCTTTAAATGATAGTCGTGGAAAAAGGAAATCGAAAGAACAAATGAACGAGTTAGAGAAACTCCGGGCTGAAAACAAGATTTTGAGAGCAGAAAAAGAACGAGCCGAAATGGAGGTATCCTTCTTAAAAAAACTCGAGGAGATAGAAAGGAGGCGGTATTAAGCCTGATTCGCCATGAAAGTATTTACCAGGCAATCAAAGAGGAAAACGAAAAATACGGCTATCCTATACATGCTTTATGTAAGCTTGGTGGTATTTCCCGCTCTGCATACTATAAGTGGATAAACAGGAATATCCCCGCATGCGAAACCGAAAACAGGCGCATAGCAGATATCATTGAACGGATCCATGAGGAATCCCCAGATAAAGGGTATCGAAGAATCCGGGATGACCTGGAACGGTATCATGATATAAAAGTAAATGATAAACGCGTATTGAGAATCTGCCGGAATCGGAATATAAAATCAACAATCAAGTACTCTAGTAATGGATGTACAAGACAAGCAGTAAACCCATACTACATAGCAGAAAATTTACTCAACCGCGAGTTTAAAGCGGATGCACCCAACAGGAAATGGCTTACCGATGTAACTGAATTTCACTATTACATTGGCATCGAAAAGCATAAGGTCTATCTTAGCGCCATATTTGATTTGTATGACCGTCGGATTGTATCGTACATCATTCGTGACAACAACAATAATTCGTTAGTCTTTGATACATTTGATGCTGCGATTGAGACCAACCCAGGTGTTTGCCCACTATTTCATAGTGACAGAGGATTTCAATATACAAACAGGATTTTCCGTTCAAAAGTTGAATCAGCAGGAATGACTCAGAGTATGTCAAGAGTGGCAAAGTGCATTGACAATGGGCCAATGGAAGGGTTTTGGGGAATTATTAAAAGAGAGCGTTATTATGGAAAACGTTTTACGAGTAAGAAAGCAGTTGTTGAAATGATCGAGAAATATATGAAATACTATAACAATAAACGCTTACAAAGAAATCTAGGTGTATTAACTCCGATGGAGAAACATGAGTTATATCTACAGGCAGCATAAAAAACTGCCAGTAAGTTATCCTTTACTGGCAGAAAGATTTATATTTTTTTAATTGTCTACTTGACGGGAAGCAGTTCACTGCGCTCAAACAATCTGTTTTAAAATATAGCACAAAATTTCCAGAGAAAAGGACTTCTAATACCTTTCCATAGGCGTATTCGTCCTTTCTATTTTCTGCAAATAGCCTGTTTTTGAATGGAAAGAGCTTTTTGAATGTTCCTGTTATGGGGGTATCTTACCCTAAAACAAAAGAAACCTACTTTCATATTTTCTATTTTAAGATACCATCATTATTTTTATTAATACCGAATACCGGTTACTTTTATGAAATCATAAAAGCTAACCGGTATTAATTGCATCACCATAAAATAAATTACCGGTTAGCTTTAGCTTAAAAAACTCCTACGTTATCTTATTTAGGGGTTTACAAAACACAAAAAATATAGGCGTTAAAGGAGTTTTTATGATTGAATTATTTAATGCTATGTATGCAAACTAGAAAATACATAGGCGTTTTGAAAATGAATATGAATAGTTTAGCATACAAAATGGGAAGGTAAGTATATATTGCAACCAAGATACAGAAGGCAAAGAATATATAGGTAAATAATAGCAAATTAAGCATAAACACTCAGCACATTATACTGAGAAGGAATAAAAGAGTATGTAACAGATTAGATGTGGAGTATAAATCAGCCAGGATTTATTATTTTATGTTATAGCTTATGGAGAAAAATCTTATGATAATTCATCATCAATTTACTCTTTGCAGAAACAAGCCTGATTACGGGCCTTATTAAAAATAGAAAAAAATATAGAATATGAAGCATTAATAGGTGCCATATGTTTTGAAAGGAACCTAATGGCTGCTATTAAAATTTATGTGCGTTACCAAATAAAGTAAAAAAGTATTAAAACGAAATCTGTCAGGCAAACAGTATTCTGTAACCAGATGATTTGTGCTTCTGTTTAGGAGTTTTGCATTGAGAGGTCCCATAGGACACTTAAGTGGCAGAAACTGCGACTAGGTAAGCCAGTGCCACTGTTTGAGCAGCACAACCTGCCGCGGCCAAAGCTTTCCAGCGAGTTTGGCACTGACTTACCTGCCAGGAACAGTTACTGGCACTTTAGTGGAATATGGGTTCTCGAACAGCAAAACGCATAAACAGAAGCACAAATCATCGTCCACAGCCACAGCCTCCCATTCGTCACCACAACCACCCTTCCGTCTGTCATCCACTACCTAAATTCAAAAAACTCTTTTATTATTATAATAGAAATGGTATAATGTACAATACTAAATAAACTAGGATACGCTTGTGCCATTGTGCATCAATAAAAAGGATGAAGGAAAATGAAAAAGAAAGTTAAAGTAAAAGGTGCGCTGCAGTCCTATCTAAGATGGCCGCTTTTTCTGTCTTTGCTTTTAATAATCATGGATATCGGAATAAACCTAGCAGATAAAAAAGCCGGCATGATGATGAACGGCTTTGTTGTTGTGTATATCATTATAGCCATGGCATTATACTTTTTTAAAAGACCCGGTATCCTTGGTGATATTGTGCGTTTTGCCGCTGACTACGGACAGGTACAGAAACAACTGCTAAAGGATATGGCACTGCCATACGGAGTACTGGACTGTCAGGGAAGGCTTTTGTGGGGAAACAATGAATTTCTTGAAGTGGTAGGCGATGAAAAGCTGGCGAAAAAGAACATTTCCAAGATTTTTCCGGAGATAACGGATGCGGTATTGCCGGTGGATGTCCAGGATCAGGTTATTCATCTGACGAAAGGTAATTTTGCCTATCGAATACTTCTGCGTAAGATAACTGCTAACAGCTTTTTTGATGACCAGGGCTGGGATATTGCGGAAGAGGGCAATGGAGACGATTCCAACAGCCTCATAGGTATGTATATATATGATGAGACAGAGATTAAATCCCTGGCCCGCTTAAACCAGGATCAAAAGATGATAACGGGACTTTTGTATATTGACAATTATGAGGAAGCACTTGAAAGTATCGATGAAGTAAGAAGATCACTGCTGGTAGCATTAGTAGACCGTAAGATTAATAAGTATATGCAGAGTATTGATGCCATCGTAAAGAAGATGGAAAAGGACAAATATATTTTTGTATTTAAATTTAAGTATCTGGCACAGCTCCAGAATAATAAGTTTAATCTGTTAGAGGAAGTAAGAACCATTAACATAGGAAATGAAATGTCTGTAACCATCAGTATCGGACTGGGTGTCAATACAGAATCCTACCAGGCAGGTTATGAATATGCCAGAGCGGCTATTGATCTGGCACTTGGACGCGGAGGTGACCAGGCGGTTGTCAAGGATGGTGACAAGATATCTTATTACGGCGGTAAGAGCATCCAGCTTGAGAAGAGCACCAGGGTAAAGGCCAGAGTAAAAGCCCATGCTTTGAAGGAGTTTGTGGAAGCAAAGGACAAGGTTGTGATAATGGGTCATGCAATTGGTGATGTGGACTCCTTTGGTGCTGCCATCGGTATCTATCGTATTGCAAAGACCTTAAACAAGAAAGCCCATATTGTAATCAATGAGGTTACTACCTCAGTAAGACCACTGATGACCAGATTCATCAACAACCCGGATTATGAAGATGATATGTTCTTAAAAAGTGAGCAGGCCATTGGCATTGTAGATAACAATACCCTTCTGGTAGTTGTGGATGTCAACCGGCCAAGCTATACGGAATGTAAGGAATTACTGGGATTAACCAGAACAATTGTAATTCTGGATCATCATAGGCAGACTGGTGAAGCCATAGAAAATGCCGTACTTTCTTATATTGAGCCCTATGCCTCTTCTTCCTGTGAAATGGTTGCTGAAATTCTTCAGTATATCGGTGACGGGTTAAGGCTGAAACAGGTGGAGGCAGATGCCATGTATGCCGGTGTAATGATAGATACCAACAATTTTCTGACCAAAACAGGTGTAAGGACTTTTGAAGCCGCTGCGTTTTTAAGAAGAAGCGGTGCAGATGTGACCCGTATCAGAAAAGCTTTCCGCAGTGATATGGATGAATATAAAGCAAAGGCAGAGGCCATCAGCGCAACAGAAGTCTATATGGAGCATTATGCCTTGACGGTATGTAACGGTGCCGGGCTAAGCAGTCCCACGGTTCTGGCAGCCCAGGTTGCCAATGAACTGTTAAATATAACGAATATCCGTGCTTCCTTTGTTTTTACAGAATTTAATGATAAGATATATTTAAGTGCCAGATCAATCGATGAAGTGAACGTACAGCTGATTATGGAAAGGCTTGGCGGAGGCGGACATATGAGTGTTGCCGGAGCCCAATTTACAGGTTGTACTTTATCAGAGGCAGTATATAATTTAAAGACAACACTTTCTGGTATGAAAAAGGAAGGCGAATTATAAAGTAACACAATGAGAATGTTTGAAGGAGGCTTAATTATGCAGATTATATTATTACAGGATGTAAAAGCATTAGGTAAGAAAGGGGAGCTGGTTAATGTCAGTGATGGCTATGCCAGAAATTTCATACTTCCCAAAAAGGTGGGTCTTGAGGCCAATGCCAAGAATCTGAATGACTTAAAGCTTCAGAAAGCGGCAGAAGAGAAGAAGCAGAAAGAAATCCTGGAAGAAGCAAAGGTTCTTGCCAGAGATCTGGAAAGCAAGACCCTGGAACTTAAGATAAAGACAGGAGAAGGCGGAAGAACCTTCGGCTCCATCTCCTCAAAAGAAATTGCCCAGGAGTTAAAGACACAGTACAGTCTGGATATTGATAAGAAGAAACTACAGATTAACGATCCAATTAAGACAATCGGGACACATACAGTACCTGTTAAGCTGCATCCTCAGGTAACAGCCGAATTAAAGGTTAAGGTAAGTGAACTATAATATATAAGCTGTGAAGATATTTTTACATGGATAAAGTAAAAGCTAAAATTCATCTTATATAGGATAATTATTATCCGGTATATAAAACCGCCGGGATAGAAGAATCGCCAGGAATTTAGGGAGGAAATACGGTGGATGAGGCATTTATAAAAAAAGTACTTCCTCATAACGGGGAAGCAGAGCAGTCGGTAATTGGCTCTATGATAATGGATAAGGATGCCATAGCAGGGGCTGCCGAGCTACTTACAGGAGATGATTTTTATCAGCAGCGTTTTGGCGTTCTGTTTGAAGCTATTTTGGAATTGTACAATGAGGGTAAGCCGGTTGACCTGATTACCCTTCAGAATAAATTAAAGGAAAAGGAAGCGCCGGAAGAGCTAAACAGCCTGGAGTTTTTCAGGGATATTATAGCATCCGTGCCTACCTCGGCCAACGTCAGATATTATGCGAACATTGTAAAAGAAAAATCCACCTTAAGGCAAATGATCAAGGTTACGGAATCTATTACCAATGATTGCTATATGGACAAAGAGAAGTTAGAAACCATTATGGAGGATTCGGAAAAGAAAATGTTCGATATCCTTCAGAAGAGGAATACCGGAGATTTTGTAAGCATCCGGGACATTGTGTTTAAATCTCTTGAGAGTATAGAAGCTGCAGCCAGAAATAAAGGCAGTGTAACGGGTGTTTCTACAGGTTTTTATGATTTGGATTACAAAACTGCCGGGCTTCAACCCTCAGATCTTATCCTGATAGCGGCCAGACCCTCTATGGGTAAAACCGCTTTCGTTCTTAATATCGCTGAGTATGCGGTTTTAAGGGGAAATGTAACAACTGCCATATTCAGCTTGGAAATGTCAAAAGACCAGCTGGTAAAACGTATTATGTCCATGCATTCCAAGGTTAATTCCCAGTCAATCAGAACTGGTGAATTATCCGATGATGACTGGATCAAGCTGGTGGAAAGTGCCAAGGAGATTGGTAATTCCAATCTTATAATAGATGATACCTCCAGTATTTCTATCGGTGAGCTTCGGTCAAAGTGCAGAAAATATAAGCTGGAATTCAATCTGGGGCTAGTAATCATCGATTATCTCCAGCTTATGACAGGCAGTAAGAAGAATGAGTCCAGACAACAGGAAATTTCAGAAATTTCAAGATCTCTGAAAGGTCTTGCCAGAGAATTAAATGTACCGGTAGTCGCACTGTCACAGCTTAGCCGTGCCGTAGAACAGCGTCCGGATAAACGCCCCATGCTCTCCGATCTTCGTGAATCTGGAGCCATTGAGCAGGATGCGGATATTGTAATGTTTATATATCGTGATGATTATTATAACCATGATTCGGAAGAAGCTGGTATCTCTGAGATTATTATCGGTAAACAAAGAAATGGTCCTGTTGGAACAGTAAAGCTTGCCTGGCAGTCACAGTTTACCAAGTTTGCCAATCTGGAAAGAGGTTAATCGGCAGTGTATGATGTGTTAAGCTGAAGGAAAATGAAATATGCTGTAAAAAGAAGACTTTTTAAAAGAAAAATTATCTTTTAGAAGTCTTTTTTTGTTTGGGATTAAGGTCTTTTTGGGTCTGGTGTCGATGAGAAACTCAAGAAAATACCTGCTTTTTATTGCATTGGACAACCTCTATGTTATAATAGAATTAATGTAAATATATGACAAATCAGAGGAGGATGAGGAATGCAGGAAATGCGATATATGATATCGGAGGCCTCAAAAAAAGTAGAGGTAGAGCAGCATACCTTACGCTATTGGGAAGAAGAACTCGATATACATATTCATCGGAATGAGATGGGTCACAGATATTATAAAGAAGAAGATATTGAAATGTTTAAAGCTGTCAAAATATTTAAAGAGAAGGGGTATCAGCTGAGAGCAATAAAGATGCTATTACCGGAGCTAAAGAAACTAAAGAATCTGGATGAGGAAGAGGTTGGCAGGATCAAGGAAGAATGGGACAGAAAATATGTGGACGAGCTGTCAGAAGAGGACACTCATTCCATGCCTTTAACAGAAAAGAATCTGCCTGCAAGGAGTCCTGACAAGAACAATGAAAGCATTCTTGGAAAGCCTGAGCAAAAGCTGGGACAGTTTAAGGTAATAATGCAGAGCCTATTTATAGACGCCTTAAAGGATAATAATGAATTAATGGCAGAGACCGTCAGCGAAAATGTAACAGATCGGGTTATCAAGCAAATGGATTATCTGCTGCGTGTAAAAGAGGAAAGAGAAGAGGAGAGATTTAAACAATTTGATCGTACCTTGCGGGAAATTCAGCTTGGGCGGGCAGAAGCCGCTGCAGGGTTTTTGAAAAAAAAGAAAAAGACCACCTTTGGCAGAGGAAAATCAAGGTAAGTTCCTTCCCCTTGCCTCGTTCCATATAAGAGGTACTGATATGGCGTCAATTTACACAAGGCAGTACTGGTGACCTGGTATGCCTGAATTTAGAGGGGTTGTAACAGGTCGACGAAAAAGACAATAAAAAAAGACCGCTGCTTTCTAATTTATCAAGGCAACAGTCTTTTTATTGAATATATTAAGCTTCAATAGCACCTGTAGGACATGTAGCTGCACAAGCTCCGCAATCAAGACAGGCATCAGCATCAATTTCATAATGACTAGCACCTTCAGAAATTGCAGAAACGGGACATTCGCTAGCGCAAGCGCCGCAGCTAATACATTCATCACTTATTTTATATGCCATAATTATGTACCTCCTTTATATTTTTTTCATCTATTATTTTAATATAAACAAGCCTATAATACAAGTAAAATATACAATATCTTTCTGGGGAAAGATACCTTGACGATTACTGTCTACTCGACTGTAAAATACAGCAGTTGCGTGACCAATAACACGCTTTGCGATGTACACAAAACGTAAAATCAGTGTTTTGACGCTGCAATTCTCCGGTTTTCGTTGACTTTTGTTTCGCTACACGCACAAAAAACACGTCGCGTTAGTGGCTCTGAACAGTAACCCTTGACGTACTTCCTTACTTAGACTATAATGTAAGAGTTAACAGAGAAAAATAAGTATATTTTTAGATAAACAAGGAGGAATTCACATGGCACAGGTTTCAAAAGATATGACAATCGGTGAAATTATCATGGTTGACCAGGGTGTAGTACCTATTCTTTTAGCTTCCGGAATGCATTGTATCGGATGCCCTTCATCTCAGGGAGAGTCCTTAGAAGAAGCAGCTATGGTACACGGAATGGACGCTGATGAATTACTAAGCACAATCAACGAGTATTTAGAAACAAAATAATGATACAATGCAAAAAAAGATTCTGTGACACCGTATAAGGTGCATTACAGAATCTTTTTATTTTGATTTTCTGTATCGGAAGTATGGATTACAGTTCAGATAATACCTGTATTGCCTTACCCTTTATAATCTGCTCAAAATGCTCATCGTAAAAATAAGTGCTAGCATAAGTTGTAGGCTCAAGTCTGCCGTATTCGGAAACGATATTGCAGATTTTATTGAATTCTTCCGGAGTATGTTCTGATTTGGAAATTACCAGATAATAAACGGAATTTAAAGGATTCTTATAGAGTGTATTAACTCCAAAGTAGCAATGTGAAATAACGCTGGCAAGTTTTTCGACTTCATCTAACGACTTAAAAGAATATACTTTCATAAGATTGGTCTGATAGGATACGGATTTTGCTTCCGTTAGTTTTTCAGAAGGTTCTTCTTTGTTAATAGAAAGAGCTTCCGCTAAGGGAACAAATTCTTCTGAATCCTCTGAGGTGTTATCAGAAAGCAGATCATCAATCTGTCCAAAGGAACTAATGATTTCATCGGCATAGGAATCGTCATTGTCATCCTCATATATATTATCACTGTCGTGATCGTCTGGCGAAAATTTGGAGAACCTGGTATCAAGTTCATCAGGATCTTCTACCTTAGTTATAACCAGAATAAGGCATTCCGGTGAAACTGGTATTGCTTCTATCATAAGTGGTATATCTTCAGCTTCAAATCCAAATTCGTAATTCGCCTGCTGCATCATATCACGGAACAAGGCTTTTGCTTTCTCACTGCCATAAGCTAGCTCACTAATACGTAACTCCCGATCCACTAAATCATCTCTGCTCAAAGTACAGCGAATCTGACGTTCGCTAATTTTCTCTATCTTCATAGAATCACATCCTTTTCTATGTGCTGGCGTGCATCGAAGTTAAGCATGCCGCGCAGGCATTCTATTGCTGAAACAGACAATAAGTGCTGCAACATTGATATAGTACTAGGTAGAAAGATATCTATAGTGATGTTGTATTCAAAGTATAATTTATAAGTTTTACTTAGTCAAGTGATTTTTTCCGCCAATTTCTTGGATTTTCAAACATATGGGGAAATTTATCAGATGTGATTCGGCAGATTATTTGCTTCATAAAAGAACCTGCTTATAACTTTAATATATGCCCTGAAGTTCTAAAGATTACACTATTTTATACCAGGAAGAATCAGGTTGTCTTCCGGGAAAGTAAAATTCTAACCTATAAAAATAGGAGCAAAAATATTTCTCGAAGCAGAAAACTTGCATAATTGTTTTCCAAGTCGATTTGTAGAAACAATAAGTTTAACAGCAGGATTTGACTGAACTTATCTATGGAACAAATAGTTTACCCTAATACTGTAATATAACTCATTTTTTATAACCTTCCGGCTGGTATTTATATCTTGGTAAAAGTGACGGAGAATACACGTAATATTTGTGAATAAATATTGCTAAAAAATGGTTGAGAATACAATCGGGAAAAGCTATAATAAGAGTGGAAACCTTGATATATTCCCGCCTAAACCGAAAAGAAAGGAGACAATGAAAGATCCGATTTGGTTTGGTAAATATCAGATAATAAAAGTCCTTGGAAAAGGCGGCAGCGGGGAAGTTTATCTGGCCAGACATATAAAATTATCTTCTCTGTGCGCAATTAAGCGTATCGCAAAGGGGCATACCCTTCACGAACAGCTCCTTCATGAAGCTGTTATCTTAAAAAATCTATCACATCCATGCATTCCTGTAATTTATGATTTTGAAGAAGATGAAGAATATTCCTACATTATTGAACAGTATATGGAGGGAATACTTCTAAAAGAGTATTTAAAGAAAGAAGGCCGTCTAAAGGAAGCCTTTATTCTGGCTATTGGAATTTCTATCTGTGATCTGTTTCTCTATCTTTACTCTCTTAAGAATCCCGTACTTTATCTGGACTTAAATCCTGGCAATATTATACTGAAAGACAATGAGGTTAAACTAATTGATTTCGGAGCTTGTGTGTATAAAAACAACACGGAGGCCAGAAAGTTTGCTTTGGGTACACGAGGGTTTGCTGCCCCGGAGTTGAAATCAAAAGCTGCTCCGGATGAAAGAAGTGATGTGTATGCCATTGGTGCCCTCTTAAAAGCCATGATTATGGGCGATGGTTATAATCACAAAGAGAGCAAAGGAGATAAAATAGCAGAAAAACTGTACTCCAGGGAGCTTCTTCGTATCCTTCATAAATCTCTGGGACACCAGTCTGTATTACGTTATCCTACGGTTGCTATGCTAAAAAAGAAATTAACAAAACAAAATCGGAGATATAAGAGCGGCAAAGTAATATCAAGGGAATCCTTTACCGTAGCAGTAGGAGGTGTACAGAACAGAACAGGGACTACCCATCTTGCCTTCCTTTTAAACAGCTACCTGAACTGTTTGGGAGTTAGAAGTATTTATATAGAAAGAAATACCTCAGGGCATTTACTTGAATTTCTAAACAGACAAGGGACCAAATTGCAATCGGACGGTATCTGGAGGCTGAAGGGAAATAGCTATCTGACAGGGGCCGGGCTTGCTGCAATTCCGGAAATTGACAAGTATAAAGTGATTATCAGTGATTACGGGGTAATAGAATCCGAAAATATTGATTTATGGGAGGAAGACTTAAAGCTTGTTACGGCAGGAGGCAAGATTTGGGAGAATGAAAGCATCAAAGAATTTCTTTCGGTGCCAGGGAGACCTTCTGTGAAAGTGCTTCTTAATTATCTAAATGGAAAGCAATTCAGGGACTTCATAGAAAACTTTGGTGATGGTAATTTTATACGCATCCCCTATGAGCCTGATCCCTTTAATGCATCCTTAACGGATGAAATGAAGGACTTTCTGGAGCAATTAATAGAAGAATTATAATTGAAAGAGGTAGGTTGAATAATAAATTCTTCAACCGCAAGTTTGTGCTTGTGCACCACAAACTTGATATGCGCAAAGAGCGTGCGCAAGAATAGAGGTTAAAATGTGAGATTCCTTAAAAGCAGCGGACTTAACAGGAATAGGAATAAAAATCTGGGCAGATTATCAATAGGTATAACTTCAGTATTTAAGGGAGCCGGCGCAACCCATCTTGGGCTTATGCTTACTTCCTGTATAAGTGAGGGTCTTGGTCTGAGGACGGCATATCTTCACTGTCAGAACAGTAAGGATATTGCATATTTGTATAATTACTTTCATAGTCTGAATGAAAAGGAAAGTCAGGAAGCCTTTACAGTAGCCAATGCAACCTTTTATCCTTATGTCAGCAGTGAGAAGATTGCTCCTATTCTGGCAAGAAGCTATGATAGTGTTGTTCTGGATTTTGGCATAGACTATTCTGAATATAAGGAAGAGTATCTTCGCTGTGATAAGAAGATTACTGTTGGCAGCCTCAATCCCTGGAAGAGATTTTATCTGGAGGAGTTTATAAGTAAATCAGAGAATATCACCGGCAGCGCAGAATGGATTTATGCAGTTACACATACAGATTCAAAGACTGCGAAAAAGGGAGCGAAACTGCTGCAGAAGAAATTTACTGTAATTCCTTATCTGGAAGATCCCTTTTATCTGTCAGCGGAAGCCATGAACATTACAAAAAGCATTATATATAGAAAGAGCTGATAAAGGTTAAGTATAACATATCACAAATGACCGACTTATCCAAAAACAAGTAAAAGGTTGAAGGCATTCAACTTCTGCTTGGTTCCAGGCTTTCTCATTATGAACTATAAACAGGCCTGCATACCGTATCCTCAATACAGCAGGCACTGGGGGTATAGCATTATACTGTATAATTGTCTCTTAAAAGGGATAAAATACCAAATAATGACTATACCCCCTCTTTATTTCCAGGAAAAACAATAGGATTTTGGAAAAAAGTCGAATTTCATAATGACGGTAAATAGAATCAATGCTATAATAGTATCAGTTGAAACGCACTGTAAAGAGGATACAAATATATGCCTGTGGCCCAAAGTTTGCAGGCTGTGAGAAAGGCATGGTTATTAATATGAGGAAACAAAGGAATATGACAGTGGCAGGGTTTTCTGTAGCACTGCTGATATTACTGATCTTAATCATAACTGCTGTTGTAAAAAAGTTTACTCCCAGTGATGAGCACATGGAACTGACAGACTACTACCCCGTTAAAGGGAATGAAGTACAGATAATCCTGCAGGATACCATCTATGAGAAGAAGGGAATCCTACAAGATGGTCAGGTATATCTTGATATTGAAACCGTGAAGAATATTTTCAATGACAGATTTTATTGGGATGAGAATGAGAATATCTTAAGTTATACCACACCCAATGAGATTATCAGAGCAGAAATCGGAAATAAATATTATAATGAAAATAACGGTTCCATCGATACCGATTACCAGCCGGTAATCCTGGAGGAACAGACCGTTTACGTTGCCATAGATTTCGTGAAGCAGTATTCTGATATACGTTATAAATATTATAAGGAACCCTCCAGAGTAGTCGTTGATTATAAATGGGGTGACTTACTGGTTACCAAAGCAAAGAAGGAAGCACAGTTACGTTATAAAGGAAATATCAAAAGTGATATCTTAAAGGATGTAACCCCTGAAGATGAGCTGCTGTTACTGGATACCGACCAAGCTTCAGCAGGAAAGTTCTACAAGGTAATATCAAAGGATGGTATTATCGGTTATGTAAAAGCGAAGCAAATGGTAAAACCATATTATAGTACATTAGAGAGTAGCTACACTCCCCCTGAATATTCTCACATATCCCTTCAAGGCAAGGTAAACCTTGTCTGGCATCAGGTTACAAATCAAGATGCAAATAAGAGCCTTACGGATCTGCTGGCTAATACCAAAGGAGTTAATTGTGTTTCTCCTACCTGGTTTAAACTGGCTGATAACAATGGGGGTATCACCTCCCTTGCCAGTGAAAGCTATGTGGAACGAGCTCATAATTTAGGACTGCAGGTCTGGGCCCTGGTGGATGATTTTAGCACAGAGGTTGACAAAAAAGAAGTATTCTCCCATACCTCTAAGCGAAAGAAACTTGTAAATGAACTTGTTGCAGAGACCATAAAATATGGTATAGATGGCATCAATATAGATTTTGAGAACATACCCGGTGAAGCGGGAGAAGATTATATACAGTTCATACGGGAACTTTCCGTTAAATGCCGCAGTAATGGCATCGTACTGTCCATTGACAACTATGTGCCCGCCAGTTACAATTCCCATTACAACTGGGAGGAGCAGGGAGTTATTGCAGATTATGTAATCATAATGGCATATGACGAGCATCACAGCGGATCAGAGGTAAGTGGCTCGGTGTCTTCCATCAGCTTTGTTGAAAAGGCAGTAAAGGAAATTACGAAATACGTTCCCAAGGAAAGAGTTGTAATGGGTATTCCTTTCTATACCAGACTGTGGAAAGAAGAAAAGCAGGAGGATGGAACTGTTAAGGTAACCTCAGAAGCATATGGAATGAGAGCGGCTGAGAATTTCTTAAAAGATAATAATGTTAAAGCAGAATGGGATAACGGAACCGGACAGTATTACGGTGAGTTTGAAAAGGATGGTATTTTGAATAGAATGTGGCTGGAGGAAGAGGAATCTCTCGAGGCTAAATTAAAAGCAATTTCAGGTGCTGACGTAGCCGGAGTTGCCGGCTGGAAGCTTGGACTTGAAAAGGACAGTATCTGGAATGTAATCGTCAAATATATAAATTAAAGGAGTGGAACCTGTAAAGTGATTCATAGGGCTCGAATTTAGCTCATACAATATAATAAAACAACCTGATTGGATATTTTATTGTGAATAAAAGAAGGCTTTACAAAAATTACTTCCACCTCCTGTTCCTGTGTTTTGTCTGCCTGGCAGTATACACCTTAAATGACCCTTCTGTACTAGTTATGCAGAGGGACTCGAAAACGGAGAACACTGACGGGCAGTTAACAATTATATTGGACCCCGGACATGGTGGCAGAGACCCAGGAAAAGTTGGGATAAACGGAGCTCTGGAAAAGGATATCAATTTAGCGGTAGCCATGAGACTGAAAAGTTTATTGGAGCAGAATGATATTCGGGTCATCATGACAAGGGACACGGATGATGGCTTGTACAAAGACAGTGACAATAACAAAAAAGCAGTAGACATGAGAAATCGTGTGGATATTATTAATAACAGCAAAGCTGTATTAGCAGTCAGCATCCATCAGAACAGCTATACCAGTGAAGAGATAAAAGGTGCACAGGTATTCTATTACACCAAATCCCCTGAGGGTAAGCAATTTGCCGGTGTAATGCAAAATCAGCTGAAAGCCACGCTCATGGACGGCAACAAAAGGGAAGCAAAATCCAACGATTCTTATTATATGTTAAGAAAGACGGAATGCCCTATTGTAATAGTGGAATGCGGCTATTTATCCAATACCGGGGAAGCTACGATTCTTTTAACAGAAGACTACCAGGAAAAGATGGCTTGGGCAATACACTTAGGAATCTTTCGTTATCTGAATTCTATGAATAAATAAGGTACAAAGAAAACATGGTATTCTTTCAGGGATGGTGTTATAATGTACCTGTTATTGGTATGAAATTTATTTCATACCAAATAAAATGCTGACTTGTGACCCGACAGGAAGCTCAAGAAAGGACGGGGCATTTTCGTCAAGGATAGGGCCTGTCACTATGGTATAAAGATACTACTATAATAAATAACAGAAGCTACCCAAGAACCTGGGTTTGGTAAACCAACATGAAAACGAAATTTATTCAATTAGACTGTAACAACATTGATAATAAGAAAATAATAGAAGCGGCGGAAATATTAAAACAGGGAGGATTAGTGGCTTTTCCCACTGAGACGGTATATGGACTGGGAGCGGATGGATTAAATGAAGAAGCTTCCGGCAAAATTTATGCCGCCAAGGGAAGGCCTTCTGATAATCCTCTAATTCTTCATATAAGTTCCATGAAAGCATTGGATGCTTTAACAGCAGGGGACTGTACCTTAGGCAGAAAGCTTGCAGAAGCATTTTGGCCCGGTCCGCTGACCTTAATATTTAAAAAGAGCAACCTGGTGCCTTTAACTACCACAGGAGGGTTGGACACCGTGGCAATCAGGATGCCTGCTCATCCTATTGCTTTTGAACTGATACGGCAGGCAGGACTATATATAGCAGCACCCAGTGCCAATGCGTCCGGAAGACCAAGTCCTACCACTGCTAAACATGTGATTGAGGATATGGATGGACGGATAGATATGATACTGGATGGAGGCAGTGCAGATATCGGACTGGAATCCACTATAGTAGATGTATCGGCAGATATACCGATTATCTTAAGACCTGGTTATATAACTCTGGAGGATATTATAGGAATTACCGGAGAGGCAGAATATGATAAGGGACTGCTTCAAAAACCGGAATCCGAGGACTTTAAGCCCAAAGCACCGGGTATGAAATACAAGCATTATGCACCCAGAGGGCAGCTTACGATCTATGAAGGTGAAAGTAAAGCAGTAGTCAGGGCAATAAACCAGGCAGCTGAGAAAAAGCTGAAGGAAGGCTATAGGGTTGGGATTATAGCGACAGATGAAACCCTTTTAAGCTATGAGAAAGGCCTGATTAAAACCATAGGAACCAGAAAAGATGAGAAGACCATTGCGGCCGGATTGTTTAAGATACTAAGAGATTTTGACGGAGAACAGGCAGATTATATCTACTCCGAAAGTTTTTATGATAATCATTTAGGACAGGCTATTATGAATCGTCTGTTAAAAGCTGCTGGTTATCATATAGAGAAAGTTTAAACAGATTAAAAAGCATTTTGTGGCTTGCCCACAGATGGGAGTTAATAATGATAAGATATGAAAAGATTATTTTTGTCTGCACGGGAAATACCTGTAGAAGCCCCATGGCAGAGACAATTTATCGCAGTATGGAAACAAACAGTGATATAACGGTAACCTCCAGGGGAATCGTGGTTTTATTTTCTGAGCCCTTTAACCCAAAGGCAGATACTGTGCTAAAAAATCATAATCTTGAACTGGAGGGGCATTTTTCCAAGCCGCTCAAAAACTCAGACATTGATGAAAATACCTTGATACTGACAATGACTGAAAAGCAAAAGCAAATAGTGACGGAAGATTTTAAGGATACCGGAAACGTATATACTATTAAAGAGTTCGTGGGTGAAAGCGGAGATGTTACAGATCCTTACGGCGGAACCCTTATCGATTATGAAGATTGCTATGTAGAGCTTGCAAGGCTTGTGAAAAAGACAGTATATAAACTCAACGAGGAGGAAAACACATGATAGCGTTAGGTTGTGACCATGGCGGTTTTGAATTAAAGCAGGAGATTATAAAGCATCTTGAAGGAAAAAATATTGCTTATAAGGATTGCGGTACTTATACAGAGGAATCCTGCGATTATCCGGTGTATGCCAGAAAAGTAACAGATGCTGTATTAAGCAAGGAATGTGAACTTGGAATACTGATTTGCGGAACTGGAATAGGTATATCCATAGCTGCCAATAAGGTGAAAGGCATACGTGCGGCACTCTGCCATGACTGCTTTAGCGCGGAAGCCACCAGATCTCATAATGATGCCAATATTCTTGCTATGGGTGCAAGGGTTATTGGTCCCGGACATGCATTAAAGGTGGTCGATACCTTCCTTGAGACTCCTTTCTCTCAGGATGAGAGACATATAAGAAGAATCAATCTGATTGAAGATTAATGAAGCAATCCGTATAATCTCCATATTATGGGTAAGAATATTATATAACTTTTATATAATTTAGAACGTTTACCCAGTGTGGAGGCTTAATATGAATACATCAGGAAGTATTTACAGACAACTGAAAAAGGTTTTATTTACCGGAAAACAGAAGACCTGGATATATATAGTTGGGATCTTGTGGATTGCAGTGATTGTCCAGATAGGTGTTAATCATCTGCTGATTCCAAAGGTAAGTCTGTTGGAGGCATTTGTGGGTACTAACACCAATGTATCTTCCTATGAACTTGAGATGTATGCAAGCTGTGGAAAAGGCATTTTAACGGAAGAAGAGAAAAATGCTTATATCTATTATATTGCGGAGAATATCGGTCTTACGATAGAACAGACACCTTCTGTTACCATGAACGGTGAGGAATCAGAAGTCGTCGTTGAAAAAACCGGAAAAAATGCGGATACTTCTGTAAAAATCGTAACTCTGAAGCAGCAGGATGCGGATGGAACCGGGAATTATCATAATTATATTCTAATCCGCCTGAAATTATATGATAATACAGAAAGTCTGCTCTCTTACCGTAAGATACTTGAGAATACCTTAAAAGAACTGGGAGCAGAAAATGTTCAGACAACCATGCAGCTTTCCAGTAAATATAAGGGACAGTTAAGCATGGACAGCAGAAATCAGATAACCGATGCCATGATTAGAAGTCTGGGCGGTAAAGAAGCCTATGCCTACCGAGAGGAAAGTCTTTATACAGTATACGCCTACAGCGGGCTGTTAAAGGAATATGTAACCTCAATGGGAACCAAGATTAATATTCATATTGCAATTCAATATGATGAAGATACAGATTCAACCATTGTCTACCTGGGAACACCGGTAATCAACGGTGGGTATTAAACCGCTGTTCACTTCTTGCTCCGCTTCACGGCGGAACAGAAGTGAGACAGCGTTTTTTATATCATAGTTTAAAACCAGCGTTTTCTTCCTCTATAACGTTTGCGGCGTTCTAACATTTCATTGTAAAGCAATACTTCTGTCATATCCCGCATCCAATTATCATAACCGGAGGAGGAATTGTCATAGGAGGAGTTATCAGCCAGACTGGATTCCTTCACGGAATTCAGATTGTTATAAATCTTATCCACGAGTTTGCCAAGGTATACTCTGTCAGGGTATTCGTCGAACATACAACTGCCGTCATATTCCAGCTTATCACACTCTTCTTCGATTAATACCATCATTTTCTTTGCCTTCTCCGGATATAAATGTTTCATGTAACCAAAGTCTTTTGAAGCATCTTCACAATTATCATAACCGTATAAAGGCATCATGGGTACTGCAAGAGGTACATGATAAGGAGATACATCGGTCATATAGATATTATTTGCTCCATATCCCTGGTTATAGTCAAAATCATATTCCGAACTGTGTTTACTGGCATATTCAGAATAATTCTGCATTCTTGGCAAATAACCTGGAACCTCTGGCGTGGAAGGAATTAGTGTTCCGGGAAAAGTATTTGGCGGCTGGGCTGGAAGCCGGTTACCCGGAGCGGTAGGTGTGGGAGCGGTAGGTATATTAGGTAAGGAAGGCAGCGTGGGCAGAGCTGGCTGGGGTGTCGTAGGAGTAAAAGGAGCACCAGGCATTATAGGTGAAGTAAACCCTGGCATAGCTGGCGAAGAGGGAATGGTACTTGGAGCAGCCGGCATAGTTGGTCTTGCGGGATTGGAACCTGGTGTTCCGGGAACAGCAGGAGCAGTTGGCCTGGCAGGAGCAGTAGGCATAAAGGGCATAGCTGGTCTAAGTGGTAAAGTACTCATACCTGGGGTTGTAATAGCACCAGGAATTGCTGGTGTTGTAGGCATGACCGGTAACGTGTTGATTCCAGGTGTTGTGAGGGGGGTAGTTGGAAGTGGAAGAGTAGGTCTTATAGGTGTAACATTCATACCAGGGATTGTGGAAATACCGGGAGCAGATGGAAAAGGCGGCGGTGTCGTCGTTCCTGGTACGGTTGGTGTGGCAGAAGGGGTTGTTGCGCCTGGCATAAATGGTGCTGTGGGCCTGGTGGGGGATATGGGAATGGCAGGCTGAGTTAAAAGACCAGGTCTTGTTCCGGGGGTCATGGGACTGCCGGTACCTGGCATTGTGGCTGAGGGTGCCGGACCAGGGGTAAGTGGTCGCTGAGGCATAATAGGAATGGTGGCCGGAGGCACCGGAGAGGTAGTCCCAGGCTGAGGAGTCATAGGTCTTCCCGGCATTGTAGGAGCCATTGGCATGGTAGGCGCACCTGGAACAGCAG
This sequence comes from Anaerocolumna sp. AGMB13020, assembly GCF_033100115.1. NCBI lineage: Bacteria > Bacillati > Bacillota > Clostridia > Lachnospirales > Lachnospiraceae > Anaerocolumna > Anaerocolumna sp. AGMB13020. The sequence goes on along the minus strand of NZ_CP136910.1, from coordinate 2,667,662 downwards.
GGGACGTGGGTACGGTGGGAGTGGTAAGGGGATCCTGCATGTAATTGACTTTTTTTCCATAGTCAGGGGAAATCCCCGTATAACTTAAAGTGTTGCTCTGCTTAGTACCTAAAAGGTCCGAGTATACAGAATTAATGAAACCGGGATTGCCTTTATCGGTATTATCTACCGGAGAAGTGGTGTAATTGGGAATACCGGACTTTCCGTAAGGATTGTTAGAAGGTGAATATTCTGAACGAGAATATTTCATTCGATCCTCCTTCGATCTGCTATATCATTTTATAACTAATATATGCAGCGAAAGCTGTGCCGTTCACCATTCCTTTAAAAAAATACATATTTCATTTTTGGACAGGTGACCAATGCCAAAATTGAATAATGTAGTAGGAATATTTTGCACGTTATGATAAAATGTATCCAGTAACTATCTGGAGTGTGTATGATAATTGTATAGATTTGAAAAGCACATCCTAAAATAGAAAGGTCAGTATTACAATGGAAGAGAAACATTTATCTCTTATCAGGGAGAATTTAAATATAGATTTGAAAGATATTATAATCAGTAATCCGGTGAAAGGCAGTGAAATTAGTAAAATAACCGTAAGACCTGTAAGGCTTAAAGGCAAAGAGCTGTATCAGGTCTGTGAATATAGAAATAATCAGGTATTCCATAAAAATATCGAGTTGCAGGAGTTACCAGATCTTATAGACCTCTATATGGGGAAGGTCCTGAAACAGTTACTGCTAAGAAATGCTAAAAATGAGATAACCATGCTGGTAAGCAGCAAGGGGAAAGAAACACTGAAGATAAAGAAGTTACAACAGTCCAGTGAAAATAAACCTCTGCTTAAAAATATTTCTCATAACAGAGAAAAGACTTATATCATACCCGAAGGAACTTTTGTGCCTTTTCTGTACGACCTTGGGGTCATAACAAATGAGGGTAAGGTCGTTAGGGGAAAGTATGATAAATTCAAACAAATAAATCGATTTTTGGAATTCATAGAAGATATTCTGCCGGCTTTAAAGCAGGACAGGGAACTGACGGTTCTGGATTTTGGCTGCGGCAAGTCTTATCTTACCTTTGCTATGTACTATTACCTGAAGGTAGTCAAAGGATATGCCGTAAAAATTATCGGTTTGGACCTTAAGAAAGAGGTCATAGAACATTGCAATGAGCTCGCCCGAAAGTATGGCTATGACAGGCTTAACTTTCTGGTAGGAGACATAGCTGACTATGAAGGAGTCAGCCAGGTTGACATGGTAGTTACCCTTCATGCCTGTGATACAGCAACTGACTATGCACTCGCCAAAGCTGTTCGCTGGGGAGCAGAGGTTATATTATCTGTGCCCTGTTGCCAGCATGAATTGAATAAACAGCTTAAAAACGATATCCTGAACCCCATATTAAAATATGGCTTGCTCAAGGAGAGAATGGCTGCTCTGGCAACAGACGGACTCCGTGCAGAATTGCTGGAAATAGCAGGATATAAAACCCAGGTGCTTGAGTTTATTGATATGGAACATACACCTAAGAATATCCTCATAAGAGGGGTAAAAAGAAACGGAAAGAAATCTGACAATAAGATAAAAGAAAGATTCGAGGAATATGAGGGTTTAAAATCTTTTCTGGAAGTACAACCTGCATTGTATGAACTGCTTAAGGATTATCTGCCGCTTAAGGCCAGTAAGGAAGTGAAGGAATGTTAAAGCACGTATATCGGGTCATAATATTATTATTTATATTTGCCGGTGCCTTCTATTATTTCTCCAGAGATATTTCACAGGAAGTAAATGAGGCGCAGGGAACTATCAGTATGGGGAAAGTGTCATTACCCATAATTACCATCCGGCAGAATGATGTAGAAATAAATCTGCTCCATGGATACAGCAATAATCTGGAAGCTAATCTTGTAAGGGAATCCATAACACCTGTTGATACGACCCAGAGTCTTGATATCGTTATAGACGGAAAAGAAAATGATGTAAAGCGTGTTATCTACGAACTAAGGAGTATTAAGGATAACAGCTTATTGGATACAGATACGATTAATGCTCTTGAAAAAGAAGGGGATAAAAAAATTGCCCACCTTAAGTTCAAGGCAGGTCTTACACAGGAGAAGGAATATGCGGTGAAACTGACCCTTGTAACCAGTAAGAGCAGAAAAATGAATTACTATACCAGGGTAAAAAAGATAGAAAACTCTTATAGCAAAGAAAAACTTGATTTTATCATGGATTTTCATAATTCCATTATTACCAGGAAAACGGATGGAATAACTGCTTATCTGGAGCCTCAGAGCAGTGCCGATAATACCTCTTTGGCATATGTGGATATACATTCCAACCTGGATTTGATTACCTTTGGGAAGCTAAAGCCCCAGGTAGCAGGAGAGATTATACCTACCATAAATGAGATAAATACAGATACGGCATCCGTTAGCCTTAACTATACCGTCAAAGCAGAAACGGAGTCCGGTGAGGAATATTACCGGGTAAAAGAGTTTTACCGGGTTCGTTATACCAGTACCAGAATGTATCTGTTGAATTATGACAGGACCATGGAGGCTTACTTTGACTTAAACCTTACCAGCCTTACAAAGAGTGAGTTTAAGCTTGGCGTAACGGGGGATACAGATGTTGATTTTGTTACTGCCGGTGAGAATAAAAAGCTGGCATTTGTAAGACAGGGTGAACTCTGGTATTACAATCTTTCAGAAAATAAGATGACCAGAGTATTTTCTTTCCGCCAGGAGGAAACGGATTATATAAGGGATATCTACAATGAGCATAATGTTCAGATACTGAAAATGGATGATGACGGCAATATCGATTTTATGGTCTATGGTTATATGAACAGAGGAGCCTACGAAGGTTATGTGGGGATGGTATTTTACCGTTATTACAGTGGTGATAACAGAATAGAAGAGCTGCTTTATATTCCGATGAATATAACCTATCAGTTATTGAAGGAAGAACTGGATGGATTCAGTTATGTGAATTCCAATGAAGTATTCTATTTTATCTTGAACAGCCGGATTTATTCCTATAATCTGATAACGGATAATCTGTCTGTTTTAGCAGAGGACGTAAAGAAAGACAGCTATATTGTTGATGCAGACAATCATTACATCGCCTGGGAGAATACAACAGATAAAAGTAAGGTAACGGAAATCTATCTCCTTGACCTGGAATCCGGTGTAAAGGACAGCCTAAAAGCCTCAAAAAATGAGATCATTAATCTTCTTGGTAAAATTGATGATAATATAATCTATGGATATGGAAAAAACAATGCATACATGACGGCACCTGATGGTACACTTTTAACTTTGCTGTATGAAATCGAGATAACGGACAAAAATAAGAAAATACTAAAGAGTTATCAAAAGGATGGGTATTTTATAACCGGAGCATATGCTGAAGGAAATATTATTACGTTAAAGAGAGCGGTTAAAGGTGGGGACGGGGAGTACGAAGAAGCTGACGATGATTTTATCTTAAATAGTGTGACAGAAAACCAAAAAGTCTTCCATATAACAGAACGCGTAACGGAAAAAATGCTTACGGAGTACTATATATCGCTTCCCAGTGGATTCTCAATGGAGAAACTGCCGCTGCTCGTTAAGACGAAGAACACCATAATAACGGAAGATACAACCTTAAGACTGAAGGATTCCATCTTTGAATTACCTGCCTATACGGTGTATGCGAAGGGGGAAGCCGTTGCCTCTGGTGAAAGTGCCGGAGAAGCAATCGAGAATGCATTTAATGTTATCGGTACAGTAATGAATAGCAAACAGCAGATAATATGGGAAAGAATAATTAGGAGATCTATGGTTAATATATCTGGTGTGACACCGATTTATAGCGGACAGGACAGTAAGAGATCATGTGTTGAAATGTTAAGCAGCTTTAAGAAGGGATACGACGATTCATCTCCGTCAGCTGATTCCCTGGTCTCCATGCTTAAGGAAAAGCTGGGAGAATCTTATCTTAACATATCCGGAGCCAACTTAGAACAAGCACTGTATTATGTTAATAAAAATCAGCCGGTAATAGCCATGAAAAGCAAAAAAGAAGCAGTTTTAATCGTAGGGTTTGATATGTATAATATCACAGTTATCGATCCTTCTTTAGGCAGAACCATGAAAATTGGCTTAAAAGATGCAGACGAGATGTTTGAAAAAGCAGGAAATATGTTTTATACCTATTTTGATGAAACTATCGGTTAAATTCCTAATTATAGAGCAATCTATAAAAAAGGCAGACATTCTGAATGAATGTGTAATGGATGGGGTTGGGTTAAAGTATAAATTTCAGCTAGGGAAAAAGGCTATCCGATTTGAAAGCGGATATACAGAAAAGAGGTTAGAATGAAGTTACTAAGTGTAGCAATTCCTTGTTACAATTCAGCAGCATATATGGAGCATGCCATTAAAACACTCTTAACAGGGAAGGATGAGGTGGAAATTATTATCGTTGATGACGGTTCTACGGATAATACCTCTGCCATTGCCGCGAAATATGAAAAACGTTATCCGGATATTGTGAAAGCCATCCGCCAGGAAAATGGAGGTCATGGAGAAGCAGTAAATACAGGGCTTCTGACAGCTACCGGTTTATATTTTAAAGTCGTAGACAGTGATGACTGGGTAAATGAAGCGGCATTTGCCAAAGTTCTTACCACCTTAAGGAATTTGGTATCCGACGGTAAGATGGTAGATTTGTTTATAGCCAATTATGTTTATGAAAAACCAAGTATTAATAAGCATAAAGTAATGGATTATAAAACGGCCCTGCCTCAGGACAGGGTATTCACCTGGAATGATATTATGTTCTTTAAGCAGAGTCAGCAAATTATCATGCATGCTGCAATCTATAGAACCAAATTATTAAAGGATTGTGGATTAAAGCTGCCAAGTCATACCTTTTATGTGGATAATATATTTGTTTACCAGCCCCTCCCCTATGTAAAGACCTTGTATTATCTGGATGTGAATCTTTACCGCTATTTTATAGGGCGGGACGACCAGTCGGTTAATGAAAAGAATATGATTAAACGTATCGATCAGCAGATTCGTATTACCAAAATAATGATTGATTATAAGGATATTACGACCATAAAGAATCGCAAGCTGAAGAATTATATGATTAAATACCTGACTATGATGATGGCGATTTCCTCAGTCTTTCTGATTAAGGAGAATACACCGGAGAGTCTTGAGAAGAAAAAAGAACTATGGGACTATTTAGAGAAGAATAATAAAAGACTGTATAACAGAATTCACAATAAGGTACTTGGCAGGTCCATGACCCTGCCAGGAAAAGCCGGGAGAAAAATTGTAGAATTGGGATACAGAATATCAAGAAAAATCTATGGGTTTTCATAAACCCATAGATTTTTAAAAGTTTTATACAAGTAGCGGTAAAGGTATCCGCTAACTTATATAAGAATATTAAATTTCAGCGTAAAGTTTCTTCTCTTTCGCTTTATCTGTCTGTCTGGCAGCCATCCATACATAAACCACCAAATACATTACAAAAGCAAGGAGTACACCCATTATCACATCAAAAGCAGAGTGCTGTTTCAGAAATACAGTGGAAAGGCTGATAAGTATGGTTAAGATAATAGAACCGTAGGTTAACCATGGTTTCTTCTTTAAGGATTCACTCTTACAAATGGCAATAGCAGCGCCAATAGAGTTAAAAACGTGAATGCTGGGGCATACATTGGTGGAAGTATCCGTTGAGTAAAGTCTTCTTACAATACGGATAAAGATATTATCTCTTCCAAGTGCATCCAGATTGGGTCTTAAATCCTGACCGTTCGGCCATATAGTGTAAATTATCAGGCATATTGTCATACCGATGAATAGAAAAGCAGTTACTCTGTAAAACTCATCCCTTGAAGCAAAGAAAAAATATACTACTGTTAAAAAGATATACAGGAACCAGAGCATATAAGGAATGACAAACCATTCATTAAAAGGAATCAAATCATCTAATTTAATATGAATAGAATAATAATTCTTTGTAACCGTTTTTTCCAGATAATAAAACCACACCATATATATGACAAAATAGGATAGAACCCATGCGTGCCTGTATTTATGAATTAATGTTTTCAATAGCAAGGCCTCCGTTTTATTCATTCTGTTATTCATTGGAATTATAGCATAGCAAGGACAAGATAACAACAATGTTCAAGGATAATTTAGTTTTGTTAAGGAAAACGTAAGAAAGCTGTACTTATAAATTATCCGATAGCAGGGACATGGATCGCTGCTTTGATAGCTAAAATAAAGTAAAGTCTTTCCTGCAATACAAAATTAATCTATCTATTACTAAATAAACTCAGAAGATAATAAGACTAAAATTTAACCTTATATAGTATGAGTACATTAGAGGAGTTTAAACAAATGAAAATTGTAATTCAAAGAGTAAAACAGGCATCTGTTACTGTAGAAGGCAGGATTACAGGTAGCATTCAGAAAGGTCTGGTTCTGCTTATAGGAATAGGCGGAGAAGATACCAGGGAAACAGTAGACAAATATCTGGACAAAATATTAAAACTGCGCATATTCGAAGATGAACAAGGTAAAACAAATCTTTCCGTAAGTGATATAGAGGGAGAGATTCTTGCAATATCACAATTTACCTTGTATGCTGACTGTAAGAAAGGAAACCGGCCTAATTTTCTGCAGGCGGCGGCGCCAAAGGAAGCAGAGGAACTGTACCAATACTTTCTGACAGCCTGCAAGGAGAAATACGGAAAGGTGGAAGCCGGTATCTTTGGAGCAGATATGAAAGTTGAATTGCTGGGGGATGGGCCGTTTACTGTAGTATTAGAGAAAGAAATGTTGGGATATTAGCACTTTTCGTTTTATATAAGAAGAGCAGTCGAACGATTTTCTGTATTTAACTTGTAATGCCTCTCCCTCTCCGCTATAATTTAATTGTTAAATGATGGAAAATACTGGTATTCATAACAATTAAACAGAAGGAGGAGCGGTAATTATTTTAAGAAAGCATAACAGAAAGATTGTCTTCCTTTCTTTGCTAATCCTGTCTTTTAACGCTTTTACCTTAAGTGGCTCAGCCTTAGGCAAGACGAATACAGTTAATGTATTGTCTTATACCTTTGCACAGGACCAGGAAGAAGCGGTTATTCGAACAGTGGACAGGCAGGTTTCAGCCTTTGTACGGCAGGAAGGCAACGTTCTTACCATTGAAGGAACGGATGAATTAGAGTTCAATGAACTTGACGGCCAATTTCTAACGGTAGATTTCAGGTTAGTGGACACGCAAACTGGTAATGAAAAACAATCCCAAACGATCAAAGGGTATCAGGCGGAATTTACACTTTCTGGAGACCCTGTATACTGGAGGTTGGATACAGGCGGAAAAGTCTATGGCATAGGCAACACGGAACTGTCGCAGCCCGAAAAGCTGAGAGAGCTACTTCCAACTATTCTGCAGGGCATAAAGGCAGACTTCTATACGATCAGACAATGGAATAACAGTTTGCAGGTGCAAATGAGTCTAAAAAATGATACAGCGAGAGACACTGACTTTTATTCCTCTCAAATTAACAGAAGCAGCCTGCCGGAAGAATTAAGAAAATTGGTGGAATCTGATAATGGTATAAGTACCCTTGAACTTAAAGCAAACTATGAGATGGATATTCCCCTGGTGTTAAAGGGAGAAAAGAGGAATAAGGATACCTCTTGCATAAAATTAAGACTCACACTCATAACCCGTATTAACCTATGCACCGACTAGAAATAACGAAACCTGATATACTAACTTGAGGGTAGATAAAATATAGGAATAACCTAGGAAGTAAAGTAATATACAAATGAATAACAGATAATAAGGGCTGCTGATAGCAGTTTTTTTTATGGGCTTAAATAATTCGTGTTATTTTCAAAATAACAGTCACAAATAATTCATAGTAATCATATATGAAATTATAAATTAATTATTGACAAATAGAAATACCTGTGGTAGATTATAGATAGTTAGCAAATGCAAAATATAATTTAATATATAAATATAAAAAGGAGAATAAGTTATGGCAAAGATAGCAAAGAACCTTACAGATTTAATCGGAAAAACTCCTCTTCTGGAACTGACTAAGTTTAGTGAGACCAATGAAGTTAAGGCGAAATTGATCGGAAAGCTCGAATACTTTAATCCCGCCGGCAGTGTGAAGGACAGAATCGCAAAAGCTATGATAGATGATGCAGAAGCGAAGGGACTATTAAAGCCTGGTGCAACAATCATAGAGCCTACCAGTGGTAATACTGGAATTGGTTTAGCTTCCGTAGCGGCAGCCAGAGGTTATAAGATTGTTCTTACAATGCCCGAAACAATGTCCGTTGAAAGAAGAAACCTTTTAAAAGCATATGGTGCTGAACTCGTATTAACAGAAGGTGCTAAGGGTATGAATGGAGCAATCGCCAAAGCAGAAGAGCTTGCCAAAGAGACTCCTGATTCCTTTATCCCCGGACAGTTCGTTAACAGTGCTAATCCTGAGGTTCACAGAAATACTACAGGACCTGAGATCTGGGAAGACACAGATGGAAAGGTTGATATTTTCGTTGCAGGTATCGGTACCGGCGGAACGATTACAGGCGTTGGTGAATATTTAAAGAGCAAGAATCCCGATGTTAAGATCATTGCAGTTGAGCCCAGTGCATCTCCTGTCTTATCAAAGGGTACCCCCGGACCTCATAAGATTCAGGGTATCGGAGCAGGTTTCGTACCTAAAATCTTAAATACTGAAATTTATGATGAGATCATCACTGTAGATAACGAGGCAGCATTTGCTACCGGTAAGCTCATTGCTAAAACAGAAGGTCTCTTAGTAGGTATTTCTTCCGGCGCTGCAGCTTGGGCTGCAACACAGGTTGCTAAACGTCCTGAGAATGAAGGCAAGACTATCGTGGTATTGCTTCCTGATACAGGTGAAAGATATCTGTCCACTCCATTATTTGCTGAATAATTTCATTTTATATAATCTTCCCTAACCGCCGGACCTTTTCATAAGGTCCGGTTTTTTGTCCTGCCGCAGCTTAGACTGCGGCAAATGTTGCCGCCCCTTGACAAGAGGGAAGGGTGTAGCGCAAAATAAGAATAGGAATAAGTAAGATCAGTGAGTAGGAAGGAATTATACATGAAAGATGAAAAAACAGTGGCGGAATCAATTACGGAGCAGGTTCATCTGTTGATGCCAGGTCATATTAATGGCAGTGGAAGGCTCTTTGGCGGACAGCTTTTGGAGTGGATTGATATTGTTGGCGGCGTTACTGCCAAAAGACATGCAGAATCCCATATTACAACGGCAGCTATCGATAATCTGCAATTTAAGGCGGGAGCTTATATAAATAACACAATCGTACTTTTGGGAAGAATAACTTATGCAGGAAATACCTCTATGGAAGTTAGGGTAGATACCTACGTAGAGGAACTATCCGGATTAAGAAAACCAATTAACAGAGCATATCTGGTTTATGTTGCCATAGACAGCGAAGGAAGGCCGGTTAAAGTACCAAAGCTTAAGGTTGAGACAGAGGCACAAAAAGCTGAATGGGAAGGCGCGCTGAAAAGGAATGAGCTTCGCAAGCAACGCAGGATAGAAGGTTTTTAGCGGATTATATACTGGCATATAAGGGGACAAACAGGCATATATTAGAAAAAACAAGCTTGGGGGCCCTGATATGCATCCGTATATGGAAGAGAGAATTATTGAGCTAGCCAATTATACTATTGAAAACAAAGCAACTGTAAGAGAGACTGCCAACCGTTACGGCATTAGCAAATCAACTGTACATAAGGATCTGCAGGACAGACTGCCGGGAATTAACGGACAGCTTTATAATGCGGTCAATGAAATTCTGATGTTTAACAAAGCAGAACGGCACATAAGAGGTGGACTGGCTACAAGAAAGAAGTATAGAAAGACTTTAAGCAGTGTTGGAGTATAAGCTACATTTTCCTTTCTTGCATCATCAGCCCTTAGAGGGTATAATAATAACAGACAGCCATATAAGCAAAGGATATAAGCTGCAAATGATTAAAGCTTAAGGAGTTACATTTTGGAGAAAAGCATACAGTTGAAGAAAAAAGATATTATCCTAATTGCCATTGTACTGGTGGTGGCAATTGCGGGTTTTCTGGTTTTCTATTTGACGCAAAAAAATGGGGATACCGTTGTAGTCACCATAGACGGAGTTATCTATCATGAATACCCGCTGAACAAAGACATAGAAGTAGATATACCCGGTATCAATGGCGGTACGAACCATCTGGTTATTAAAGACGGTTTTGCAGATATGACGGATGCTGACTGCCCGGATAAAATATGTGTGGATTCAAGAAAAATCAGTAAAACAGGCGAAAGTATCATCTGCCTTCCCCATAAGGTAGTAGTTAAGATAGAAGGAAATACCGCTTCGGAGGTAGATGGTTCTACAAACTAAAAACATAGGATGAAAAGGAGTGCTGAATATGGATACTTTAGAACTTGCCTTATCCCTGGAATTAGATCTGGGAAAATACTACAGGGAGCAGGCAAAAAAGAATGCGAATAACAGTTTACAGGTTGTATTTAACATGCTTGCCATGGAAGAAGATAAACATGCAGAGATATTAATGAGTAAGGCGGATTTGTTAACCCTTCCCGTCAGTGAAAGCAATATTCTAAAGGAAGCAGAAAAGCTGTTCCGCCACCTGAAAGATTTTGAAAGTGATTTTACGGAATTACCGAGTCAATTGGATTCATATCGTATGGCCCTGGAGATGGAGCATAAAAGCCTTAAGTTCTATACTTCCTTAAGGGATAAAGCGGAATCGAAAGAAGAAAAGACTACTTACGAATACCTGATAAAGCAGGAAGATATCCATTGTATCCTCTTAGAGGAACTTGTTAAGCTTACTACAAGACCGGAGGAGTGGGTAGAATCCGCTGAGTTTGGAGTACGAGAAGATTACTAAATAATGATAGCCCTGGGACTTATGCTTGCTATTGCAGTGAAGAGTTCCGGGGTTTTCTTTATTTGCCTTATTTGCATAGAAGGATAATGATATAATTTGTAATTACCCTGCATACAATATAGAAACAAGTACAATAGGGGGATATCCTTTTGAAAGGCTATATAGAAGAACGTGCAGTAGAAATAGCCAACTACATAATCGACAACAATGCGACCGTGAGGCAGACAGCGAAACAGTTTGGCATTTCAAAATCAACTGTACATAAAGCCGTTACAAAAGTGAACGAAGTAACATGAAAGGAGGGAATTCATTGGAGGATTCGGAAAATGATAAGAACCTTATGGTGGTTGAGGCGATAGAAGGATATGCCTGGAATCACAATATGAAACCCTGGGAAGTCTTTCTGCTCTTCCGGCACAATGGCATATTGGAGCTTTTGCGTACGCAGTACAAGCTTCTGCATACACAAAGTCTGGAAGAAAGCATATACTTTGTGGAGGACATTTTAAGGAGAAGGCAGAATGAAAAATGATTTTATTTTATACCATGGTACCAACGCAGTGTTTGATAAGGTGGATTTAAGCTATTCTAAGGATAAGAGGGACTTTGGAAGAGGATTCTACACTACGACGTTTAAGGAACAGGCAGAAGGCTGGGCTGAAAATATGTATATCCGGTATGGAGGAGAAGGCAAGTATGTCATGGAGTTTCAACTGGCTGTGACAGAGGAGCTTTCTGTTAAGCTGTATCCGGGGCTTACCAGAGAATGGCTTGAGATGATTAAGAGCAACAGATTGTACGGCGGAATTCAGCATACATATGATATAGTAATCGGACCGGTAGCTGATGATAATATAATGAGAATAATAGCTCTTTATGTAGCTGGAATATATTCTGAGGAAACAGCTCTTGACAGACTGAGACCTTATAAAGCCCATGACCAGGTCTCACTGCATACCGCCAAAGCACTTGAATATCTAAAATATACAGGAAGGAAAGAACTACCGCCTTTAAGAATCTCGGAGTTGGAAGCAGTATAAAAGACAGCACCATTAGCAGGCATATTCACACTTCCTATTATGGCAGTAACTCAAAAGGGCCTGCGGTAGCTAACGGTGTCAGTGTGAATATTTATAATTATTTACGCCTTGATTTGTGGCAGTGCCACATCTTTAAGCAGATGCGGTATGCAAGGGGGTATCAGGTTGAAAATAAAAATATCGAAAGGATGTCATGCCACGCTTTTTTCAACCTGCTTTATAAGTGGCAGTATTCCAGGCTGCCCTGGGATATGCAGTGGAATAATTATGCAGAACCGTTATATATACAGAAACGAAGATGTTACCCTGGATGTTATCATTAAAATTGAGCATGTAGTACGACTGATTGCCAGAGAAACCGGTAAACCCTTTGATGACTGTCTCTATGAGTTCTATCGCTCAAAAGTTTATGAAATGCTGCAGAAAACAGGCTCTCTAATGTGGGTAGAGAGTGCAGAGTTCATAACGGATGAATATTTCAGAGAGAATCCCTTATAGGAACTTTTTCTTCTTAAAGTATAAGATACAAATGATTATGACGGAGACACTTAATATAATAACCGCAAGATAACCATATCTCCAGCCGAACTCCGGCATATTAAAATTCATTCCGTACCAGCCTACAATCAGAGTAAGCGGTAGAAATATCGTAGTAACAACGGTAAAGAGCTTCATAATGCTATTTAAATTATAATCCATTTGTGAATGGTAGGAATCTCTTACATGGATACTGTAGTCCTCCAGTTTTCTCACATTGTTGCTTAAACGGGTGACTCTGTCAGTAAACAGTTTAAAGTAACGTAACTTGTCCTCTTCAAACAGTCCGATGGAATTGTCCATCAGCTCATCTCCAATGGAAATAAGCTGCTCGTAATAATTACCCAGAAGAAGCAGTCTTTTTCTTGTCTTTGTAATCTGATGATAAAAGTCCTTGGGAAATCTGTTTTCATCTATACTGTCTTCAAAGCTGCTGATGCTGTCTTCTATTTCCTCAAGAATAATAAAATTATTCGTCAGAAACCTTTCTAAGAATCCATAAAGCAAACGCTCCAGTGAAATCTTTGTAAAATTAATCTGGCTTAAGGAATCCATTAAATCTTTATGAATACTATTATCCTGGTCTTCTATAATTACAAGCAGAAGAAGGTTCTCTTTAATATAGATTCCAATCCTGTCCTCCAGATGAATAAAATATTTTGTATCAATAGCGCGGATGATTCCAAAGTGGTAATCATCATAAATTCCCATACCGCCATGTAACTTTCTGGTAACATCCTGGCATTCCAATACAGTGGCCTCAGCAAAACCAAAGGAGCTATAGAGTTCTGAGAGTTCCTTAAGGTTTATTATACCAAGAGTTAGGAGGGAGGGATTATAATCCTTTACGTCTATAGGTCTGAGACTGTCCTGAAGTTGATAGAACATAGAAAATTCCCTTTCTGATTTCTTTTTCAAGAGTATACCATATAAATACAATGGTTAAAATATCTAAATAAAAGAAAGTTTTCGATGTGGGAAGCATAAGCGGCAGCTGACCATAGGAAATACAGTATATGGAAGTAATTTTCTTTGTTTTTTTTAAGTTATGGAAAATAAATTATATATTAGCAAAACATATAAATAGCATTATTATATTTAATAAAAAACCTATGCTCATAGAACTATTAAAAACTGTCCCTATCCTTTATAATAGACAATGTTCGCCTGCAAAGGGGCAGTTTATATATTTTACAATTAAAGGAGAAAGTTATGGAAAAGTTTTTCAAACTGAAAGAAAACGGCACCACGGTTTCCACAGAAATTGTAGCTGGTATCACAACTTTTTTTGCGATGGCTTATATTATCTTCGTAAATCCACAGATGCTTAGTCAGACAGGTATACCTTTTGGGGCGGTATTTCTGGCTACCATTATAGCTTCTGTAGCCGGCACCCTGGTAATGGCACTTTTTGCTAACGTGCCTTATGCGCAGGCACCTGGTATGGGACTTAATGCATTTTTTACGTATACCGTTGTATTCCTTCTTGGTTTTTCCTGGAAAGAAGCATTGGCAATGGTTTTCCTGTGTGGCCTTATTAATATTTTAATCACTGTAACCAAAGTTCGTAAGTTAATCATCAAAGCGATACCTTCCAGCCTTCAGAGTGCTATCGGCGGCGGAATTGGTATTTTCATAGCATATCTGGGTATCAAAAATGCCGGATTACTGAAGTTCACATTAGATCCGGGTACTTATACTGCTTTGGAAGGCGGAACTGTTATCGGCGGAAGCAGCGCTGTACCTGCCCTTGTAGATTTTGACAACAAGGCAGTTATTCTTTCCATAATTGCAATTGCTCTGTTTGTCATACTTCTGGTTTTAAAGGTAAAAGGAGCTATTCTCATAGGTATAGCTGCAACCACCATCATTGGTATTCCTTTAAGCGTTGTTAATGTTTCTGATTTAAGTGGTACTACAGGACTGGGTGAATCTTTCTCACAGCTTGGTACAACCTTTGGCGCTGCACTTGGCGCAGATGGTCTTGGTTCACTTTTCAGTGATGCTTCAAGAATTCCCCTGGTATTGATGACAATCTTTGCTTTCAGTTTATCCGATACTTTTGATACAATCGGAACTTTTGTTGGTACAGGTAAGAGAACCGGTATCTTTGACGCTGCTGATGAGAAAGCTCTTCAGGAGGGAACCGGATTTAAATCTAAGATGGACAAGGCTTTATTTGCAGATTCTGTTGCGACCTCAATTGGTGCCATCTTCGGAACCTCTAATACCACTACGTATGTCGAGAGTGCCGCTGGAATCGGAGCCGGCGGACGTACTGGTCTTACAAGCGTAGTTACCTCTTTGCTGTTCCTTTTAAGTATCTTCCTTGGACCTATTGTTAACATTGTACCTCCTCAGGCAACTGCACCTGCACTTATCTCTGTGGGTATCATGATGATGTCTTCCTTTAAGGAAATTAACTGGACAGATTTGGATGAAGCAATCCCTGCTTTCTTTGCATCCATTTTCATGGCTTTCTGCTACAGCATATCTTATGGTATCGCTGCAGGCTTTATCTTCTATTGCATTGTAAAGATCTGCAAGGGAGAAGCAAAGAAGATTCATCCTATCCTTTGGGTCGTAACTGGCTTATTTGTATTAAATTTCATTGTATTAGCTGTAATTCAGTAATAAATTCAGGAAATGACATATAAGCGTATTTAAATACGATAATCTTATATAAGAAGGTCACGCATAGGCGTTGACCTTCTTTTGGTTTTGCAAGGATTCCTTTTTACAAATCTTCTTTGCAATCTCAGGCTTTTCTCCAATGGACAGCAGCAGGTTTCATAGGATTCCAAAAACAGCAGCGGTTGCAATTGCAGAAAAATAAATGAAAAATATTGGTATTATTCCGTTGGCATAACCAAAGATTCCGCCCAGTGTTTTGACATACAATTTGTACTTTGTAAAGAGCACTATTTTTATGACACAATTAATGCATACAAATAAAAAATCGCCAACTATTATCAGTTTTCTTTGTACGGATTCTCCTTTTGCCTGAGATAATTTTCCTGGTGGAAATTTGTCCACAAAATAAACATATCGCAGAAAGAGTTATCATAAAATTAAATAAAAACAATTGGCTGGAAAAATGAAACAATTAAAACAAGAGAAACAACTGGCTGGGAGAAAAAAAATTAAAGTTACTCTCCATGATACGGACCCTAAAGCATGTACTGCAAAATATCTGGTCGAAATAATAAAAGAAGTGATTATGAAAAAACATAAACAGGGGACAGAAAGGGATGACTTTTTTTGAGGGCAGCGGCGTACTGCAGAGTATCAACCAAAAGAGAAGAGCAGCTTGACAGTTTGGAAAGTCAGCAGAAGTTTTTTCAGGACTATGCAGAAAGGAACGGTTATGAGCTGGTGAACATCTATGCGGATGAGGGGAAGAGCGGTACCAAGATGAAAAACCGCACGCAGCTGCTTCGATTGCTGGCGGACGCCTCTTTGAATGCCTTTGATCTGGTTCTGATAAAGGATATATCAAGACTGGCTAGAAATACTGTTGATTTCCTTACCAGTATCCGCAGACTAAAATCAAAGGGTATTAAAGTAATCTTTGTGAATTATGACCAGACCTCCTCGGAAAGTTCGGAGTTCATGCTGACCATGTTAAGTGCCATAGCCCAGGAGGAAAGTGCAAATACCTCTAAACGGGTCAGATTTGGAAAACAGCAGAATGCAAGGCTTGGAAGAGTTCCCAATCTCATTTATGGCTACGATAAAATACCTGGAGATTACTTTGAACTAAAGATCAACCATAGAGAAGCGGAAGTAGTCAGACGTATTTTTATGTTGTATACGCAAGAGAAAAAAGGGGCAGGTAAAATTGCGGACATACTCAATGGTGAGGATATCAAGACGAAAAGGGGCTGTTCCTGGAGCCAGATTGGGATTTGCCGTTTACTTGGCAACGAAATCTATACCGGTAAGATAATAAATGGAAAAGAGGAGATAGAAGACTTTCTGACAGGTAAAAGAAAGGTGTTGGATAAGGAACAATGGCAGATTACCAGTAAGCCGGAGTTTCGGATAGTAGAAGATGAGGTGTTTCTGCGGGCACAGGAGATAAAGAATAAGAGGAATACAGACAAAAAGCTTAACAAGAGCAGAGAATCTAATAAACACCCCTTCAGCCAGCTTATCAAATGTAATCATTGCGGAGGCTATTTCAGAAGACTTACCAGGAATTACAAAACATCTGTGATAACCTGGGTATGCAGCACCCGTAATAAGAATGGAACACAAAGCTGCTGCAATAATGTAACAATCCAGGAAGAGGAACTGCTGGAAGCACTTATAAACGGCTTGACGGATATAATCAGGCAAAGTCCTAATGCTCTGCGTACTTTGTCAGATTGCTGTTATAGTGTGTCAGATTCTTCTGATTACTATAATAAGGAAAAGATTGAAAGCGAAATCAATAAAAAAGAGAAGCAGCGTCAAAAGTACATAGAGCTTTATACGAAAGAAATCATCTCAATGGAAGAATTACAGGAGAGGACATATAATCTTGCTGATGAGATTCAAAAATTAAAAAAACAATTGCAGGAGACAGAGGAAAAGGATTATCCTTCACCACCACCAAAATGCAATCCTGAATTCTATGTGAAAGAAGTTTTTTCTGATAATGTGAACCTGCGGCGTATACTTGACAGACTTGAAGCTGATGACGAGGGGAATGTTGATATTTACCTCAAGAAGAAATTTTTTTAACCAAGCTGCACATACCTGCTAATGAAGGTATGTGCAGTTTTGGTTTGGATTTTACATCACTCTTTATTTAAGAGCCATAGAATACTTACATTTAAAGAGTCCGCCAATGCTACCAGTTCGATATCTGTTACCGGCCGCTTATAGGATTCGATTTTAGATATGGAGGTGCTCTCCATATAGACACCTCGTATAGCCAGTCTGGCAAGCAAGTCAACTTGTGTAATTTTCGGGTTTTTCTTATATCTTGCTTCTCTAACCCGATCGCCGATAAGATTTTTCATATGTATCACTCCGTTTTTCTAAAATATAGCAACAATTTGATTATAAAAGATGTAAATGCGAATATCTTGCTTATAGAGCAAATCGCTCGACAAAAAATTAGAAATCAATTGTTGCTTTATCAGTATGCCACATAAATACGTTTTACATTCATAATTGTTACACCTGTACATAAAGATGTTACGGAACGTTTAGGGCAGCTTAATCCTACGCTTGCAGACCGTGCAAGGATCGTGCTGGATTTAAACAAATCGGAAAGGCATATCAGAGGCGGTTTAGCCACAAAAGAAAAGTATTTACATAAAACGAAATATAGTCAAGCATACTAATGAGTAGCAGTCTATTAATTAGAAAAAACAATAATTCCCCATAAGGAAAGCTCTTCTTAAAAAAGAAGGGCTTTTTTCATAATTCATATATATAGGTAGATATATATAATTGATTTTTCTTATAGGTATGATATAATTTACTTTGATTAAATCAAGTAAAATTTTAAAAATTGTTAGGGATTGGAAGAAAAATAGCTACATTTTGACAATCTTTATTAAGAAATTAACAAACTGACAAATATAGTTGACGAATCAATTTTTATTTGTTACAATTCATCTGTAAATTAGCAAAGGAGAACAAAATGGAGAAAAATATTGTTATCGTCGGTGCCGGATATTCAGGTATTCTGACAGCGAAAAAATTAGCCAAGAAATTCAAAAAAAATCCTGAAGTAACCATTACAATTATAGACAAAAACCCTTTTCATACAATGCTTACTGAACTCCATGAAGTAGCGGCAAGCCGCGTGGATGAAGATAGTATCAAGATAAGTCTAAAGAAGGTTTTTGCCGGAAGAAAAGTTAAGGTAGTTCATGATACCGTTACTTCAATCAACTTTGAAAGTAAAAAAGTTGTAGGAAATGCAGGCGATTATCAATATGATATCCTAGTTCTTGCAGCTGGTTCCAAACCTACCTTTTACGGAGTTCCCGGAGCAGAGGAGCACTCCTTTAAATTATGGTCTTATGAGGATGCGGTAATACTGAAAGACCGTATTCATAACCTTTTTCGTCAGGCTGCTTGTGAAACAAATATCGAAGAAAGAAAGAAGCTTTTAAGCTTTTATGTAGTAGGTGCAGGTTTTACAGGTGTGGAAATGGTGGGAGAACTGGCAGAATATGTTCCCTTCCTTTGCGAGAAGTACGAAATTGACAGAAGTGAAGTAACACTTTTTGATGTAGATGGTCTAAGCCGTGTTATTCCCAATCTTACAGAGAAGCTTTCCGCTAAGGTGGCAAGACGTCTTGAGAAGATGGGCGTAACTTTAATAATGAATGCCACTGTTTCAGAAGTAGGCAGTGACTTCATTGAATTAAAACAGAATGATAAAGTAAATCACTATACAGCTGGAACCGTAATTTGGGCAGCTGGTATTCAGAGTGCCGATATTACCCAGGAAGCGGGAAAAGATCTTGAGCTTACCAGAGGTGCCCGTATCCAGGTTGACAGTTACTTACGTTCCAGCAAGGATGAGAAAGTATTCATCGCCGGAGATAATATGTATTTTGTTCCGGAAGGTGAAGATCGTCCCGTTCCTCAGATGGTAGAAAACTGCGAGCAGTGTGCAGATGTAATAGCTCACAATGTTGCATGTTCCCTCAGAGGACAGGGAGAGATGGAAGTTTATAAGCCTTCTTTCCATGGTGTTATGGTAAGTATAGGAGGAAGATATGGTGTTGCTCAGGTAGGAACACCGAAGCATATGTTCAGTCTGGCTTCTTTCTTTGCCATGTTCACAAAGCATTTTATCAATATCGTTTACTTTATTCAGGTACTTGGTTGGAATAAAGTATTCAGTTACCTAAAACATGAATTCTTTACCGTTAGAAACTGCAGAAGCTTCGTGGGAGGACATTTCTCCAACAGAACACCCAGCTTCCTGCTTGTACCTTTAAGAGTATGGCTTGGTGCTGTATGGGTATTCGAAGGCGTTATGAAGATAGTTGAGGGCTGGTTTAAGGCACCTAAACTTACCGGATTCTTTGGCGGTGCCAATTCCTGGTATGAAAGCATTTTAAATGGCGTTACCTCAGCAGCTTCCGGTGCAGCAGATGCAACCTCTTCCGCAACAGCAACCGGCGGATCCGAAGGTGCGGCTGAAGCTTTAGGCCATGTAATCATGAACTTTGACTTTTTAGGACTTATCAGATTTATTTTTGTAAGCGGTAAGGGCCTTGCAGAATCTACTATAAGTGATTATGCATTTAAATTAGATATACCTTTAATGAACTGGTTTGTTAACCATTTAATTCTTCCTTTTGACGGTATGCAGATGTTTATGCAGATATTCATTGTAGTAGCTGAAGTCTTAATTGGTCTTGCTTTAATGGGTGGATTGCTTACCGGACCTGCAGCTTTCGTATCATTAGTGCTTCAGTTCATGTTCGTATGCACAACCGGTCTGTACCTCAATACCTTCTGGATGATTTTCGGTGGTGTTGCTCTGTTAATCGGTGCAGGAAGAACCTTAGGTTTAGATTACTATGCTATGCCCGGTCTTAAAAAATGGTGGAAGAAGTTACCTATCGTAAGAAAGTTGTACATTTATAATGACTAATGAAAAAATAAACAGCAAGGATGAGACTGTCCTGATACCCGCTTCTGAAGCCTTTGAAGCGGTGCTTCAGGAAATGGAGACCGTTATTACCAAAGCTCCCAGGACAGTTAGGCGATATACCACTCACTTTCTTTCCTCCAGAGGAAAATATATTCGCGCTGCATCGGTTATTACCTGCAGCGAGAATGAGGATGGGCTGGTGCACCCCGGTGCCGTTAAGATAGCAGCGGCAATTGAAGTGCTCCACCTGGCAACTCTTGTGCATGATGACGTAATCGATGATGCGGATCTGCGCAGGGGAGAAGTAACTCTGCAGAAAAAGTATGGAAAGAAGACCGCAGTTATATGCGGTGATTATCTTCTCTGTGCAGCATTGATCTTAGCGGCAAGTGTAGAAGACAAGGAAAAATATCTGAAAATTGCATTGCCTGATTATGCCGGTAAAATATGTACCGGTGAATTAGAACAGCATATCAACAACTATAATCTGAACTTATCTGTGTATCAGTACCTTAAGATTATATCTGGTAAGACAGCTGCGTTATTTGAAGCATCGTTTTTTGCTGGCGCTGTTTTTGGTGATTATGACCGGAAAGAATGCGGAAGTTACAGACAATTAGGTTTTTATATAGGAATGATCTTTCAGTTGACAGATGATTGTATGGATTTTGAATCTACCAAGGAAGTAAGCCTTAAGCCGGTACAATCGGACTATGAACAAGGTGTGATAACCCTGCCTCTGATTCATGCTCTAAAGAATTTGACGGATTTTAAGCAGAAAGCAAAAGATAAGGACATAACCAGACAGGAAATTAACAAGGCTGTGGAGAAATCCGGCGGACTTAAGATAACAAAGCTGATGGTTGAGAAATATTATAAGAAGTCTATGAAAGTAATAGAGGAATTAACGATTACTTCAGCGAAAAAGGATAAGCTTATCGAGCTTTTAAACAAAGCATCCCGTAATAGCTAAAGGAGCTTAAAGACATGATAAAAAGGTTTTTGGACTATGTTGAAATCCGGACCAAGATAACCAGTCTTTTTGCGTTCCTGATGTCTCTTGGTCTCCTGCTCTATAAGGAGCAGGAAATCAGCATCATAAACACACTGGTATTTTTTTGTTCCATGTTTTTGCTGGACCTTGCAACAACGGCCATCAATAATTATATTGATACAAAGGCGGGAGATCAGAAGCTTCCCTTTAACAGAAGGACCGCGTTGCATATAATATACATTTTATTATTAATCGGCGCTTTATTAGGACTTTATCTGGCTTGGAAAAATGGCCTGGTAGTGCTTGCAGTCGGCGCGGTATGTTTCTTGTGCGGTATTTTTTATACCTATGGGCCTGTTCCCATATCAAGACAGCCACTGGGAGAATTGTTATCAGGTATTTTCTATGGATTGTTTATTCCATTCCTGATGTTTTATATCAACACACCAGAAGGTACATTTATAACTTACAGCATAAGCCTAAAAGAGATAAATTTAAGTGTGAAAATAATGCCAGTCCTGGCAGTTCTGTTGTTTGCAGTGATTCCTTTCTGCTGTACGGCGAACATTATGCTGGCCAACAATATTTGTGATGTAGAAAAAGACATAAAAGTTAAGCGGCACACATTGCCTTACTATATTGGCAGGAGATCCTTAGACCTGTTTGGTTTTCTTTATTATGCCTGCTATCTTTCGGTTATTGTAATGTCAATTGTTAAAATATTATCACCCTTATGTCTGATATCACTATTAACAATATATCCTGTAGGGAAGAATATCAAGGCTTTCAGAGATAAACAGAGCAAGAGCGAAACCTTTATATTATCAATCAAAAATTATATAATTATCATGGGAAGCCTGACGGTACTGATCTTTATCAGTACCTTGCTTCCCTAAGGTACTCACTTGTTGTTTAAGTGTGTAGTATTTCGGTTTATTTTTATCAGCAATGCTGATTTTAAAATAAAAAATAAATTTATGGAGGACAAAAAATATGAAAAAAAGTTTAGCACTCGTACTAAGCTTAGCACTTGTATTTACCACACTCACCGCATGCGGTAAGAGCGAATCCAAAGGTGGGGAAGCAATTAAGACTGGTCTTGGTATTGTAACATCAGTAGCAGGATCCACAAATGCAGGAGATGAGGATGGATTAGCTCAGGCATATTCCTACATCGCTGCTGTAACAGTAGGTTCTGACAACAAGATTATTGATTGTAAACTTGACGCTGCTCAGACTAACATCAACTTCTCAAAAGAAGGAAAAATCACAACAGATCTTGCTGCTGGTTTCCAGACAAAACAGGAATTAAAAGATGCTTATGGTATGAAAGCTGCTTCCAGTATTGGTAAAGAGTGGTATGAGCAGGCTAATTCCTTTGCTGAGTATGTGAAAGGCAAAACTTTAGATGAAGTAAAAGGTATCGCTATCAACGAAGAAGGAAAAGCTGGTGATGCTGATCTTGCTTCTTCTGTAACTGTACATATCGGTGATTTCGTAGCAGTTGTTTCCAAAGCAGTATCCAACGCTCAGGACTTAGGTGGTAAATCCGGAGATAAATTAGGTCTTGGAACTACAACAACAGCTGATAAGTCCAAAGATGCATCTGCTGAAGGAGATGGCTTAGCAGAAGCTTATGCTTTCTATTCTGCAGTAACTGTAGATTCTTCTAACAAGATTACAAGCTGTGCAATTGATGCTTCTATCGCTGATGTAAACTTCAGTACGGAAGGTGTTATTACCAGTGATATCAACGCAGAAGTACAGTCTAAGCAGGAGTTAAAAGATGCTTATGGTATGAAAGCTGCTTCTTCTATTGGAAAAGAGTGGTTTGAGCAGGCTAACTCCTTTGCTAAATTCGTAGTTGGAAAAACTGCTGATGAAGTGAAAGGTTTATCTGTTAATGAAGAAGGAAAAACTGGCGATGCAGATCTTGCAAGCTCTGTAACAGTACACGTAGCTCCTTTCATGGGAATTGTTGAAAAAGCTGCAACTAACGCTAAATAATTTCAGTCAACAGACTATAATTTTGGGGAGGTAGTTCTACTACCTCCCTATTTTAACGATATGAATGCAGAAAACCAAATACTTATAATAAAGTTTTTTCAAAGAACGGATAAACTTAAGATGTAACATATAGAACAAACAAATTTACAATGAAAAATAATTAATATATAATATAGGAACCTTAAAAGAAACAGATATGTAAAGGCAAAGGTTATTTATAGGCAAAACTATGTATAGAAAAATATATATACTAATGTAGAATGGAGATCAATGTGGGAAAGAGACTTATAGCGATTGTATTAATATTGGTAAATGTAATTACCCTCACCTCCTGTGCGTCCGAGCAGAAAAGATATCAGGCAGAGTTTCTGGTTTTATTTAATACGGTAACAAAAATCGTCGGTTATGCAGACAACAAAGAAGACTTCGATAAATATGCCCAGATGATCTATGATGAGCTTAAGGTATATCACGAGCTTTATGATATTTATAACGATTATGAAGGGATTAATAATATAAAGACCATTAATGACAATGCAGGAATAAAACCCGTTAAGGTGGATAAGAAAATTATAGATATGCTCACCTATGCCAAGGAGGCATACAAAGAAACGGACGGCAAATTGAACATAGCTCTGGGTGCAGTGCTTAAGGTATGGCATGAATACAGGGAAGAAGGAATAGACAATCCGGAAAAAGCTAAAGTTCCTCCTATGGAATTGTTGGAAGAAAAGAATCAGCATACCAATATAGAAGATATGATAATCAATGAAGAAGAGTCCACCGTATATCTGAATGACCCCGAAATGTCTCTTGACGTAGGAGGTGTAGGAAAGGGTTATGCTACGGAAAAGGTGTGCCAGTATGCTGAAGAGAATGGTTTTACTAACGGTATGGTAAGCGTGGGCGGAAATGTCAGAGTCATCGGCAGCAGAGATGGCAAAGGCGATCCCTGGCGTGTAGGTATCCAGAACCCGGATTTGACCAGTGAACAGGCGAATCTTTATATCTTAAATCTAACCGAAGCCTCCTTGGTATCCAGTGGTGATTATGAACGGTTTTACATGGTCGATGGTGTGAAATACCATCATATAATAGACCCGGCAACACTGATGCCCTCTACTTATTTTACAGCAGTTTCAATTGTCTGTAAGGATTCGGGAATGGCGGATGCCTATACCAAAGCAATCTTTAACATGTCTTATGAGGATGGCATGAAGTTTGTGGAAGCACACCCTGATATTGAAGCCTTATGGGTGTTTAAAAATGGTGACTTAAAATACAGCTCTGGTTTTGAAAAGTATATCAGAGAATAAAGTACGTGCATCAAAATGCACAGATGGGAGTTAGGTTGAAAAATAAATTTTTCAACCGCAAGTTTGTGCTTGCGCACCACAAACTTGGTATGCACAAAAAGCGTGCGCAAGAATAGAGGTTAAAATGAAAAAATCCGTAGCCGGTAAGGTAGCATACTACGGTATATTCGTAGCCCTTGCGTTTGTATTTAGCTTTGTTGAGGTGCTTGTTCCCATATCTCTTGGTATACCGGGTATAAAGCTTGGGCTTGCCAATATTGTAGTGCTTACAGCGCTCTATGCAATGGGGCCTAAGGATGCCTTCTTTATCTCCTGTGTCCGGGTGGTGTTGGTGGGCTTTACCTTTGGAAATATGGCAGCACTGCTTTACAGTCTGGCAGGGGGAATCCTCAGCTGGCTGGTTATGTGCCTGTTAAAGAGAATTAAGGGATTTAGTATGATTGGAGTCAGCCTGGCTGGCGGTATCTCGCATAATATAGGTCAGATTTTTGTGGCAGGACTTATGTTAAAGACCTCAAGTGTAATTTATTATCTGCCGGTATTATTAATCGCCGGTACGGTTACCGGAGTTTTAATTGGAATTCTTGGTGGAATACTTTTAAAAGCTCAGCTCAGACTTAAGAATACTCTTGGATAGGAGCAGTTTGGCTGCAAAATGATTAAGTATGATTGATGAGCATGATCTAATAAAAAATTACCAATGGAATTATACTTTAGAAAAAAATGCATGAAGAAAAAAATGCATGAAGAAAAAAATGCATGAAGAAAAAAATGCATGAAGTAAAGAATGCACGAAGAAAAGAATGCACGAAGAAAAGAATACACGAAGAAAAGTATGCTCGTACATTCGATTAGTATGTGCAGTAGAAAGCCAAAGAGAAATATGCAGGAAGAAAATCAATTTTACTTGAAAAATTATCACCTGTTATATAATATATAAGTTAAATTAAAGTATAAAACGTCTTATGGGCAGATAGGATAATGCATGCTGCACCGGGTTAGGACGAGTCTGGAAACCTATGATTATGATATTGTTCTAAAGGTTCGCTTTATTATGTTATAGCATCGCACTTTTTGGAGTACTGGAACCAGTACAAGCCTTAACCAGTGCCTTGCCCCTTCACAGAGCGGAACACCCGGTACAGAGTACGGAATGTCAAGTTCATTCTAAATAAATTATAAAAAGTGGTGATAAGATATGGCTACCATTAAAGAAATCGCAAATAAATGCGGTGTATCAACTTCAACTGTCAGTAAAGCCCTAAACGGATATCGTGATATCAGTGACGATAAAAGAGAAGAAATTAAAAAAGCGGCAGTGGAGCTTGGGTATCTGTCAACAGACAGCGGCAAGGCACCGAAATCAAAAAAGACATATAATATTGGAGTGTTGTTTTCCACTCTGTTTAATTATGGAATGCGAAATGAATATTTTGCTCATATTCTTGCTGCCTTTAAAGAAAAAGCTGCCTTAAAAGGATATGACATAACTTTTATTGAGCATAATATTGGTAAGCGGAAAATGAGTTATCTGGAGCATTGCAGATATCGAGATTTTGACGGGGTATTTATTGTCTGTGCGGATTTTAATGAGACTGAGGTGATAGAACTGGTCAACAGTTCTTTTCCTGCGGTTACCATTGACCAGGTATTTAATGAAGTGATTGCTGTATTGTCAGATAACTATGACGGAATGAAGCAGCTTACACAATATATCATAAATTCGGGACACAGTAAAATAGCTTATATCCACGGCAGTAAGTCTTCTGTTACGCATAACCGCCTGGTCAGCTTCCACAATACCATGAGAGAGAACGGTCTGATCGTAAAGGAAGAGTATCTGGTGGAGGGAATCTATCGAAATGCGGAAAAATGTGAGGAACTGGCAAGGAGTCTGATTTCTCTGCCTGATCCTCCCACCTGTATTATCGCTCCGGATGACTATGCAGCCATGGGGGTTATGAACTGTGCGAAGAAAATGGGACTTAAGGTGCCAGAGGATATATCCGTAGCCGGTTACGATGGAGTATCCGTATCACAGGCTATAGAGCCTAAGCTTACCACTGTGAAGCAGGATACGGACAAGCTGGGTTCAGAGGCTGCCAGACAGCTCATCAATCTGATTGAGAGTCCAATGACTACATCCCTGGACTCTATCAGCCTTGGTGTCAGTCTGATAGAGGGCGGTACTGTAAAAAAAATTCATTGACTGGAACTCATAAGTATGTTATAGTAGATTGGCGATGGAAGAGGTCTTTTTTTTATGCCTAAAATTTTAAATTTAAATTTCAAGCGGAGGTGGAAGCTGTGCGCGTAAAGATCACATTGGCATGTACGGAGTGCAAACAACGTAATTATAATACGACAAAAGAAAAGAAAGCACATCCAGACAGAATGGAAACAAAGAAATATTGCAAGTTCTGCAAATCACACACAACACACAAAGAAACAAAATAACGGAATCGAATAGTCTCATCAGTTATTTGCCGGTCTAATCCGGTTATACTGATAGGAAAGGATAAGAGAATATGGGAGAAAACTTAACTACAACAGAAAAGGCTCCAAAGAAAAGCAAGTTCTCAGGACTGAAAGCTGAATTCTCAAAAATCGCCTGGCCTGACAAAGAAACCCTTGTAAAGCAGTCAACAGCTGTTTTAGTAGCATCTGTTGCTTTAGGTTTAATAATATCTCTACTTGATGTTATCATTAAGTTCGGATTCGGATTTATTATTAAATAGAAATAAAGGTGGTCATATGTCAAAGACGAATTGGTACGTTGTTCATACTTACTCAGGATATGAGAATAAGGTTAAAGCCAACATTGAGAAAACAATTGAAAACAGAAAGCTTCAAGATCAAATCTTAGAGGTATCCGTTCCCCTTCAGGATGTTATTGAAGTAAAGAACGGTGTTAAGAAAAAAGTTCAGAAGAAGTTGTTCCCTGGATATGTTTTACTTAACATGGAAATGAACGACGATACCTGGTACGTTGTGCGTAATACCCGCGGCGTTACCGGATTTGTCGGTCCTGGCTCCAAACCGGTTCCCTTAACGGACTTAGAAATGAAGGCCATGGGAATCAGAAAAGATGATGTTGTTATTGATTTTGAAATCGGTGATATGGTGGAGGTTGTTTCCGGTGTGTGGGAAAATACAACCGGCATCATTAAGCAGATTAATACTCACAAGCAGATCGTTACAATCAGTGTCGATATGTTTGGTCGTGAAACTCCTGTCGAGATCAGTTTCACGGATATTAGAAAAATGTAGTGACTATTACTGAATAGTTACAAACTGTAAACAAACGCATCCGGTAGAAAATACTTCTATTGCAAAAAACCGGATGGTGGGAGGGCAATCCCGATAAAACCACAAATTCAGGAGGTATGCTATAATGGCAAAGAAAGTTACAGGATATATTAAATTACAGATTCCCGCTGCAAAGGCAACACCTGCACCGCCCGTAGGACCTGCTTTAGGTCAGCACGGTGTTAACATTGTGCAGTTTACAAAGGAATTTAATGCAAGAACTGCAGATCAGGAAGGAATGATCATCCCTGTAGTTATCACAGTATATGCGGATAGAAGCTTCAGCTTTATCACTAAGACTCC
Organism: Anaerocolumna sp. AGMB13020; assembly: GCF_033100115.1. Lineage (NCBI taxonomy): Bacteria > Bacillati > Bacillota > Clostridia > Lachnospirales > Lachnospiraceae > Anaerocolumna > Anaerocolumna sp. AGMB13020. The sequence continues at coordinate 2,639,543 of NZ_CP136910.1, read as the reverse complement.
TCCCGCTGCTATATTGTTAAAGAAAGCTTGCAATTTAAAGTCCGGTTCAGCTGTTCCTAACAAGACTAAAGTTGCTACAATCACAAGAGCTGAAGTTCAGAAAATCGCAGAATTAAAAATGCCTGATTTGAATGCAGCTAATATTGAAACAGCAACCAGTATGATTGCAGGTACTGCAAGAAGTATGGGAATCACTGTAGTTGACTAATTTATTTTAAGTGTGGGAGGGTAATGGAAGGTTTTATTATTCCATGATGGAACTGTTTAGCGAAATGAACAGATTCTTTAAGCTCCCGATAATACCACTAGGAGGTAATGTAATGAAAAGAGGAAAGAAATACGCAGAAGCTGCAAAGCTTATCGACAGGGCTGTTCTTTATGATGCAGATGCTGCTATCGGCTTAGTTAAGAAAACAGCAGTTGCTAAATTTGATGAAACAGTAGAAGCTCATATCAGACTTGGTGTTGACGGTCGTCACGCTGATCAGCAGGTACGTGGAGCAGTTGTACTTCCCCACGGAACTGGTAAAGATGTTAAAGTTTTAGTATTTGCAAAGGGTGACAAGCTTACAGAAGCTGAAGCAGCCGGAGCAGATTACGTAGGCGGAGAAGAGTTAGTGCCTAAAATCCAGAACGATGGCTGGGTTGACTTTGACGTAGTTGTTGCAACTCCTGATATGATGGGTGTAGTAGGACGTTTAGGACGTGTACTCGGACCTAAGGGCTTAATGCCTAACCCTAAAGCTGGAACTGTTACTATGGATGTAACAAAGGCTGTTAAGGAAATCAAAGCTGGTAAGATTGAATACAGATTAGACAAGACAAATATCATTCACGTGCCGTTGGGAAAAGCTTCTTTTAGCGAAGATCAATTAGCGGACAACTTCCAGACGCTTATCGGTGCAATCAATAAAGCAAAACCTTCTGCAGCAAAGGGTCAGTATTTAAAAAGCGTTACACTGTCTTCCACTATGGGACCTGGTGTAAAATTAAATACAGCGAAGCTTGCTCAGTAATAGTTTTAAAAAGATTTTAATTTATGGTTGACACTATAATAGATTAATGTTATAATACGTTAGCAATAACTGCCGTAGACAGTAGGTGCCGTAAGGCATAAGGAGAAAACGCCTACCGAGGGAATGGTTTTTAAGATTATATGATCTTACGAACTTTAATTCATACGGAACTTAAGATAAATAGAAATATTTCTGTTTACCCCGCGTTCCTGATACGAATTTTCGAATCCCTTACTGTCCGGCAGTAAGGGATTTTTTAAAAATCTATAAGGAGGTATACCAGAATGGCAAAAGTAGAATTAAAACAACCTATTATCGATGAGATTAAAGGTTATGTTGATCAGGCGAAATCAATCGTTGCAGTTGACTACCGTGGACTTACTGTGGAAGAAGATACAAAGCTTCGTAAGCAGTTAAGAGAAGCTGGAGTTGTATATAAAGTATATAAGAATACTTTGTTAAAGCGTGCGTTTGAAGGAACTGCTTATGAGAGTCTTGCTAAACACTTAGAAGGACCTACAGCAGTGGCTTTCGGCATCGAAGATGCAACATCTCCTGCAAGAATCATCAATGATACAATCAAGACTGCTCCTAAGTTAGAGTTCAAAGCAGGTGTTGTTGAAGGAACCTACTATGATGAAAAAGGTATCCAGGTTATCGCAACAATTCCTTCCAGAGAAGTACTTATTTCCAAGTTACTTGGAAGCTTACAGTCACCTATTACCAACTTTGCTCGTGTTCTTAAGCAGATCGCTGAGAAACAGTCTGAAGTGGCATAAGGATCAAAAATTAGTTTCAGTACAATAAATTATTAAACGGAGGTATTTTCAAATGACAACTCAAGAGTTTATCGAAGCTATTAAGAGCTTAACAGTATTAGAATTAAATGATTTAGTAAAAGCATGTGAAGAAGAATTCGGTGTATCCGCAGCAGCTGGTGTTGTAGTTGCTGGTCCTGCAGCTGGTGCAGCAGAAGCTGAAGAGAAGACAGAATTTGACGTAGAGTTAACAGACTGCGGCCCTAACAAAGTTAAGGTTATTAAAGTAGTTCGTGAAATCACTGGCTTAGGCTTAAAAGAAGCTAAAGACCTTGTAGATGGCGCTCCTAAGACATTAAAAGAGGCTGCATCTAAAGATGAAGCTGCTGATATCAAAGCTAAACTTGAAGCAGAAGGCGCTAAAGTTACAGTTAAATAATTTACAGCAAATGATAAAAGTCTGTTCTGACAAATGCCAGGACAGACTTTTTTATTTCGCAGATACAGTATTTATTAATCTATCATATACTCAAACATTATTATATAGTAAGGACATTATGAAGCCATTGCTGTCCAAGATTAATTGATTCTAATATATTCGGTCTTACTATTATCAGGCTGTCAGGATCTGGGATATCACTTAATTAGATAGTTAATTGGATTTTTAAATTAGAACCTCTAAAACCTAAAACTTAGAACTATAAACTTTAGACTTAGTGTTCTTAACTTAGAGCTTCAGAACGAGAACTTTAAATTTGGTGCTCTTAACCTAGAACTTCAAGCTGAACTTTAAATTTAGATCTTTTAACTTAGATCTAAAAACCTAGAACTTTAAACTTAGAGCTCTTAACTTAGAACTATAAACCTAGAACTTTAAACTTAGAGCTCTTAACTTAGAACTATAAACCTAGAACTTTAAACTTAGAGCTCTTAACTTAGAACTATAAACCTAGAACTTTAAACTTAGAGCTCTTAACTTAGAACAACAAAACTAGAACTTTAAACTTAGAACACATAACTTAGAACCACAAACCTAAAACTTTAAACTTAGAGCCCTTAACTTAGAACTACAAAGTAGAACTTAAAACTTAGTGCTTTCATTACGAACCTAAAACTTTAAACTTAGAGACCTAACCAAGAACTTAAAATCTAAAATTTCAAATTATAACCTAGAACTTTAATCTTTTAATCTCGAACTTACTACAATAAAAATGAAAATCTTAATATGTATTTTAAAATACTCAAATTCAAGACACAAAAAATTACAGGGGTCCCTGGTATAGACTTATCAAATTGGGGAATAAACTTAAGATAGGGAACTTTTTTGCATGGGAATAGAAAAAAAGGACAAAAACATATTGACATCTTGACAAACTTGTGATAGTATGAAAGATGCACTATTGTGCGAAGATATGCCTACAATATCTATTATAGCACATATAAGTGTAAAAGAAAAGTGGTTTAAACAAATTATTCTAGAATCTTTCTGGAAATAAAAATAAAACTCAAGGGGTGAAAACGTCAATGGATAAAAACAGGATACGTCCAATCAAAGTTGGTAACGGCGTAAGAATGAGCTATTCTAGGCAAAAAGAAGTTTTGGAAATGCCAAATCTTATTGAAGTTCAAAAGAATTCCTATCAGTGGTTTTTAGATGAAGGACTGAAGGAAGTTTTTGAAGATATTTCTCCAATAGAAGATTACAGTGGGCATTTGAGCTTAGAATTCGTTGATTTTGCGCTGTGCGAAGATGATGTCAAATATTCAATTGAAGAGTGCAAGGAAAGAGATGCTACCTATGCTGCACCTTTAAAGGTGAAAGTCAGACTTCACAACAAAGAGAACGATGAAATCAATGAACACGATATTTTTATGGGTGACTTGCCTTTAATGACGGAAACCGGAACCTTCGTAATAAACGGAGCAGAAAGAGTTATCGTTAGCCAGTTGGTACGTTCCCCCGGAATCTATTATGCAATTGGACATGACAAAATCGGTAAGAAACTTTTCTCCTCCACTGTTATCCCCAACAGAGGAGCTTGGTTGGAGTATGAAACAGATTCCAACGATGTATTTTACGTTCGTGTAGACCGTAACAGAAAAGTTCCCATTACTGTACTGATTCGTGCCCTCGGAATCGGCAGCAATATTGAAATTCAGGAACTTTTCGGTGAAGAGCCTAAAATTCTTGCCAGTATTACAAAAGATCCTTCTGACAATTATCAGGATGGTTTACTTGAGCTGTACAAAAAGCTGCGTCCAGGCGAGCCTCTTTCTGTAGAAAGTGCGGAGTCTTTAATTAACAGCATGTTTTTCGACCCCAGAAGATATGATCTTGCGAAGGTTGGAAGATTTAAGTTCAACAAGAAACTTTCCTTAAAGAATAGGGTCATCGGAGCTATTCTGGCTGAAGATGTCGTAAACAGGGAAACAGGAGAAATCTTAGCGGAAGCAGGTACCACAATTAACGAAGAGCTGGCCGTAGAGATTCAGAATGCGGCAGTACGTTCCATAATGGTACAAGCGGAAGAAAGAAATGTTAAAGTACTTACGAACCAGATGGTAGATTTGAACTATTACCTGGATGTAGATAAAAAAGAACTAGGGGTAACCGAGGAAGTTTATTACCCTGTGTTAAAAAGTATCTTAGATGAATTCAAAGATATTGAAGAAATCAAATTAGCGATTAAGAGAAATATTAATGAATTGATTCCTAAACATATAACCAAGGATGATATCATTGCTTCCATCAACTACAATATTCATCTTGAATATGAAGTAGGAGGTTCTGATGATATTGACCATTTAGGAAACAGAAGAATCCGTGCGGTTGGAGAATTACTTCAGAACCAGTACCGTATCGGTCTTTCCAGAATGGAACGTGTGGTTAGAGAAAGAATGACCACACAGGATTTAGAAGGTGTAAGCCCTCAGTCCTTAATCAATATCAAACCTGTTACTGCAGCAGTGAAGGAGTTCTTTGGTAGTTCCCAGCTGTCACAGTTTATGGATCAGCATAATCCCCTTGGTGAGTTGACCCATAAGAGACGTCTCTCAGCCTTAGGACCTGGCGGTCTTTCCCGTGATCGTGCCGGCTTTGAGGTTCGTGACGTACATTACTCCCACTATGGAAGAATGTGTCCCGTAGAGACACCCGAAGGTCCTAACATCGGTCTTATCAACTCCTTGGCATCCTATGCCAGAATTAATGAGTATGGATTTATTGAAGCACCTTATCGTAAGGTGGATAAGACAGATCCTAAGAATCCCAGAGTAATTGATGAAGTTATCTATATGACGGCGGACGAAGAGGATAAATATGTTGTAGCACAGGCAAATGAGTCTCTGGATGAAAACGGGTATTTTACAAATGTAAACGTATCTGGTCGTTTTAGAGAAGATACCCTTGAGTTCCCTAAGTCAAGAATTGATTTAATGGACGTATCTCCTAAGATGGTATTCTCCGTTGCTACAGCCATGATTCCTTTCCTTGAGAATGATGATGCCAATCGTGCCCTCATGGGATCTAACATGCAGCGTCAGGCCGTGCCTTTATTAATAACCGAGTCTCCTGTTGTAGGAACCGGTATTGAATTAAAAGCAGCCGTTGACTCCGGTGTATGTGTGGTTTCTGAAAAGGCAGGAATGGTTGAAAAATCTACCTCCAAAGAAATTATAATTAAAAATGATGATGGAACGAAAAAAGCATATAAATTATTAAAATTTGCCAGAAGTAACCAGGGAACCTGTATCAACCAGAGACCTATCGTTGTGAAAGGTGATAAAGTTGAAGCTGGTCAGGTTATTGCAGACGGTCCTTCCACTTCACAAGGTGAATTAGCTTTGGGTAAGAATCCTCTGATCGGATTTATGACCTGGGAAGGTTACAATTACGAAGATGCGGTTCTTTTAAGTGAAAGACTGGTGCAGGAGGATGTATATACCTCCGTTCATATTGAAGAATATGAAGCAGAGTCCAGAGATACCAAATTAGGACCCGAAGAAATCACAAGGGACGTACCAGGTGTCGGTGATGATGCGTTAAAAGATCTGGATGAGCGCGGAATTATCCGTATCGGTGCAGAAGTTCGTGCCGGAGATATTCTGGTAGGTAAGGTAACTCCTAAGGGAGAGACTGAGCTTACAGCAGAAGAGAGACTTCTTCGTGCGATTTTCGGTGAGAAAGCAAGAGAAGTAAGAGATACCTCTTTACGTGTTCCTCACGGTGAGTATGGTATTATTGTCGATGCCAAAGTATTTACAAGAGAAAACGGTGATGAACTCTCTCCTGGTGTAAACCAGACCGTTAGAGTATATATAGCACAGAAAAGAAAGATTCAGGTTGGAGATAAGATGGCCGGACGTCATGGTAATAAGGGTGTTGTTTCCCGTGTATTACCGGCAGAAGATATGCCCTTCCTTCCCAACGGAAGACCTCTTGATATCGTGCTGAACCCTCTGGGTGTGCCTTCTCGTATGAACATCGGTCAGGTGCTTGAGATTCACTTAAGTCTTGCCTCCAAGGTTCTTGGCTTTAAGGTGGCAACACCGGTATTTGACGGTGCAAACGAGTATGATATCATGGATACTCTTGAGCTGGCTAATGACTATGTAAATACTGAGTGGGATGAATTCCAAAATAAATACAATGATGTCCTTGACCCTGAGGTTATGGATTATCTGGAAAATAATAAAGCTTACAGAGAACAATGGAAAGGTGTACCCATTAACCGAGATGGAAAGGTAAGACTCCGTGACGGAAGAACCGGAGAATTCTTTGACGGAGCTGTTACAGTGGGCTTCATGCACTACTTAAAACTCCACCATCTGGTAGATGATAAGATCCATGCTCGTTCCACAGGTCCTTACTCTTTAGTAACACAGCAGCCACTTGGTGGTAAAGCTCAGTTCGGTGGACAGAGATTCGGTGAAATGGAGGTTTGGGCGTTGGAGGCATATGGCGCTGCTTATACTCTTCAGGAAATCCTTACAGTGAAATCCGATGATGTTACCGGTCGTGTTAAGACCTATGAAGCAATAATTAAGGGAGAGAATATCTCTGATCCCGGAATTCCGGAATCCTTCAAGGTACTCTTAAAAGAGCTTCAGTCTTTAGCGCTGGATGTTATCGTGTTGGATGAAAATGGTCAGGAAATCAAGATGACTGAAAATATCGACTATGGTGAAGGTGACTTGACACCTCTTATCGAGGGAGACAACAACTTCCGTTATGACGAGGATTATACGGATGCGGGATACCGTGAGACCACACCTGAGGAAGAGGAAAGTTTCTTTGATCCTTTTGATGAGGAGACGGTAGAGATCAGCGATATTGAGGAAGAAGAATTCGAAGACTAGTCTACTGTAAGAAAAGGACTGTTTAAAAGGTCCGTTACTATGAAAGGGAGTGCCAGATGATGCCAGAAGTGGTAAATAACCAAAGTGGTCCGGAAATAACCTATGATGCTATAAAGATTGGCCTTGCTTCTCCTGAAAAAATCAGAGAGTGGTCCAGAGGCGAGGTAAAAAAACCGGAGACCATTAACTACAGAACCTTAAAGCCTGAAAAAGACGGTTTATTCTGTGAGAAAATTTTCGGACCCAGCAAGGACTGGGAGTGTCATTGCGGAAAATATAAAAAGATTCGCTATAAAGGCGTTGTGTGCGACAGATGTGGTGTTGAAGTAACAAAAGCATCTGTCCGCAGGGAAAGAATGGGCCATATTGAGCTCGCTGCCCCTGTATCTCATATATGGTACTTTAAAGGTATCCCCAGCCGTATGGGATTAATTCTGGACTTATCACCCAGAACACTGGAAAAAGTGCTCTACTTTGCCTCCTATATTGTACTTGATAAAGGAAGCAGTGATCTGCAGTATAAACAGGTTCTTAATGAAAAGGAATACAGAGAAGCCTATGAAAAATACGGAAACAGGTTCCGTGTTGGAATGGGTGCGGAAGCAATCCAGGAACTGTTGATGGCAATTGATCTGGAAGCAGAATCCAAAGAATTAAAGAAAGGCTTAAAGGATTTTACTGGACAGAAGAGAGCCAGAGTAATCAAGAGACTGGAAGTAGTAGAAGCTTTCCGTGAGTCAGGAAACAGACCGGAGTGGATGATTCTCTCCGTAGTACCTGTAATTCCTCCGGATTTAAGACCTATGGTTCAGTTGGATGGTGGACGTTTCGCTACCTCTGATATGAACGATTTATACAGAAGAATCATTAACCGTAATAACCGTTTAAAGAGACTTTTAGAGCTTGGCGCACCTGATATCATTGTGAGAAATGAGAAGAGAATGCTTCAGGAAGCTGTTGATGCTTTAATTGATAACGGAAGAAGAGGAAGACCCGTTACAGGACCCGGAAACCGTGCTTTAAAATCCCTATCCGATATGTTAAAGGGTAAACAGGGACGTTTCCGTCAGAACTTACTTGGTAAACGTGTTGACTACTCCGGACGTTCTGTTATCGTAGTAGGACCGGAATTAAAGATTTATCAGTGTGGTCTGCCAAAGGAAATGGCAATTGAGTTATTCAAACCTTTTGTTATGAAAGAGCTGGTTGCCAAAGGTACCGCGCATAATATAAAATCCGCTAAAAAAATGGTGGAAAGACTTCAGTCTGAGGTATGGGATGTATTAGAAGAGGTTATCAGAGAGCATCCGGTAATGCTTAACCGTGCACCAACACTCCACAGACTTGGTATCCAGGCATTTGAGCCGGTATTGGTAGAAGGTAAGGCTATTAAGCTTCATCCTCTGGTTTGTACCGCCTTCAACGCTGACTTCGACGGTGACCAGATGGCTGTACATTTACCTCTTTCCGTAGAAGCTCAGGCAGAGTGCAGATTCCTTCTGCTCTCCCCTAATAACCTCTTAAAGCCTTCCGACGGTGGTCCCGTTGCCGTTCCTTCACAGGATATGGTACTTGGTATCTATTACCTGACTTTACAAAAGCCCGGTGATTTGGGAGAAGGACATTTCTTTAAGAGTGTAAATGAAGCAATCCTTGCTTATGAGAATGCTGCAATTACCCTTCATGCAAAGATCAAAGTAAGACGTACTGGTGTAAACAACAGTGGTGAGACTATTACAAAGACAGTTGAATCCACGCTGGGACGCTTTATCTTTAATGAAATCATCAGCCAGGATCTGGGATTTGTTGACAGAACGAACCCCGATAACTTCCTGATTCCTGAAGTGGATTTCCATGTTGGTAAGAAACAGCTTAAGAAGATTCTTGAGAAATGTATCAATACTCATGGAGCCACTAAAACAGCGGAAACTCTGGATGCTATTAAATCCTTAGGTTATAAATACTCTACAAGAGCAGCTATGACCGTTTCCATTTCCGACATGACCGTTCCTCCTCAGAAGAAGACCATTATTGCAGAGGCAGAATCAAGAGTTGAAGAAATCTCTAAGAACTTCCGCCGTGGTCTTATGACAGAGGATGAAAGACACAAAGCAGTTATTGACACCTGGAAGGTGGCCGATGATGATATTACAGAGGCACTTCTTACAGGACTTGATAAATACAACAACATTTACATGATGGCAGACTCCGGTGCCCGTGGTTCCGATAAGCAGATCAAACAGCTTGCCGGTATGCGTGGACTTATGGCGGATACCTCCGGTCGTACTCTGGAGCTCCCTATTAAATCCAACTTCCGTGAAGGTCTCGACGTTCTCGAGTACTTCATGTCAGCTCATGGTGCGAGAAAAGGTCTTTCCGATACTGCTCTTCGTACAGCCGATTCCGGTTACTTAACCCGTCGTCTGGTAGACGTATCCCAGGATCTTATCATCCGTGAAGTTGATTGCTGTGAAGGCAAAGAAATTCCTGGTATGTGGATCAAAGCTTTTGCAGATGGCAGCGAATTAATCGAAAGTCTTGAAGAGAGAATTACCGGCAGATATTCCTGTGAAACTCTTACAGATGACAGCGGCGAGGTGATCGTTAAGGCAAATCATATGATTACACCAAAACGTGCAGCCAGAATCGTTGCGACAAAGAAAATCGACGAACAGGGCTTTAATGCCAAGTTAAAGATTCGTACCATTTTAACCTGTAAGTCACACATCGGTGTATGCGCTAAATGCTACGGTGCCAACATGGCTACCGGTGAAGCAGTTCAGGTAGGTGAAGCAGTTGGTATTATTGCTGCGCAGTCCATCGGAGAACCCGGAACACAGCTTACCATGCGTACTTTCCATACCGGTGGTGTTGCCGGTGATGATATTACACAGGGTCTTCCCCGTGTAGAGGAATTATTTGAAGCAAGAAAGCCCAAGGGACTTGCAATTATTGCAGAGTTCGGCGGTATTGTTACTATAAAGGATACCAAGAAGAAACGTGAAGTCATCGTAACAAACAATGAGACCGGAGAAGCTAAGACTTATCTGATCCCTTATGGTTCACGTATCAAAGTTCTCGACGGAGATGTATTAGAGGCCGGAGATGAATTGACAGAGGGTAGCGTTAACCCTCATGATATCTTAAAGATCAAAGGCGTTCGTGCCGTACAGGATTATATGATTCAGGAAGTACAGCGCGTTTACCGTTTACAGGGCGTTGAAATCAACGATAAGCATATCGAGGTCATCGTACGTCAGATGCTTAAGAAAATCCGTATTGAAAACAGCGGAGATTCTGAATTCTTACCAGGTAAGCTGATTGATATTCTGGAATTCGATGATGCCAATGAGATATTGGAAGAAAAGGGACTCACCATTGCAGACGGAAAGCAGGTAATGCTTGGTATTACAAAAGCCTCCCTGGCAACAAACTCCTTCCTTTCAGCAGCATCCTTCCAGGAAACCACGAAGGTATTAACAGAAGCTGCTATTAACGGAAAGGTCGATCCACTAATCGGATTAAAAGAGAACGTTATTATCGGTAAGTTAATACCTGCCGGTACTGGTATGAAAAGATACCGTTCTGTTAAGCTTGACAGCGATATGGAAGAAGAGTTAATTCTTTCTGAAGATTTTGAGGATGATGATTATCAGAGCTTCAATTATTCAGAGGATGCCATGGATGATGATTTAGACAGCATTGAGTTGGATGAATTTGAAGACGAGGATTTATCCGATGAAGATTTTGATGATGCTGATTTCGAGGATGATTCCGACAAATAAGGAATACAAAAAATAATATAACGAAAGCCTCCAAAGAATGATTCTTTGGAGGCTTTTTTGCTGTGTGCTGGATCAGGAGCTGATAGGGTGCGGTACCTAACAATATAATCAAAACAGTACAGGAGCATTTTACAAAGCTTTTGCGCTGTTTTAATATTTATGACATATGGTTATATATTATAATTTAGTGCTATTGTGAGTCTTATCCATTTACTGGGATTAAGTATTTAGTACTGGGAGGCTGCAAGATACGTCGGTGGTAAGGAAAAAGAGAAAAAAATTGAATGAGAATATTTCTTTTTTGGCGGCATTGACATATATGTGGTATAGTTATATAATTTATATACTATATATAGTACCTACATAAAAATACGACCTTTGGAAAAACTAAACATTTATGAAGTGTTTACACTGTAAAGAGTGTGAACTACTGATCTGGAAAGCAGGGAATGGAAAACATGAATGAATTACAAATAGAAGATTTGTTGACAGAAGAGTTTTTGTCGGAATACCATAAGAAAGATAATCCAATGACAGGAATCGGTGAGTTTGTTTATCTGCGAACTTACGCCAGATACGTGGAAGAGAAAGGCCGTAGGGAGAACTGGTTTGAGACCGTCTACCGTACAGTACAGTATAATGTTATGCTAGGCATAGAATATAAAGTAAAGCATGGTATCCGGGTAGATGTGACAGAAGAGAGAAAAGAGGCAGAAAGTTTTTTTGATCATCTTTTTTCCCTGAGAACCTTTCCTTCCGGCAGAACTCTTTATATGGGAGGAACAGAAATAGTGAAGGAGTATCCGCTCTCCAACTATAATTGCTGCTTTACTACCATAGATCAGCTTAAAGATTATACGGATGTATTTTACCTGCTGATGTTAGGCTGTGGAGTTGGAGTTCGAATTGAGAAAAAAGCAGCGGATTCTATGCCAGAGGTGCGAAAGGTCCAGTTACTTGGAAAATACGAAGAAGGGCTTTATAACCAGCTGACGAAGGAAGAACGGGAGAATACACTCCTTTCTATTGAGGCAAACACAGCAGTTTTGTTTATTGGTGACAGTAAAGAAGGCTGGTGCAAGGGACTGGAACTATATTTTGATCTTATCAGCCTTGAAGAGTATGAGAACATTCATAACATAATCATTGATTACAGCTATGTAAGACCGGAGGGCGAACGACTTAAACGTTTTGGCGGAAGAGCTTCAGGACATAAATCCTTAAAGAGAATGTTTGAGAAAATCAATAAAGTAATGGTTGAATCAGGTGAGGGGTTAAGAACAATCGATCTTTTGGATATTGCAACTATTATTAGTGAGAATGTGGTATCCGGTGGAGTTAGAAGAAGTGCAATGATGGTAATCTGTGAAGAGGATGATACAGAGGTTATCGAAGCGAAAAGGAATCTATACAAAGTAATAGACGGTCAATGGATTGAAGACACAAAGATTTCTCATCGAAAAATGAGCAATAATTCAGTTTTATATAACCGTATTCCCGGGAAAGAAGAAATAAAAGCGATGCTTGATTCGATTCGTATTAACGGTGAACCGGGTTTTCTGAATAACCGGGAAGCAATTCGACGGAAAGAAACTTTTCTGGGTTGTAATCCCTGTGGTGAAATCCTTCTGCGTTCCAAGCAGTGCTGTAATTTATCCACCAACAATCTGGTAGCTTTTGTAAAGGAGGATAATACCCTTGATATGAAAGGGCTGCTAGAGGTAATCAGGTTATCAGCAAGGGTTACCTTACGAATGACACTGGTTGATGTCGAACTTCCGGAATGGAATAAGGTCATGCAGGAGGATCGTATTGTAGGGGTATCCTTAACGGGAATGATGGATATGATGAATCGTACCGGTATGGATTACAATGAATTAAGAAAATTGCTGGAAACATTAAAGAAAGCGGTTCATGAAGAAGGAGAACGTTATTGCAGGGAACTTGGGATAGAAAAACCTCAGCTGATGACAACCATCAAGCCGGAAGGAACTCTATCCAATCTGCCAGGGGTAAGTTCTGGGGTGCATTATGCCCATGCCCCTTATTATATCAGGAGAGTCCGTGTTTCAAAAACAGACCCTTTATATAAGATGATCGAACTTCTGGGGTGTTATCCGGTCTATAACGAAGTGGGGCAGACAGATGAGAACTGTACTGTCAAGGTGATTGAATTTCCGATGAAATCACCGGAAGGAAAGACGAAGTATCAGGTGGGTGCCATAGAGCAGCTTAACCTTTATAAACTTACCATGGAAGCCTGGACGGATCATAATACCAGTATTACGGTTCATGTAAGAGAAGAGGAATGGGAGGAGGTGGCAGAATGGCTTTCTGCTAACTTTGACAGTGTTGTAGGAATTACCTTTCTTCCCTTGCTGGAAGAGACATATCCGCTTCTTCCTTATGAAACCATTACAAAAGAAGACTACGATAGACGCGTCAGCTTAAGCAGACCAATAGATTATTCTTTATTAAAAGCATTAGAGAATGCGGAAGAAAGCGAACTTCTGGAGGAGGACTGTGAAACCGGAGCCTGCCCGGTCAGATAAAAGCAGAATTGAAAAAATTTATAGAATATTGCGCATAAATACAAAAGTTGGTATGATTATACAGAAAACCCTATTAGTTCAAACAGCAGCTGTATCAGGCTTTACCACTAATATACAGCAGGAGAGGATAAGTGTATGAAAAAAGTATTTATGTATTTAGCAATTCTGCATTTCTTTATTGGAATAGGCGCTATATTCGGTGGAACCATGGGTATGATTTATCCGGATAATCCAATGGGGATAACAAATGACCTGCTGAAAGGTTCGCCCTTTACCAATTATTTTTACCCAAGCCTCATATTATTTGCAGTAATAGGCCTTGGAAATTTACTGGCAGGTTTTACAGTAAGATTTCATTCAAAATATCAGGGTTATATAAGCGGTGTATTCGGAGGAGCATTGGTAATCTGGATTGGTGTACAGGTGCTTATCATGAGAAGCGTACATCCCCTGCATATCATCTACTTTATCCTAGGGCTGGCTGTGGTGACAGGTGCAGCTGTAGCGTTGTATAAGGTAAAACTCTTTCCCATGAACATCTTAAGAACTGTCTTTAACAGCAGAAAATAAGAATTCTAATGGTAAAAGGCAAAGATTAAGAGTACTTGATGAGCATATGAAGTTTGAAGGGTCTATGATGGAACCGTAATATAAGAGCTATTGATACTGGAAAAACATACCATAGCTGCTATACAGCCAAAATTCATATTTAAACTCTTGACAAGTTCTCAAATTTAAAGTATAATCATATAGCGCGATTTTATATTGCGTCAATGTTTATGTTTATTTTAAGCAAGAATGCAAGGCGGCCCAAAGTATTCATACAAAAATCAGGAGGTGAAAATTAATGCCTACATTTAATCAATTAGTTAGAAAAGGTAGAAAGACGGTTGAGAAGAAATCTGCTTCTCCTGCTCTTCAAAAAGGATTTAACTCCTTAAACAAGAAGTCTACTGATGTGTCCTCACCCCAGAAGAGAGGTGTTTGCACCGCGGTTAGAACAGCTACTCCTAAGAAGCCTAACTCCGCTCTTAGAAAAATTGCCAGAGTTCGTCTTTCTAACGGAATCGAAGTAACAAGCTATATCCCCGGTGAAGGCCACAACCTTCAGGAGCATAGTGTTGTTCTGATCAGAGGTGGAAGGGTTAAGGATTTACCTGGTACCCGTTACCATATCGTCAGAGGTACACTTGATACAGCAGGTGTTGCTAAGAGAAGACAGGCTCGTTCCAAATATGGAGCAAAGAGACCTAAGCCAGCAAAATAATTAAGTTTTCCGCTAATCATTAAGTGCCGGATTAATTTTTATTTCAGATTAGGATAAAATAAGGGAGCCGCGTTTTATCACCCCAGAGGAAGAATGTTTCATCAGTGGTATAGATTTGAAAGATAAGTTAAACTGAGCGCGAACACAGTTAAAGAGTATAGGGTTAACCTATACTGCCCCGTATGTAGCAGGGAATGTGAGTACCGATGATTTAAGTGAACTTATTTATGTGAGACAGTGATAACTGTTTTACTGGTCCGTGAAAGAATAATTTATTACACGGGCAATAAGGATTATTAAGGAGGGAAGAAACGTGCCACGTAAAGGACATATACAGAAAAGAGATGTATTAGCAGATCCTATTTACAACAGCAAGATTGTAACTAAGCTTATCAATAACATTATGTTAGATGGTAAGAGAGGAACTGCACAGAAGATTGTGTACGGAGCTTTCGAAAGAATAGCAGAGAAAGCTGGAAAAGAAGCTATCGAAGTATTTGAAGAAGCTATGAATAACATCATGCCGGTTCTTGAAGTAAAAGCAAGACGTATCGGCGGTGCTACCTATCAGGTACCAATCGAAGTTAGACCCGACAGAAGACAGGCATTAGCACTTCGTTGGTTAACTCTCTACTCCCGTAAAAGAGGAGAGAAGACCATGGAAGAGAAGTTAGCGAACGAGATTTTAGACGCTGCTGGCAATACCGGTTCTGCTGTTAAGAAGAAAGAAGATATGCATAAAATGGCAGACGCGAATAAGGCATTTGCACATTATCGCTGGTAATCTTCTGATATGGGTTATGGCTTATGCCAGAACCCATATAGCATTAAATGCAGCAAACTGTTATGGTTTGCTGTAAATAAATATTGTTCTGTGATTATAAATCACATGTGACTTTAAGATAAGGAGGAATTTCCTTGGCTGGAAGAGAATACCCGTTAGACAGAACCAGAAACATCGGTATCATGGCTCATATTGATGCCGGAAAGACCACTCTTACTGAGCGTATCTTATACTATACCGGTGTTAATTATAAAATTGGTGATACTCACGAAGGAACTGCTACCATGGACTGGATGGAACAGGAGCAGGAAAGAGGTATCACAATTACTTCAGCCGCTACCACCTGTCACTGGACTCAGGAATTTGAGCACCAGAAATTAGCTGGCGCATTACCTCATCGTATCAATATCATTGATACGCCGGGACACGTTGACTTTACTGTAGAAGTAGAGCGTTCCTTACGTGTTCTTGATAGTGCTGTTGGTGTTTTTTGTGCTAAAGGCGGTGTTGAACCTCAGTCTGAAACAGTATGGCGTCAGGCTGATAAATACCAGGTACCCAGAATGGCTTTCGTTAATAAGATGGACATTTCCGGTGCTGATTTCTACAATGTAATAAACATGATTAAAACAAGACTTGGCAAGAACCCTGTTGCTATCCAGATACCTATCGGTAAAGAGGATGAATTCAAAGGTATTATTGACCTGTTTGAAATGAAAGCTTATTTCTACAATGATGATAAGGGAGATGACATCAGCATCTCTGAAATACCTGCTGATTTATTAGAGCAGGCAGAATTATACAGAGCAGCTATGATTGAGTCTATTTGTGAGACTGATGACGATCTGCTTGAGAAATTCTTAGAAGGTGAAGAGCCTTCAACAGTTGAATTAAAAGCTGCTTTAAGAAATGCTACTATCGCAACTACCATTATTCCTGTAACATGCGGTTCCGCATACAGAAATAAGGGTGTTCAGAAGTTACTGGATGCTGTTATCGAGTACTTACCCGCTCCTACTGATGTCGCTGATATCAAAGGTGTGGATGAAGATGGTAACGAAGTTCACAGAAAATCTTCTGATGAAGAACCTTTTGCAGCTCTCGCATTCAAGATTATGGCCGATCCTTTCGTAGGTAAGCTTGCATTCTTCCGTGTATACTCCGGTACTTTAAATTCCGGTTCTTATGTACTTAACTCTACTAAGAACAGGAAAGAGCGTGTTGGACGTATCCTTCAGATGCATGCTAACAAGAGAGAAGATCTGGAGAAAGTATATTCAGGAGATATCGCTGCAGCAGTTGGTTTAAAGGGCACCACAACCGGTGACACTATCTGTGATGAGAAATTCCCTGTTATCCTTGAATCCATGGAATTCCCTGAACCTGTTATCGAGGTTTCTATCGAGCCTAAGACAAAAGCAGGACAGGATAAGATGGGTGAATCTTTAGCGAAGTTAGCAGAAGAGGATCCTACCTTCAGAACTTACACCAATGAAGAAACCGGTCAGACAATCATCGCCGGTATGGGTGAGCTCCATCTTGAAATTATCGTAGACAGACTTCTTCGTGAATTTAAGGTAGAGGCAAATGTAGGTGCACCTCAGGTTGCTTACAAAGAAACCTTTACAAAATCTGTTGAAGTTGACTCTAAATATGCGAAGCAGTCCGGTGGACGTGGACAGTACGGTCACTGTAAGGTTCGTTTCGAGCCTATGGATGCTAATGCAGAAAAGACATTCGAATTCGTATCTACCGTTGTTGGTGGTGCTATTCCTAAAGAATACATCCCTGCAGTTGGTGCTGGTATAGAAGAAGCTTCCAAAGCTGGTATCCTTGGCGGATATCCTGTTCTTGGTATCAAGGCTACCGTTTATGACGGTTCCTACCATGAAGTAGACTCCAACGAAATGGCATTTAAGATTGCCGGATCTATGGCGTTTAAAGATGCGATGAACAAAGCAGGCGCTGTTTTATTAGAGCCTATCATGAGAGTTGAAGTAACAGTTCCCGATGAATATATGGGTGATGTTATCGGTGATATCAGTTCCCGTCGTGGACGTATCGAAGGATCTGAAGATATCAACGGTACAAAGCTTATCAGAGGATTTGTTCCCCTCTCAGAAATGTTTGGTTATTCCACTTCCCTTCGTTCCAGAACTCAGGGCCGTGGTGCTTACTCCATGTTCTTCTCCAACTATGATCCCGTTCCTAAGAACGTTCAGGAAAAGGTTCTTGCAGCAAAAGGAAAGAACTAATCCACAAATATACGTGGAATCATTAATTATGCTTGAAAATATTTCTAAACTGAAATATAATAAAGCTATGAGCTCAAAATCAAATGCCTGCAGATAATGACTTTGAGTCATTTCTTCAGGCGATAAAAAAGTATATGCACAAAGATGCATTTATTTAAAGGAGGACGTTACAAAAATGGCTAAAGCTAAATTTGAAAGAAACAAACCCCATTGTAATATCGGTACCATCGGACACGTTGACCATGGTAAAACTACTTTAACAGCAGCTATCACTAAAACTCTTCATGAGAGATTAGGTACTGGTCAGGCTGTAGCTTTCGATCAGATCGATAAAGCTCCCGAAGAAAGAGAAAGAGGTATCACTATCTCTACATCTCACGTTGAGTATGAGTCAAAAGCTAGACATTACGCTCACGTTGACTGCCCTGGACATGCCGATTATGTAAAGAACATGATCACTGGTGCTGCTCAGATGGACGGTGCTATCCTTGTTGTTGCTGCTACTGATGGTGTTATGGCTCAGACAAAAGAGCACATCCTGTTATCCCGTCAGGTAGGTGTTCCTTACATCGTAGTATTCATGAACAAGTGTGATATGGTTGATGATCCTGAATTACTTGAATTAGTAGAGATGGAAATCAGAGATCTGTTAACAGAGTATGAATTCCCTGGCGATGATACACCTATCATCCAGGGTTCTGCTTTAAAAGCTCTTGAAGATCCTACTAGCTCTTGGGGAGATAAGATTGTTGAATTATTTGATGCTGTTGATAGCTGGATTCCCGATCCTCAGAGAGAGACAGATAAGCCTTTCTTAATGCCAGTAGAGGACGTTTTCTCTATCACAGGACGTGGTACAGTTGCTACAGGCCGTGTTGAGCGTGGTGTTCTTCACGTATCTGAAGAAGTTGAAATCGTTGGTATCAAAGAAGAGACACGTAAAGTTGTTGTTACTGGTATTGAAATGTTCAGAAAGCTTCTTGATGAGGCTCAGGCTGGAGATAATATCGGAGCACTTCTTCGTGGTGTTCAGAGAACTGATATCGAAAGAGGACAGGTTCTTTGCAAACCCGGCTCAATCAAATGCCACAAGAAATTCACAGCTCAGGTTTACGTTTTAACTAAAGATGAAGGTGGACGTCATACTCCTTTCTTCAACAACTACAGACCTCAGTTCTACTTCAGAACAACTGACGTAACTGGTGTTTGCAACCTTCCTGACGGTGTTGAAATGTGTATGCCTGGCGACAATATCGAAATGAGCATCGAGTTAATCCATCCTATCGCTATGGAGCAAGGTTTAGGCTTCGCTATCCGTGAAGGTGGACGTACTGTAGGTTCTGGTAAAGTTGCTACTATCGTTCAGTAATTAAAATAAATAATACCCCAAGTCTTTATTTATAAGGACTTGGGGTTTTTTTAATATTATCACTAGCATAAAAATAGGAACCAATGCTTATGCTGACACGTATCCGGAAGACTTTTACTAAAAGAATTTCTGTGAAATAACGCTATAATCCGAATCCCTTTCGGAATTCACTGGGTGTAATATCATGAACGGTTTTAAATGCTGCTGTAAATTTTGCCGGGTTTTCATAACCGCAGAGTGTTGCAATATTTTTAATACTCAGCTCGTCATAGGCTAGCAGCTGCATTGCCCGCTTCATAACAGCCTCTCGAATATATGCATAGAGAGGTTTGCCATAGAGACCTTTAAAGGCTATTCTCAATTTACTTTCGCCCATTTCAGCTAGCTGACAAAGCATCTCTGTATTTGGTGTATTAAGTGGATCATTATCAATAAGCTCACGTATCCGATGGAGTTTCTGCTCATTTTCCCAGGTGACATAAAGGCGACGCGGTTTTTTAAGATGCTCCTGGGAGAGCTCATGTGCAAACAGACATAGAAGCTCACCCGTTTTCCATAAATAAGCAGGCGGTGGAAGCCTGTTTCCACGTACTCCCCAGCGAAGCTGCTCCATTACGAGCATTACAATAGGCGTATCCACATGCTGTGGCAGCCACTGCCTGGCATCTGAAACCCGGATGGGGTAGGTTATGCTGTTTGCCCGAAGAAAGGACTCGATCCAGGAATCAAAGATTAGGAGACTGGTAAAGCAGACCGGCTCACCCGCTGCAATGTTGAGTCGCAGGGGTTTGCCATTACTGATAATCAGCTGGGTAAATGGGGAAAGCTGCCGGGAGGGTACGCCCTGCCGTGTAAAGGTGAGGCTGCCATTATCAATGCAAAAGACCCACAAGCAGGGCTCTTTCGTATGCATGGTATACTCAATCTGCTCTTTGGCAGTAAACCATGCGCTGGCAATATGCAGCCCTTCTACTGGCGTTACCTGGGTAATCCATCCGTTATCCCAAATATCCGGGATATCATAATGTGAATATGTTCCGTTTCGCCTCGTTTTAAACCCAAGGTGCTCTGCCATCGCACCCCAGCCCAGAGCAAATTCATTTGTGTATTGCATTATGCCCTCCTTTAAAAACGTCTCTGATGCAAAGTATACTTTAAATCATTGTATTTTACAATCCTAAAAACAATCCAAAATATGATGCAACAACTCCAAAATAATGATTAATGAGAGCCGGGTTGAACCATGAATAGCTTATAATATCTGGATTTTATAGATTTTATTCATAGAAGGCAGTTAACATATACACTCTATCTTGTTCTTGACAGTCAACCAACGACACCGTAAAATAACAGTTGAGTTAGATAACTCTAACATTTGGCGACGCGAGCCGCAACAAAACAATACACCTGTCAAGGAGAATCAACATGAGGATAATTATGAAAAAGTTAATGCCACTTATTTTGTCTCTAACCATTGTACTAACGCTTTCCGCCTGCGCAAAAAGTCAGACTGAGGTACCCACTGAGTCTCAGGTAACAGAAGAGCCTGATACAACGGCGGAGGCAGAGATGTCTACAGAGTCTTCCGAAGAAAGTGGCACCCGCACAGTTCATACTGTAATGGGCGATATTGAAATTCCAGTCAATCCACAGCGGGTTGTTGTCAACTGGTATATTGGAGAAACTCTGGCAGCTGGTCTCAATGTTGTAGGGTACAACGGCTGGATGCAAAAAACCATGCCTTTCTATGATCAGTTGATGGCGATAACAAAGATCGAAAATTGGGAACAGGAAGAGGTCATGGCGTTGGAACCAGATCTGATCATTACATACAGTAAAGAGGACTATGATACCTTTAGCCAAGTTGCCCCGGTGCTTGTAATTGAGGAAAGTACTCTATCTCCAGAACGTACAAGAATCATCGGTGAAGCCACCGGAACTCTTGAAACAGCAGAAAAAACAATTACTACGTTTGAAACAAAGCTAAAGAATGCCAAAGAAATATTTAAAAAAGAGGCATTTAACGGAAAAACCTTCAGCATTCTGGAGGATTGGGGTTCTTCCGGCGAGTGGGCCGGGCTTTCTTATGAAACCGGGTCAAGAGGCGGGACACTTTTATACACATACCTTGAACAGCAATATCCGGATAAGCTGCGAGAATTGATTGAGACCACCGGCAACGGAAGAGGAACCATCAGCTATGAGGTCGCTCATGAATATTTCGGCGATTACATTATCTGGTGCCGCCAGGAAGGTATTGAATCGGAATATGCACAGTCTGATATCTGGAAGAGCATACCTGCCGTTGCAGAAGGTCATGTATTGGAGATTCCCGGTGAATACCAAGGTTTATTCTATTATGATGATGTTCTGAGTCTCGATGCACAGCTGGATTATTTAGTGGAAGCGCTTAATACATTGGTGGATTAAATGAAAGGGAGCAGTATACAATTGAAATATTGTATGCTGCTCCTTATGCCGTAAACTATGGGGGTTAAAGCTGGTAGCAGTTTCTCTGTCATCCCCTTTTATCTCAGGCTCCACACAATTGGATTTTATATTCATGCCTCGTAGTTGAAAGAGTTACCGGGACAGAAGTGATTTTAGATTGTATACTGCTCATAACGAGACTCTGCAGTAAAATAAATAAGCTTTGTTAACTATCAGGAATTCTTTATTTCCTGATATAATAGTATTAATTGGCTGGAACTATTTACCTTCATTTTGGAATAAATACTTTCTTTGTGACGTTTCACGGTATTCAAGCTTATTTTCAACAAATCAGCTATTTCTATGAGCTTATAACCTTGACATAATAAACTTGTTACTTCGCATTCCCGTTTCGTAAGTTCTCTTTCTTTGAGATATGCAACCCAGGAAGTTCTGCTGTTGCCGGCAGAAAGATTCAAAAAGATTGCATAGCGGGTCACAAAACTGTCTGTTATATGCTCTTTTGCAATAATATTCTCCAGAAACACCTCGACTCCCTCTGCCAAGCGCAGACAGAATCTGTGTGTGGTACCCTCCTGGAAAACAGGAAGGATGTAGTCCTTTAAGAGTAAACCTGCCCCATCCTCATTGGAAGGCAGACCAATCTGATCTAAGATATGAAGAGCCTCCTGGTTGATCTCCTGTATAGAAAAATTACCATCACATAATATCATTCCAATGGGGTGACGAGCAAATATCCTGCTAAAGAAGTTCAGATTATTTTGCATAGAGAGATAATTCAGATGTAATCGTATAGCTTTCTCCATGATAATTCCTATTTCTTCGAGAAGGAGCTGCTCCCGTAGGGTAAATCCGGGGGTACTTTTTCCATGATATACGGCAACAGCGCCTAAAGGTTTACCTCTTTCATCTCTGAGCAGTACCAGAGCCTCATAATAGAATCCATTAAAGTATAAACATTGACTGTACAAAGAGGATGTTTCATATTCAACATAGGAGGTAAAATCTTCTATGGTATAAACAGACTTCTGTTTTGTTTCCTTTAAATTAGCAGGGGCAAAAAAATCATTTTTGTAACAGTCCCGTTCGTAGGATTCAATCGAAATTGGTGTAAAGTTCACATAGATAAGATGTTTATAATAGCCTTTGCCATCTACCAGAGGAAAGGCAGCACCATCAAAAGGAAAGTAATGGAGCAGATCATCCATTGCGGTCTTGCGGAAATTCATATCGTAGGGATTTAGGCCTTCCGAGAAAGAAAGCAGCCGTCTATAATCTTCTTGTGTTAATGTATTAATCTCAGTCATAATAACTCCAAATAGTTGTACAGGTAATATTGTTGCGTTCCTCAAGTTATGATTTAAAAAAACGCTTCTCGTGTACCTCTAAAGTCATTGTACCCTTCGGGCAGTTCTTTAAGGAGCATAGCAGGTTGACTTTTAAGAAGGCACCGCCCAATCCTTAAAGCTTACCTTGCTTTAAAATTGGAATATTACCCCGTGCTGGTATTTTTCGGATACTCTTTAGGGCATTTACCCTAGAAGAATAGGGGGTGCGGGTAATTGTTACTTTATTATATAGGTGCTATTATTAGATTGTCAAGATAATAACAAAGTATCAATAATATACCAGACGAGAATAAAGGTTGTATAAACACAGGAAAAGGAAGGGACATCATGGCTGTATTAAAATTATTAAGAGCACCATTAAAATACTTACAGGGAAAAGGTGCACTGTTGCATTTTTATCAGGAAACAAAGGAGTTAGGAACCTCTTATTTATTTGTCTGCAGTAACAGCGGTTATAAGAACTGTTCTGATAAAATAAAGAAAAGTTTTGAAGGAAGTAATTGTGAGCTTCATTTTGAAATATTCAAAGGTATAAGTTCTGTTGGTGAAATTAACAGGATGAGAGAAATTGTTCAGGCTAAACAGATCCAGGTAGTGGTTGGTATTGGCGGTGGATCGGCGATTGATACTGCCAAAGCCACTGCCCATTATGAAAAACTTCCGGTTGTAATCGTACCCACCGTTGTAGCCACAGATGCACCATGCACGGGGTTATCTGTTATCTATAAGGATGATGGAGCTTTTGACAGTTATCTTTTCTACCCTAGGAATCCGGAAGCTGTAATTGTGGACAGTGAGATTATTGCCAATGCACCGGTCAAATTCCTGATTGCTGGTATGGGAGATGCCTTAGGAACTTATTTTGAGGCCAGAGCATGTGTCAGAACAGATTCCCCCAGTCTTGAAAATGGAGGTATTGCCCTTTCCGCAATGGCTTTGTGTGAATTGTGTTATAAGACTCTTTTAAAAAATGGGTACCAGGCAAAGCTTGCTTGTGAAAATCATTTGGTAACACCTGCCCTGGAAGCAATTATTGAAGCGAATACTTATCTAAGTGGTGTTGGAGCTGATAATGGTGGACTGGCAACAGCACACTCCGTATACAACGGTTTTACTGCCCTTCCTGAATGTGAAGAAACAATGCATGGCTCTGTAGTGGCCTATGGAACTATAACGCAGCTTCTGTTAGAGAGTGCTCCCTTAGAGGAAATCAGGGAAGTAATGGACTTCTGTCATAAGGTTGGATTGCCGGTTACCCTTAAGGAGTTAGGGGTAACAGAAGTGACAAGAGTAAGGATAGCGGCTGAAAAAGCCTGTATACCAGGTGAGACCATACATAATATGGCGGGAGATGTAACTGCCGATCAGCTCTACGATGCACTTCTGGCAGCGGATTTATTAGGACAGGAATATTTCAGATAAGATATTAATTATTAGTAGTATTATTTATTTCATGAATAATAGATTTAGGAGCTGTTGCAGAATAATGTAATGTTGTAAGAAAACCTTTTGGCTTTCCTGTGAGGAACTGATGAAAGACACTGACCATTTCGTGTGCTGGAAGCAAAGAATTTATGTGCGAAAACAGTGCAGATTGGGAAGGTGTTTGAATCCGGTGTATGGGAAAGTCAAGAAATTTTTTTGCAGCAACAGGAATCAAAAATGCAACCGCTCCTTTCTATTGTTTTCTTCTGCTTTTCTCGTAAATAGTTTGATAGTATCCAATTTAATTCTCCCTTCTCTTGCTTTGAATTCTTATTATATCCTGATTATCTTAAAAACAGTTTCATCCTGCCATAACACTGGAAACAGCGCACTTAATTGTCTTGCAGTCGAAGGATTCAAATAGCGTTTTCTTAAGGTGTTTTTGCAGGTGACTGTAGAAATGTGCTTATAAATCAGGTAAAACAGCATATTTCTTTAAGAAAATATTAATATTCCAATATTTCTAAAATTTCCTTTGAAAAAAACTATAAATATGTATATAATAAAAAAGAGTGTGTTTAATTGACAGGTTTATGGAAAAAATCGAAATGTCAAGTGTATATCAGTATTTTGATAGCTTCCTGAAAAGTCGGCAATAATAGAAATAACAAAGAATAATTCAGCAGTTTTAATCGTGCTTATCATAAATTGGATACAAGCATTTTTTGTTTTTAACAAAGTAAATTGACAGTATAAGATAGATGCAGAACCGGCGGCGGTCTGAGGTTTGGCAGCAGCCAAAGAATAACCTTGAGAATCTGAAAGGAGATTAGATATGTTAGGTAGTGACATAGGGATTGATTTAGGAACAGCAAGTGTACTGGTTTATTTAAAGGGAAAAGGGGTTGTGCTGAAAGAGCCCTCTGTAGTTGCCTTTGACAGAGATACAAATAAAATCAGAGCCATAGGTGAAGAAGCAAGATTAATGCTTGGAAGAACGCCTGGTAATATCGTAGCGGTACGTCCCTTAAGACAGGGCGTTATTTCCGATTATACAGTAACTGAGAAAATGCTAAAATATTTTATACAGAAAGCTGTGGGCAAACATCGTTTCCGTAAGCCCATCATCAGTGTATGTGTACCAAGTGGTGTAACAGAGGTTGAGAAGAAGGCAGTTGAGGATGCAACCTATCAGGCAGGTGCCAGAGATGTCAAGATAATAGAAGAACCCATTGCAGCAGCTATCGGTGCTGGAATCGAGATATACAGACCTTGCGGTAATATGATCGTAGATATCGGAGGCGGAACAACAGATATTGCAGTTATATCATTAGGAGGTACAGTTGTAAGTACTTCTATTAAGATTGCCGGTGATGATTTTGATGAAGCAATTGTTCGATATATGCGTAAAAAACATAATCTTTTAATCGGTGAGAGAACTGCAGAAGAGATAAAGATCAAAATCGGTTCAGCCTTTAAGAGACCAGAGGTTGTTACGATGGATGTCAGAGGACGTAATCTGGTAACAGGCCTTCCGAAGACAATAACGGTATCCTCTGATGAAACAGAAGAAGCGTTAAAGGAAACCACCTCCCAGATAGTTGAAGCGGTACACAGCGTGCTGGAGAAGACTCCCCCGGAACTTGCAGCAGATATTGCAGACAGAGGAATTGTACTTACCGGTGGTGGATGCCTTTTATACGGACTGGAAGAGTTAATTGAGAATAAGACAGGTATCAATACCATGACAGCGGAAGATCCCATGACTGCTGTAGCCATTGGTACCGGAAAATATATTGAATATTTAAGTGGCTCCAGGGATTAAGTATTTGAAGTGAATGGCCGATAATATATACATCGGTATGCAGTGCATAGGAACAATGCCGGATTGAGGTATTACACAGATTGCATTAAACTAGAAATTACTGTAATATCCCAAGGAGACTTGAGGATTGTACAAATAGAACTTCAACTACTGATTAGTGCGGTATTCATCTTATTGTTTCACAGCGTGAATATTGCAGGAAGGGGTTAGAATGGTAAAGGGATTATTCACATCCTGGACCGGCATGGTAAATGAACAGAAGCGCCTTGATGTCATAACAAATAATCTGGCCAATGCTTCTACAGTAGGTTATAAGAAAGATGGTGTAACAAACCAATCTTTTAAAAATCTTTTAACCTACAAAATAAAAGATGTTTCTGAAAATTATTCTAATAAAAAGATTGGTTCAATGAGTCTGGGTGTTAGAATCGGTGAGGTGTATACAGATTATAACCAGGGGTCCCTGCGAAGCACAGGCAATACCTATGACTTTGCTATTCAAGGCTCCGGTTTCTTTAATGTAACCACCACTGACAGTGCAGGAAATCAGACAGTTAAATATACTAGAGATGGTTCTTTTACAGTGAATCAGGATGGTAAGCTCATGGACGTGAGCGGAAATACACTGATGGGAGAAGGCGGAGAAATTACGATACCTTCCGATGCTGCAGAAGTAAGGGCGGATGAGAGCGGTAATATCTATGCAGATGGTGTATTTATTGATAAGATAAAGCTTACAGATTTTACAGATTATAATTATCTGAAGAAACAGGGAGACAGCTTTTATCTGGCTCTTGACGGTGCAACACAGTTAGACAGTACGGCAACCATTCAGCAGGGATATACAGAGCAGTCTAATGTTAATGTTGTAAGAGAAATGTCCAACATGATTGCCATAACAAGAGCTTATGAAGCAAATCAAAAAGTGATACAGACCATTGACGGTTCTCTTGAGCAGGCCGTAAGCTCCGTAGGTAAGGTATAATACGAGAAAGGATAAACTTCTATGATGCGTTCACTGTGGACAGCAGCTTCGGGTATGATCTCTCAGCAGACAAATGTTGATACCATATCAAATAATCTGGCTAATATTAACACCACCGGATTTAAGAAGGAAACTGCTCAATTTAAATCATTGTTATATCAGACAATTCAGAATAAATCAACAGACAGTACAGGCGAAGCAAAGCCTGTGGGAGCACAGACAGGTCTGGGAGTTAAAAATTCTGCTATCGTCTCCCAGTATACCCAGGGATCTTTGAAGCAGACTGAAGGAGATTATGACTTTGCTATACAGGGTAATGGTTTCTTTATGGTACAGACAGCCGATGGTAGTATTGGATACACCAGAAGCGGTACATTTGGCCTTTCAGTAGGAAGTGATGGTATAACCCTTGCAACCACAGAAGGGTATCCCGTACTTGATACAGCAGGACAACCTCTGGTGTTTGACAGCACCATCGATGCTTCTTTGCTCGAGGTTGATGAATATGGAAATTTTCTTTATCCCGATGCATCCGGTAATCTGGTAACTACAGGTAAGCAGATAGGAATTGCTCAGTTTAATAATCCGACCGGTCTTGAGAAGACTTCCAACAGTATAATGTTAGAAACAGCAGCTTCTGGAACAGCCAGAGTTGAAGGGCAGGATGCAACGTTAAAAAGGAGCACTGTGAAAAGAGGATATTTGGAGAACTCTAATGTACAGGCAGCAAATGAGATGGTAGATCTTATTGTAGCCCAACGAGCTTATGAGATGAATTCCAAGGCCATTAATGCAGCAGATGAAATGCTTCAGCAAGCGAATAGTCTTCGCAGATAAGGAGGCTACAAATGAGTATAGGAATCGCTAATAATTACTCCGTAGAATCAGCTCTTGCTCAAACACAGGCAAAGCAGAGTACTACGAAATTACAAGAAACGCTGACCCAGGATCTCAGCAAGGCTACTGATGATGAATTAATGTCAGTATGTAAAGACTTTGAATCCTATCTGGTTGAACAGATGTTTAAGGAAATGAAGAAAAGTGTTGGGTCAGAAGAAGACCAGGGGGAATATGTTTCCTACTTTGGTGATATGCTATATGAAAAATACGCTGATGACCTTGTAGAGACTGGCGGCATGGGAATTGCCCAGATGCTGTATGAATCCATGAAACGTAATATATAATGAATAAATATGATTTTTCTTGCGCCTAGAGAATTTCTGTATTGCATTTCTGTTATGAAATGGGGTATAGTTGTTTTCTAGGCGTTATTTATAAGTTTAAAAACATTTCACACTTTCTATTTAGCAGAATTGCAAACAGGAATGAGGTATGCATGGATTGCAGCAGTACCACTTTAAAAGCAGATGTGGTATATAGGAGTGTCAGAATAAATCTGTTATAAAATAGTTGAAGTCTAAAGGCAGGTGAAATATTATTGGCTGAAGAATTAGAAGGGTATGTAGATCGAATCGTATTCCGTAATGCTGAAAATGGCTATACAGTATTAACCCTTACAAAAGAAAAAGAAGAAATTACCTGTGTGGGAACTTTTACTTTTATCAATGAAGGGGAATTTATACACTGTACCGGCAAATACACTGCACATCAGCTATACGGGGAACAATTTCTGGTGGAGACCTATGAATTCAAGGAGCCGGAGGATTTAGACTCTATGGAGAAGTATCTGGGCTCAGGGGCTATTAAAGGAGTAGGAAGTGCTCTTGCGGCACGTATAGTAAGAAGGTTTAAGGCAGATACTTTTCGTATTATGGAGGAAGAGCCTGAGCGATTGGCAGAAGTAAAAGGTATCAGTGACCATATGGCAAGAGAAATCGCTTCTCAATTTAATGATAAAAGAGATATGAGAGGAGCTATGATATTCCTTCAGCAATATGGGATTACCACAGCTCTGGCTGTTAAGATATATAAAGAATATGGAATGCGAATGTATCAGGTGATAAAAGAAAATCCATATCGACTGGCAGAAGACATTAATGGTGTTGGTTTTAAACTGGCAGATGAAATAGCTGCGAGAGTAGGTATCGGAACAGAGTCGGATTACCGTATCAAAGCAGCCATCTTATACGTACTGGTGCAGGGAACTACAAATGGGCATGTTTATCTGCCGGAGGATATATTATACCGGAAAGTATGTGAGCTTCTCGGTATCTCCCCCAAGGGATTTGAAGATCAGATAAGTAATCTTTCTATGGAGAGAAAGGTTATTATTAAGACCGAAGGCGAGCAGAAACTTATATATGGTGCAAGCCTTTATTATCTGGAATTGAACACTGCTAAAATGCTAAGTGATCTTAATATAAAATATGAATTGCCTCTTCTTGAAATTGAACGCCGGTTAAAAACAGTAGAAAAGCAATTTCAGATAGAGCTGGATGAATTGCAGCGGACAGCTGTTATGGAGGCGGCAAAAAATGGTGTCCTGATTGTAACGGGAGGACCAGGTACCGGTAAAACCACCACTATTAACGCGATTATTCGTTTCTTTGAAGCGGAAGGAATGGACTTGTTATTAGCTGCACCTACAGGAAGAGCTGCTAAACGTATGACAGAAACAACCGGTTATGAAGCCAGGACAATTCATCGGCTTTTAGAAATCTCCAAAATGTCCGGTGATATGGAGAACAAGCTGGTATTTGAACGTAATGAAGGGAATCCTTTGGAAACCGATGTAATAATTATTGACGAGATGTCCATGGTTGATATCAGCCTGATGCATTCCCTCCTGCGTGCCATTACGGTGGGAACCAGGCTGATACTGGTAGGTGATGTTAACCAGCTGCCTTCTGTGGGGCCTGGAAATGTTCTTAAGGATATCATTAATTCCCATGTATTCAATGTAGTAAAGCTTACAAAGATTTTTCGTCAGGCAAAAGAAAGTGATATCATTGTCAATGCTCATAAAATAAACGATGGAGAGCAGATTGAGCTTAACAATAAGTCAAAGGACTTCTTTTTATTAAAAAGAGCAGAAGTTAATGATGTAGTAGGTGTTACTATTGCTTTAGTAAGAGATAAGATGCCAAAGTACGTAAATGCTTCTCCTTATGATATTCAGGTATTAACCCCCATGCGTAAGGGTGAGCTGGGAGTAGAGAAATTAAATGGTGTGCTTCAGCAGTATTTGAATCCGCCATCTGCCGATAAGAAAGAAAAGGAATTCCATAATACAATCTTTCGTGAAGGGGATAAGGTCATGCAGATCAAGAATAATTATCAGCTTACCTGGGAGAGTAAGAGTAAGTACGGCATAACCAATGAAAGCGGCACTGGAATCTATAACGGGGATACAGGTATCATCCGGGAAATCAACCACTTTGCGGAACAGCTGACCGTAGAATTTGACGAAGGCAGGCAGGTTGAGTATCCCTACAGTCAGTTGGAAGAATTAGAGCTGGCATATGCAATTACCATCCATAAATCCCAGGGAAGTGAGTATCCGGCTGTTGTCCTTCCGCTGTTAACCGGGCCCAGGATGCTTCTAAACCGTAATATTCTCTATACTGCTGTAACCAGAGCGAAAAATTGTGTTACCATTGTAGGGAATTCAGATACTATCCAGTTTATGATTGATAATGAAAGTGAGCAGAGAAGGTACTCTGGCCTTGCAAAACGCATCAATGAGCTGGAAAAAAAATAAAGTCAACTAAAATAAGTAAAATAGGAAATATATAGTAATTATTAAAAAAATTAGTGCGTATTCATCCTGTATAAGGTATAATTTAAATACAATAATATAAGTAAGGGGCTTAAATAAGTCTTTAAAGTATATATGGGTGAAGGCAGAAATGGAGGAGATAATGAAAAAAACAGCATTAGTTATTATGGCAGCAGGTCTTGGCAGCAGATTTGGTGGTATTAAGCAGTTAGAACCTGTGGGAGTAAGCGGCGAGATCATTATGGACTATTCCATATATGATGCGATAAAAGCAGGGTTTAATAAGGTAATATTTATCATAAGAAAAGATCTCGAAAAAGATTTTAAAGAAGTAATAGGCAATAGAATAGCTGAGAAGGTAGAGGTGGAGTATGCTTTTCAGGAGTTGACAAATTTACCTGAGGGATTTTCCGTACCGGAAGGCAGAACAAAACCATGGGGAACCGGACAGGCAGTATTAAGCTGTAAGGGACTTATAAAAGAACCTTTTGTAGTAATTAACGCAGATGATTATTATGGCAGCGAAGCCTTTGTAAAGGTGCATGATTATTTGGTGGCAAGTGAGAATGAGGGTGATTACTGTATGGCCGGTTTTATCCTTGGGAATACCTTAAGTGAAAATGGTACTGTTACAAGAGGTGTATGCCAGGTTAACGCCGAGGGCAATCTGATTGATATTAAAGAAACCAAAGCCATTGAGAAAAAGGGCACAAACGCAATTGCTATTGAAGATGGCGTGGAGACGGAGCTTGCGTTAAGTACCCCTGTATCTATGAATATGTGGGGATTTCAGCCGGGCTTGTTAGCAGATCTGGAGGAGGGTTTCGTAACTTTCCTAAAAGAAAATGGTCAGGAATTAAAATCAGAATACTTACTTCCCGAGGAAGTAGGAGACTTGATTAAGAAGGGTAAGGCATCTGTAAAAGTCCTTTCGACCAATGACAAATGGTTTGGTGTTACTTACAAAGAAGATAAGCCTATTGTTATGGAATCAATTAAAGAACTTGTAAATAAAGGGTTATATCCAACAAAGTTGTTCTAAGGAGCCTATATGTTCAACTCGTTGCTGGATATCCTTTACCCTCGCAGATGCCCCGTATGCTCTGAAATCGTAGATGTACGGGGAGAACTATCCTGCAAAGAATGCCGTAAAAAACTTATTCTTATAGAGGAACCGAAATGTAAGTGCTGCGGCAAACCAATGGAACAAGTTAATAAAGAATACTGTTATGACTGTGAAAAGAAGAGCCGTGATTTTACCAGAGGCATAGCTCTATGGTTATATAACAAAGAAATGAAGAAATCCATGGCTGAGTTTAAGAATTATGGAAGAAGAGAGTATGCTGCATTCTATATCGAAGAGCTGTTAAAAACATATAGGGAGGAGATGGAGGAAATCTCACCGGATGCTTTGATCCCGGTCCCTATTCATAAAAGCAAGTTATTGGAAAGAGGGTATAATCAGGCAGAGGTATTAGCCAGGATTTTAGGGGATAAACTGGAGATACCAGTCTTATCTGATCTGCTTATAAGAAAAAAGGATACGCTTCCCCAGAAACAACTCAATGATAAGGAACGTACGCTGAACCTGGCAGAAGCATTTGACTTTTCCCTCACAGAAAGAAACAGTTTTCGTAATAAGCTAAACAAAGTACTTTTAGTAGACGATATCTATACTACAGGCAGTACAATTGAAGCTTGTTCCAGAATACTCAAAAAAAATAGTATAGATGAGGTTTACTTTGTCACCGTATGTATTGGAAAAGGTTACTAAGGAGGATTGCAATGGATGTTAGAAATTGTAAAAGCTGCGGTAAGATATATAATTATATAGGAGGTCCGCCTTTATGTCCCTCCTGTCTTAAGGCTCTTGATGACAAATTCGATCAGGTAAAACAATACATTTATGATAACCCAAGAGCAGGAGTTCAAGAAGTAGCGGAAGCGAATGAAGTAACTACGATGCAGATTCATAAATGGATCAGAGAGGAAAGACTTGCTTTTACGGAGGATTCCATGGTAGCGTTGGAATGCGAGATGTGCGGTGCTTCCATTCGAACAGGACGTTTTTGTAAAAACTGCAAAGATAAGCTGTCCAGCCATTTCGGCAGTCTCTATGAGGACATTTCGGAAGAGAAGAAGAAAGAATTTAAGGAGAAAGAGAAGAAAATGCATTTCCTTCAAAGAGGAGGAAAATAAATAGCTTCAATATATATAAGGTAAAATATAAAAGTTCCGATACCTCGTAGCTGCCTGGGATAACAAATTTTTGCAGGGATGGGGTAATCGGAACTTTTACTAGCTTTAGCTGTTCTGTTAGTTTTCCAGAGCTTCAATTCCATCAGCGGTTATTCTAATTTTCTGCTCTTTCATAAGTCTTCCGATCGCGCGCTTAAAAGCATTTTTGCTTAAGCCGAATTTTTCGGAGATAATAGCGGGATCGGTTTTATCGTGATAAGGCAGAGAACCGCCGGCCTCAGTTAGCAGCCTGTATATAATTTCTGCATCGGAATCAATCTGAACAGGAATAGCTTCCTGAAGGCTTAGATCAAGCTTGCCGTCTTCTTTAACAGCTGTAACTCTTGCCTCTACACTGTCACCTGGTTTCAGAGGTCGTTTTAATTCCTTTTGTGGAATTAATCCGCTGTAGAGATTATCAACAGCTACAAAAGCACCGAAGTTACTGCTTATCTCATAAACGGTTCCAAGAACTTTGTCGCCTTTCTTATAAGGGGAATCCTGTCTTAGATATTCATACACCTTCATTGTGGCACAGAGACGGCTGCTTTTGTCAATATATAAGGCAACCAGTACCTGTTCTCCTGTATGAACTCTTTCAGTCTGTTCCTTAAAGGGAAGAAGCAGATCCTTGGCCAATCCCCAGTCTAAAAAGGCGCCGATGGTAGTCACTTCCTTTACCTGCAGAAGAGCAACTTTGCTCAGAGCAACCTTACTCTGCGTAACTTTGTTATCAGAAATGCTATTTTGATCAACAGCACTTTCAGTACTCTGGCTATCAAGCGCATCGCTCTCATCAACTTGATGAATTTCCGGTCTGCTTACCTCGATTCCGCTTAAAGTCAGTTTTGGCGTAAGGGTCGTCGCTATTGGTCTGTCATCAGAATCCTTATAAATAAATACGGATATCCTGTCACCGGTTTTTAAAGTTTTTGGAACCTGAGCTTTGGGCAGCAGGATACGTTCGTCAGTAGTGTTACCCGGTTCCTTCAGATAGACACCGAAATCAGTACTTTTTATCATTTCTAATTCTTGTATTTCACCTAATTTTATCATAAGACCTCCTCTTGGTTATGCGGTGTATTCAATAATGGTATATGGTTTCCTGGCTGCATCGGCAAGTACGATGGTAAGAGCACTTTCGCTCTGATGAATCAGAGGGATTATTATATCACCCATAACAGCTGATCTTCTATATTCTGCCCTCATACCGGCAGGTTTAAAATTATCGGGAATAAATTCTTCTGACATACGGATATATTCACCATTATTTACGTGATTATTTGTATCCAGATTTCTTCTGAGAACCGGAAAGGGAGTACTTTCCATTAGGTCGTCAGGAAGAGAAATCTTGCGAGGGGCATAATCCATAGGATAAGGCTCCTCGGGTTTATAGGCTCTGGCAACAGCTTCATCAATCTTAACAGGACGGTTATTTTCCGTGTCCATATATATCCAGATAGAATTTGCGTTAGCACAAACTTTACCCTGTTTATCTTCTATGAGAAAATTTCGGTAACCATACATAGCATTGAAATCATATGCCCAGGTGGATACTTTTATATCTTCACCGAATACAGGGAAACGAGCAACCTGGATCTGCCAGGCATTCATTAACCAGATACGGTGTCTTTGTTCCAAGTCATCAAAACCCTGTCCCACTGATTCTGAATGAAAGAGACTGCAGTCTTGAAAATAGTTAATAATTGAGAAAAAATCCAGTTCCTTATTGCTGCAGACTTCGCTGTAGCGTATTCTGCTGTTAAAACTGTACATATATAACCTCTTTTCTGAATATCCTATCCAAGCAGACAACCTGTTATTTGCCTGCTGGAACTTATATAAACATGTTTAGCCCATATGTCTAATTGTACCATAAGTAATGGAATTATGATAGAAGTTCTTTCATGTTTCCCTGGTTGTCCGCATAAAAATGAATTAATGATGCATTTTTTATAAAAAATAGTGAAAAACCTTTCGGTATAGTATATAATAGTTCTTAATATGAATAGACGGAGGTTATATAAATGAAGAAAATAGTAAGCACAACAAATGCACCTGCAGCAATCGGCCCTTACTCACAGGCTGTTATCATTAACAACATGGTTTATACCTCTGGTGTAATTCCCATTAATCCTGAAGACGGAACCATTGTGGAGGGAGATATAAAGAAGCAGGCAGAAAGGGTTCTAAAGAGTCTTTCCGCATTGCTAAAGGACAGCGGTTCGGATCTCACGAAAGTAGTAAAAACAACAGTATTTATAAAGAACATGGAAGATTTTCCCACCATAAATGAAGTTTACGCCTCCTATTTTACAGAGAATTATCCGGCGCGTTCCTGCGTTGAAGTTGCAAGACTTCCTAAGGATGTCCTCATAGAAGTGGAAGCAGTGGCGTATCTATAAGAAGAAAACAATATCGCGGATAGTCTGCGAAGGGGTTATATTTGAAAGGAAGGACTTTTTTGGACTCGATAGATTATTATAATAAGAATGCTAGTCTTTATTTTGAGAACACAGTAGATATCAATACAGAAGAAAACAGAAACAAATTCATGTCAGCCATACCAGAAGGTGCTGCAGTATTAGATCTTGGCTGCGGTTCCGGAAGGGACAGCCTGGAGTTTATCGAAAGCGGATATGATGTAACAGCCATTGACGGAGCAGAAGAGCTCTGTGAGCTTGCTTCCATCCATATTGGACAGGATGTACTCTGCATGCAGTTTGACGAGCTGGATTTTGATGAAGTATTTGATGGGATATGGGCCAGTGCGGCACTGATACATATCTCCCCGGAGGAATTAAAAGGGGTCTTTGAAAAAGTCATCAAGGCGTTAAAACCCGGTGGAATATTATATATGTCCTTTGGGCATGGTGACTTTACAGGATATCTTAACGGGAGATACTTTCAGAATTTTAAGACAAAAGCGATGAAGGATTTCCTGGCCGGTTACGCGGGACTTGAGCTTCTTGAAATATGGAAGAGTACAGAGAACCTTGGAGAAGCAAATCTTGACGAATGGCTGCATATCATAATAAAAAAGCAGGAAGAGAAGCAGGAGTAAGTTTATGAACCAAGTAAAATCGGTTAACAGAGTGTTCCTGGCAACAGTATTGATTACTTTTGCCGGAATAATAATTAATCCCTGGGTATATGATAGAACAAATAACATTATTTTTGCTCTGATAATATCTCAGCTGCTATTGATCATACCTTCTGTAATTTACCTTATAAAGAGTAAGGAGGGGCTCTCTCAGGCAATTGGATTCCATAAGATAAGCGTCGGAAATGTGGTGTTGTTGGTTATTCTGACCTTCCTGATCATGCCTCTTATGGGATTGATAAATTCAATATCCATGCTTTTTGTCAGAAACGATACAACGGCTGTTATTGATAATCTTATAGGTAACAATGGATTTTGGATAAGTCTCCTAATGGTTGCTGTCGTACCGTGTATATTTGAAGAAAGCGTTTACCGAGGTGTATTGTTTCAGAATTACCGTAAAGCCAATCCCTTGAAAGGTATTTTTATCAGCGGATTGTTATTTGGACTGATTCATCAGAATTTTAATCAATTTTCTTATGCTTTTGTACTGGGTATGATATTTGCGCTTATTATAGAAGCAACAGGCTCTATCCTGTCAACAATGATAGTTCATTTTATTATAAACGGAACCTCAGTGGTCAGCCTTACCCTGTACCCCAAGCTTTTAGAACTGTCCGATGGAATGACCGGTAACGGTGTAAGTCAGGAAGAGGTAATGCAGGCAGCAGCAGAAATTACACCTGTGTATATAATTTCGGTGTTATTACCCCTTGCAGTGGTATCCACTGTTATTGCTTTCTTTGTATTCCGGGTGCTTGCTGATAATTCAGGAAGATGGGAGCATATAAAAAGCATTTTTAGAAAAAAGGAACCTGTGGCAGAGAATGGAGATGAATCTGAGAAAGTACGATTTGTCACACCCAGCCTGGTAATTGGAATCATTGTCTGTATTCTTATTATGATTGCCAGTGAACTGGCAGGAAGCGGAGCAAATGAAGCAGCCTCCAGAGAAGGATATACAACAGTCATTTTAGGATTTATATACAATATTAAGAATTATCTGATATAATATGTTGCAGTCAGATATTCTAAAATCGCGAAGAATAAAAGGTGCAGTAGCTTTAAAAAGTTCCTGATAAGGAACAAATCAGCGGACTGCAGTTAAAGAAAGATAGAGAAGCTGCCTGACATTCCTGTTACCAACAGGTAATATGATGCAGCTTCTCTCTTTTGATAATTTAGGGCTTTTCTTTTTTGTAAAATGTGATACAATATAGATGCAATTAAATTGTAAGCAATTAATAAGCAAATGTATATCCGTTTTTACATCAGGGTATTATAAGTTCAATGAATGGAGGATTTATCATGGGTAAGATATATGAGTTGGCTGTTATCGGATCAGGCCCGGCAGGATTAACTGCGGCACTTTATGCTGGAAGAGCAGAACTGGATACAGTTGTAGTAGAGAAGGCACCAATAAGCGGAGGGCAGATAATTAACACTTATGAAGTTGACAATTATCCTGGCATACCTGGAATCAGCGGTTTTGAGCTGGCAACCAGATTCAGGGAGCATTGTGATAAGATGAATCTGCCTTTTGTAACCGGTGAAGTGAAGGACTTCCAGTTAGAAGAGGATATTAAAGTCATAACCTTGGATGATGGAACTGTTATACGCTCAAAAACAGCCATAATTGCAACAGGTGCTAATCCCAGAAAACTGATGGTAGAAGGTGAGGAAAGACTTGCGGGCATGGGAGTATCTTATTGTGCTACCTGCGACGGAGCTTTTTTCCGAAATAAAGTTACAGCCGTAGTCGGCGGCGGAGATGTAGCAGTGGAGGATGCAATCTTCTTGGCAAGGTTATGTAAGAAAGTATATGTTATACACAGAAGGGATGAATTCAGGGCAGCCAAGACCTATATCAGTAAACTGTTATCCATGGAGAATGTGGAAGTAATCTGGGATAGTGTAGTAGAAGAAATTAACGGCGGCGAAGTCGTTGAGAAAATACAGGTTAAGAACCTAAAAAGCGGAGATAAGAAGGAATTGGCGGTGGATGGTATATTCATTGCAGTAGGTTATAATCCCAGCTCAGAGGTTTATAAAGATGTGCTTGAACTGGCACCCGGCGGATATATCAAAGCGGATGAATCTGGAATAACAAATGTTCCGGGTGTATTTGCAGCGGGAGATATTCGAACAAAAGAGTTAAGACAGATAATAACTGCAGCTTCCGATGGCGCAAATGCAGTTACCGGGGTTGAAAAATACCTTAATAGTCTGTAAAAATAAATATATATAGACAATTTGTAACATTTGAGACGGTTTTACGAATATGAACAAATAAAGCTTAAAATATGTTAAATTATGCGTTGACAGCAGTAGTATGCTTTGATATAATTATCACAGGATATTTAATAAATTTGTAACATTTCATGATGATTATAATACGCGATAACATATATTTAATTTCTATTTAATTATTTGTCACATTCGAGAAAACCGTAAGGAGGTTACATATCAAATGCTTAGAAGTACTGCTGTTAAAGCATCCTTGTGTACAGCTGCGCTGCTCTTTTCGTTAGGAATGGGAGTGAAGGTTCAGGCAGCGGAGAGTGCATCAGATGTTGGTTTGGCAGGTATTATGCCTGCTCTGGATAATTATTATGTAGCTACAGCCACTGAGGAGAAAGGCGAAGCAGAACAATTACTTGAAACATTGGTAAAACAAAAGGACGAGCCAAGCAGCAGTGAAGTGGAAAAAGTGAAATCACCTTACGAAAACTTAGGAATTTCCATAGCCAATGACTATGTTAATATTCGAAAGGAACCCAATACGGACAGTGAAATTGTCGGTAAGCTCTACAGAGGATGTGCTACAGATATCCTGGAAACAAAAGGCGAATGGGTAAAGATAAAATCCGGTAAGGTCAAAGGTTATATCAAATCAGAATTTCTTGCAATCGGTGAAGAAGCGGAGAAGCAGGTAGATGAATTTGCAGATAAGTATGCTACTGTTGATACGGAAACATTATTTGTAAGAGAGAAGCCAACGAAAGATAGTGCCATAACAACTATGATACCGCTCGGAGAATCTTATTATGTAACCAAAGAATACGACAAGTGGGTAAAAGTTGAAATCGATGAAGGCGAGACAGGTTACGTATCAAAAGATTTTATTAAATTGGATGTAAAATTCAAATATGCTATTTCAATAGAAGAAGAGATGGCCAAGCTTGCTGCAGAAGAGGCAGCGAAGAAGGCAGAAGCGGAAAGACTTGAACAATTAGCAAGAGATAAAGAAGCTGAGAGACAGAGACAAGCGGCAGCTAATGCAGCCGCCAATTCCAACAAGAGCAATGGTTCCAAGAATTCAAGCTCCTCCAATTCCGGTTCTTCAAGCTCATCAAGCTCAAGCTCCTCAAATAATTCTGCATCCGGTTCAGGAAGCGGAAGTACAATAGCAAATTATGCATTAAACTTTGTTGGAAATCCCTATGTTTGGGGTGGGACAAGCTTAACAAATGGTGCAGACTGTTCCGGATTTGTACAATCTGTGTATGCCCATTTTGGTTATAGTATTCCAAGAACCTCCAGAGATCAGGCCTCAAGTGCAGGTTATGAAGTAAGCATCAACAATGTGCAGCCTGGAGATTTAATTTTTTATACAAATTCCAGTGGCTCAATTAATCACGTTGCCATGTACATTGGAAATGGTAAGGTTGTTAATGCCAGCACAGCTAGGACAGGAATCAAAGTATCCAGCTACAATTACCGTTCTCCTTATAAGGTAAAACGAATCGTAAAATAGTAAACAGTATATAAGTACCGCAGATAGGTTACACTATCTGCGGTACTTTTTATGTACTCGGAGATTGCCTTATTATAGAAAAAGCTCTGTGGGATGAATTTTAGGAACACTTAAGACAGATTGCCATATGAATGACGGTAAAACAACGTTCGAGTCTGTAAAATCAGAACAAAAATTGGAATTATACGCTGTTTCCGAACCCATTTACTACCTGGGTATAGTGAAATGGTGCGTTATGTAATACCAAAGGGCAGGAAGATACAGATCTTTTTTGCCTCCCAATATACCCATGCCAGATACCAACAGTTCCATGTGCATCTGGATTGAAATGAAAAATAACATTGCTGTTCTTATTTCTTTCAGGGAGGCAAGGCTATGACTGGCAAAACCTTTGTTATTCATTTAATTTTCTAAAAAAGAGCCTCAAAATAATCATTTAATAGAATTTTTTGATAATTGTTCAAAATCAGCTTATTTGCGGAATAAAGAAATCTGGAGTGAATTTTATTGACAAAAGCTAAAATATACAAAATGCACAAAATCTAGTTTGGAGACTAAGTTAATTAATGGAAGCAAAAAAGTTGGCCGAGTTTATCCAAAAGTTATCCACAATAAAAAAGGCCTATTTTTACTCATAAAAAAAGTTATACACGGAGTTATCCACATTATCCACAATTTTTAACCACTATTGTGGAATCTGGAGGGGATGTCAAGGTAGAAAATTTGTTTTGTAAGTTATGATAATATAAAAATTATGTAAATTACCTTTTGTAAAATGGTATAATTTGTAACTGTCAAAAAATTATCACATATGACGTACAATGAATGAGAATTCGCGAACAATTTAAGATATAGTAGCTACAAGTTACCAAGTAGGAAGAATTCTTAAAGGGAAATAACTTGTCACAAATTCTGGGGTGTGTTATAATAATGTTAAGCCTAAGTAATATTAAGCTTAAGCATTAAATAAGTTAAAAGGAGTTGATTCGAATGCGTTACATTATAAGTGGCAAAAACATCGAAGTGACAGAGGGTCTTAAGACAGCTGTATATGAGAAAATCGGTAAACTAGAAAGATATTTCACTCCTGATACTGAAATCCATGTAACGATGAGTGTGGAAAAAGAAAGGCAGAAAATTGAGGTCACTATCCCAATGAAGGGTAGTATGGTAAGAGCAGAGCAGACAAGCACTGATATGTATGTATCCATTGACCTGGTCGAAGAGATTATTGAACGTCAGTTAAGAAAATATAAGAATAAATTAATCGAACAAAAGCAGGCAACCATTAATCTTAATCAGGAATTTATTGATGATTCCTATGAAGAAGAGAACAATATTAAGATATTCCGTACAAAGAGGTTCGCCATTAAACCCATGGATCCCGAAGAAGCTTGTGTACAGATGGAACTCTTAGGACATAATTTCTTTGTATACAGGAATGCTGAAACAGATGAAGTAAATGTTGTGTATAAACGTAAAGGTAATACTTATGGTTTAATTGAACCTGAATTCTAATACGTGGAATAGAAATAACGAACCATTAGGCTGGTTAATAATTATTCTCATGGTGTTGGATTCTGAATGAAGCAAATTAAAAATGATTACAGGGGGGCTGTTTTTACAGCCCCTTTTTTTGCCTGTTATCGTCTTTTCTTACAAAAAGGTTGATTACTAACTGGGGAAATGATACAATGTATTTTATGAAAAAATTATTTTTACCGGAATTGACTTAGTATCCATTGAAATAAATACAGGAGTGAATAGTATGAGTCTCGTAACGAAAATATTTGGTACACACAGTCAAAGGGAAATAAAGCTTATTACGCCCATAGTTGACAAGATTGAAGCATTGGAACCCTCTATAAAGGTATTGTCCGATGCGGAACTAAAAAACAAGACCGCAGAGTTTAAAAACAGACTGAAGAACGGTGAAACACTGGATGATATCCTTCCTGAAGCCTATGCAGTAGTGAGGGAAGCGGCTGTAAGAACCCTTGGGTTAAGACATTTCCGTGTACAGCTCTATGGTGGTGTTATTCTGCATCAGGGAAGAATTTCAGAGCAGAAGACCGGTGAAGGAAAGACACTTACCTCTACGCTTCCTGTTTACTTAAATGCTCTTGAAGGTAAAGGTGTTCATATCGTAACCGTAAATGATTACCTTGCAAAGCGTGACTCCGAGTGGATGGGCCAGATACATGAGTATCTGGGCTTAAAAGTTGGCGTTATCTTAAACAGCATGGACAATGACCAGAGAAGAGAAGCATATGCCTGTGATATCACATATGCGACCAACAACGAATTAGGTTTTGATTACCTGAGAGATAACATGGTTATCTATAAGGAACAGCTGGTACAAAGAGGACTTAACTTTGCAGTAATCGATGAAGTTGACTCCGTTTTAATCGATGAAGCCAGAACTCCTCTTATCATTTCCGGACAGAGCGGCAAATCTACAAAATTATATGAAGCCTGTGATATTCTTGCCAGACAGCTTACAAAAGGTAAAGTCAGCGGTGAACTTACAAAGATGGCTGCCCTTATGAATGAGGATGTGGAAGAAGAAGGCGACTTTATTGTTAATGAAAAAGACAAGTTAGTGAATCTCACGGCAGAAGGTGTTGAAAAGGTTGAGAACTTCTTTAAGATTGAGAACCTTGCAGATCCTGAAAATCTTGAGATTCAGCACAACATTATCCTTGCTCTTAGAGCCCATAACCTTATGGCAAGGGACAAAGATTATGTGGTAAAAGATGATGAAGTACTTATTGTAGACGAATTCACAGGGCGTATTATGCCCGGAAGAAGATATTCTGATGGACTTCATCAGGCTATTGAGGCCAAGGAAAAAGTTAAGGTAAAGAGAGAGAGCAAAACACTTGCCACTATTACTTTCCAGAACTTTTTCAATAAATACAATAAGAAATGTGGTATGACCGGTACTGCTCTTACAGAAGAGAAGGAGTTCCGTAATATTTATGGAATGGACGTTATTGAGGTTCCTACCAATGTAGCTGTTGCCCGTGTTGACAGACAGGATGCAGTTTATAAGACGAAAAGAGAGAAACTGAATGCTGTAGTCGATGAAATTGTAGAAGCTCACAAGAAAGGTCAGCCTGTACTTGTTGGTACGATAACCATCGAAGCATCTGAAGAATTAAGCGATATGCTTAAGAAAAAGAATATACCTCACAAAGTCCTCAATGCGAAGTTCCATGAGTTGGAAGCAGAAATCGTTGCCGATGCTGGACAGGCAGGTGTTGTAACCATTGCAACCAATATGGCCGGCCGTGGTACCGATATCAAGCTTGGAGAAGGTGTCGTAGAAGTAGGCGGACTTAAGATAATTGGTACGGAACGTCATGAATCCAGGCGTATTGATAACCAGTTAAGAGGACGTGCAGGACGTCAGGGTGATCCTGGTGAGTCCCGCTTCTATATTTCCCTGGAAGATGATTTGATGAGACTCTTCGGTTCCGAACGTCTCATGACAATGTTTAACTCCCTGGGACTTCCGGATGGAGAACAGATTGAGCATAAAATGTTAAGCTCTGCCATTGAAAGAGCACAGACTAAGATAGAAAATAACAACTACGGTATTCGTAAGAATCTGTTGGAATATGATCAGGTTAATAACGAGCAGAGAGAAATCATCTATAAAGAAAGAAGAAAGGTACTTGACGGCGAGAGCATGAGAGACACGATCTTTAAGATGATAACTGATACAGTCGAAGACTGTGTAAATACCTGCATCAGTGATGATCAGTTGCCGGAAAACTGGGATTTAGAAGAACTTAATAACATGCTTCTTCCTATAATTCCTTTGGAGCCTATCGTATTTGATGCCCAGGAGCTTGATCGCTTGAAGAAAGCATCCTTAATTCAGAAACTGAAGGAGGACGCAGTAAAATTATACGAGGATAAA
Organism: Anaerocolumna sp. AGMB13020; assembly: GCF_033100115.1. Taxonomy (NCBI): domain Bacteria; kingdom Bacillati; phylum Bacillota; class Clostridia; order Lachnospirales; family Lachnospiraceae; genus Anaerocolumna; species Anaerocolumna sp. AGMB13020. Next base: position 2,595,659 of record NZ_CP136910.1, on the reverse strand, counting down.
GAGGCTGAGTTCCCTGAAAAAGAACAGCTTCGTGAAGTTGAGCGTGTTATTTTATTAAGAGTAATCGATCGTAAATGGATGGATCATATCGATGATATGGATCAGCTGCGTCAGGGTATTGGCCTTCAGGCTTATGGACAGAGAGACCCTCTGGTAGAGTTTAAATTCATGGGCTTTGAGATGTTTGATGAAATGACCAATGCAATCAGAGAAGATACCGTGAAGGCACTTATGCATGTCAGAATTGAGCAGAATGTTGAAAGAGAGCAGGTTGCTAAGGTTACCGGTACCAACAAAGATGAATCTGTTGCACAGGGGCCTGTAAGACGTGCCACAAAGAAAGTTCAGCCAAACGATCCCTGCCCTTGTGGTAGTGGTAAGAAATATAAGTTCTGCTGCGGAAGAAGTTAGTATTACTTTGCGTAAATTAACGGAAAGCGGACGATGCTTTGCCTGAGCCAGATGAGTACTGCTGTTTATGAGGAACCAAACAGAAGCATACTGAGTTTGCTTTGCATAATTGAATTAATCAAATAAGTTTACAGACCTGCCAAAGTATTGAATAGCATATAATATGCTAAACGTACTTTGACAGGATGGCTTAAATGGAGCTTATGACGATATAGGTTGATGATACACTTGGATAATAAAAGAATCTAAATAAGAAAGAGGTGATACAATGGTTGAATTAGATCAGATCAAATATACGCTGAACACTTACAGACAGCCATTGATTGAAGTGGGGGATTCACTTTGACCTGGCTAACAAGCTGGAGAGAATAGATATGATTGAGCATATCATGGAGGAGTCTGGTTTTTGGGACTCTGCTGATAAAGCCCAGGGATATGTAAAAGAACTTAAGAATCTTAAGGATGTTGTAGAAGAGTACAATAGTCTGAAAAGAGAATTTGAAGATATCGAGACCCTGTTAGAGATGGCTTATGAAGAAGATGACGCTTCTTTAGTAGGTGAAATACAAGAGGCACTTACCAAATTTACAGATGATTTGGACGAGATGAGGCTTAATACTCTGCTTTCTGGAGAATATGATAAGTACAATGCAATTCTGACTCTCCACGCAGGTGCGGGAGGAACAGAGAGTTGTGATTGGGCCAGTATGCTATTTCGAATGTACCAGAAATGGGCAGATAAGAAGGGTTACACTACCCAGGTTCTAGACTATCTGGACGGTGAAGAAGCAGGGATTAAATCTGTTACACTTCAGATAAACGGACTTAATGCCTATGGTCATCTGAAATCGGAAAGAGGAGTGCACAGGCTTGTGCGAATATCACCCTTTAATGCTGCAGGAAAGCGACAGACTTCCTTTGTTTCCTGTGATGTCATGCCGGATATCGAGGAAGATACTGGAATTGAAATCGATGAAGGGGATTTAAGAATTGATACCTACCGCTCCAGTGGTGCGGGAGGACAGCATGTTAATAAAACCTCTTCCGCTATACGTATTACACATTTACCGACGGGTATCGTAGTACAGTGTCAGAATGAAAGATCACAATTCCAGAATAAAGACAAAGCTATGCAGATGTTAAAGGCAAAGCTTTATATTCTGAAGCAGCAGGAAAACTTAGAGAAGGAATCCGGAATTCGTGGTGAGATGAAAGAAATCGGATGGGGAAGCCAGATAAGATCCTATGTTATGCAACCTTACACCCTGGTAAAAGATCATCGTACCAATATGGAAATCGGAAATGCCGCCACAGTTTTGGATGGCAATCTGGATCCTTTCATAAATGCGTATTTAAAATGGAACAGTATAGGTCAGACGAACGAATAACATCAAGTCTATCGTCCGTATACAGATGAAAAGGGGGTACCTTATATGAACTTTAAGCAGGCCTTACAGACAAAACAGGTTGTTTTTACGCTGGATAATGAAGAATTCGGTTTGGATATTATGGTAGTTAAAACAATTGAGAAATCTACCGATTTAATACCAGTTCCCAATGCTCCAGGTTTTATCCTAGGCATCATGAATTTAAGGGGAGATGTTATCCCTGTCTTTTCGCTGAGAAGAAAATTCGGCTTGTCCGATAAAGCGGTCAGTGAAGATACAAGATTGATAATTACAAAATCAAATGGAATTCTCATGGCTTTCGAAGTGGATAGTGTGAAAGAAATCATAGAAATAGCCCCTGAGAACATCAGTGAGACTCCGTCTATTGTTAGAGGTATTAATACCACCTACATTCAAAATGTAGCTAATATTGCTGGAAGGATGATTATTCTTTTGAATCATGATGGAATATTATCCTCAAAGGAGCAGGAGAAGATTGAGAGTATATTAGAAGAACAGTAAAATGGGTATAAAAGGACAGCCTGGTAAAGGTGTTCCTATATAAGGTGTTCTATATTTTAAGAAGAGTTGAGGGATTATCATAAATCCTTCAGCTCTTTTTTGGGATGGCAAACGGACGGAAAAATACACAAAACAGAAAGACTCATGCTTCATTTCAAGGGATAAAAAGCCCTAATTCTCTGAATATTTTGTGCTGGACATAATCTAAAACAGATAACTCGCTAACGCTCAAACAATCTGTTTTAGATTATAGCACAAAATATTCAGAGAAAAGGGCTTCTAATCCCTTTCCATAGGCGCATTCGTTCTTTCTGTTTTGTGCATTTTTTCTGAAATCGTAAAAAATATTTTTGCATGTTTAATTCAACTAGAACTATGGCTGTTGTCGTAATGAATTACAAGAAGACAAATGAAGAACAAGAAAAGTATGGAGATGGAGAAGTAGAAGTATAAAAAGAGAAGTATAAAAAGAGAAGTATAAAGAAAATGGGAAGTATAAGCATATTGTTAAAAAATGCACAAACTTCTTGACTCTATAGTTGCTACAGGGTATAGACTGTCCTCATAAAGAAAAGGAGGAGTCATTATAATGAAAAAAGTTTTAGCAGTACTGCTTTCTCTTATTCTGGTATTTTCGCTGACAGGCTGCCAGGATAAAAAGAGCCAGGAAGAAAAGAAAACAGAGCCCAAAGCGACAGAAGAAGCAAGTAAGGAAGAGGAAGGAAAGGGAGCAGTAAATACCGAGTCCTTAAGCTTTAAAGCTGGTACTTATACCGGTGAAGCGAAAGGAAAAAATGGAGTTATCAAAGTTGAAGTTACTGTTACTGAAAACAGTATTGAAAGCATAAAGACTGTAGAATCATCCGAAACAGAAGGACTTGGAGACAAAGCAATTGAGAGCCTTACTGGTGAGGTTGTAAATAACCAATCCCTTGGTGTGGATGGCGTAAGTGGAGCTACCGTAACTTCCGATGCTTTTCTGGAAGCAGTAGAAGCGGCGCTCAGCCAAGCCGGAGGCAATATGGAGGCTCTTAAGTCTGATGTTGTGAAGGAGAATGAAGGTAAAACCGTAGAATTGGCAGCAGATGTAGTGGTAATCGGTGCTGGTGGTGCAGGAGTAGCCGCAGCAGTAACCTCTGCGGAAAATGGAGCAAAGGTAATTGTACTTGAGAAAACAGCTATAGCCGGAGGAACAACTGCAAATGGCGGAGGTTTTTTTGCCGCTGACAGCAGAAAGGCAAGAGCATTAGGGGATGAACCCATAGATACCAATTTCATCTTTCAAAAGTGGATGGAGGAGATGGACTGGCTGGCAGATGCAACTTTAGTGAAGCAATTCCTGGATTTATCTTTAACAACTGCTGATTGGCTGGAAGACCATGGTGTGGTATTTCATAAAACGGAAACGGCCGTACAGCAAAGCCATGAGGAAGGCACCAACGGATATCATAAATATGATGATTATACCAAAACCTCAGAACAGCTTGGAGCAATGCTTCAAAAGATCGTTGAGGATAATAAAGCAGAAGTCTATTACGAAACCCCTGCGAAAAGCCTGATTGTAGAGGCTGGAAAAGTTACAGGTGTAACTGCTGCAGCGAAAGACGGATCCGTATTACGTATAACCGCCAAATCAGTAATAATAGCATCCGGTGGTTTCGTAGGAAACAGTGAAATGGTGAAGGAAGCATTAAATGGTGTCAGTGTAAATGCCGCTGGTTATAACTCCAATGTAGGCGACGGTATTAATATGGCGATGGATGCAGGTGCTGCTGCCAGAGGTCTTTCTGCTATGGTTGCTCATACCTTTAAAGTAGAGGGAAATGGAAATATTGAGGGCGATTATGAGTTTATGGAATTGTACCAGGCCACAAGCTCCGTAGCATATGTTCCCATAATTCCCTGGGTGAATGCACAGGGAGTACGTTTTGCTAATGAAGATATCGTATATGACAGAGCACTGTCCAGTAATTCTGTCATCTCTCAGGGAGATCATGCTTATTTTCTGTACAATGAGAAGCTGCTAAAAACACTGGAGGAAAAGGGAGCCAGAGCAGCGGGTATGAGAGACAAGATAGCCATGGGTCCTATGCCAGAAATTACTCCTATGGACTATGGATGGAGTAAACTGACTGAGATAGTAGGCAAGATGGTAGACGGCGGATATGTGGTAAAAGCCGATACAATTGAAGAACTAGCGGGGAAACTCGGTATGAATCCTGCAAACCTGACAAAAACCATGGAGCGTTATAATAAGGATGCCAAGGCAGGTGTGGATACCCTTTACGGTAAAGACGGAAAACATATGTACCAGATGAGCGAAGGTCCCTACTATGCATTTAAAGTAAGTGTTAATAATCTTTGTACAGTGGGTGGAATCCGCATCAATTCCGGATTTGAAGTGGTAAAAAATGATCCGGAAAACGGCTATACCTCCATTCCCAATCTTTATGCAGCAGGAGCGGACACCGGAGGTCTTTATTCTGATCATTATGCTCATACCATTGAAGGCGCCGCACAGGGCTGGGCTTATAACTCCGGAAGACTTGCCGGTGCAGCCGCAACCGGAAATGCCCTGGGTAAATCAATTGATTTGCTCAATCAATAGGCAGATAGAGCTCGAATAGGCGATAATTAAGCCCGTTTTCCTCCATCTCATGAAGAATACTGCCATAGAGGGTACCCTTGAGTTTGTGATTATTTTGACAACAATAGGTATCTGCTTGTTCTAATATATCAGGAATAGAGAGCAGCAGGTTATCTTCCAGAAAAATCATAGTATAAAGACATTTAACGGAAGGCAGATGCATCAGGCCGTTAATAGGCGGGGTATGGTTTGTATGCAGACCATACCCAAAGCTGAATTCTGGAGAAGATGCAGAATAGTTATAATAAAAACAAGGCCAGATAGAAGGAAGATAATCAAGGCACTGGTAAGTATTCTCAAATACATCTGCCTCCTGTATAAAACAGGTATCCGTTTGATTCGGATGATAATAACATTCCTCGGATTCGGCTATTTCAAAGCCACCTGTGAAAGAGTTCCACTTTTTCAGCTTTTCAGACAAAATTGAAATATGATGTTTGACCTGATTAAGATATTTCTGTTCTTTCTCAATAAACGCTATCTGCTCGTTCAGTTTTCTCTCCAGGAGAGGAAGAGGCTTGCCGGATACCAGTTCATTGGAATCATTTAAAGAAAATAAGAGGGAACGGTACATTTTGTAAGCAAATATCTTATTAATATCTTCTGCTTTAAAATACCGGTAATTATTCTTTTGATCCCGTGTGGTTTTTATTATATTTTTCTTGTCAAAGTAACGCAGGGTTTCTTCTTTAATATTTAAAATACGTTTGACGTCATTAATTTTATATCTCATAAATTACCTCGTGCATTTCGCAGGACTGCTGCGAAGCTGCTTCATTGATAGTGAATAAATACACTTTATTTTCTGATACACCCTTTATATTAATCCAATATACAAAATGAGACAAGATATGTCAAGGTGCGGAAACACCGTTGTTATATAGTAATGTATTTTAATCAGTAAATGTAAAATAAAAGAAGCGCAGAAATTTAGTACCAGGAAAAATTCAGATGGGGATGAGTACAATAGATAACCGAATTTTCCAATAAAATCATTTGGAAAAACAAGATACAGGGGGAAAAAATCTTGAACAGAAACCGTATATTGAAGAATCTAAAAATATCTCAAAAATTGCTGGCCTCCATTGTAATGATGTTAGTTATTACAATATTGTCCCAGACGTTTAATCTGCTCTACTTAAAAGAAGCACAGGAAACAGCAGAATCCATTGCTGATGAAAATGTAGAGAATATGATATACTTTAATGATGCCTATACGTTTATACTGTCCATGGACGGTTTGGCAGCCAAGTATTATCTGACTGGCAGTGCGGAGACAAGAGAGCAGTACCGTACCATAATCGACTCGTGCCAGAGTAAGGCCAGGGAAGCGATTGTGCAAATGCAGGAAGGTATGAAGAGCACGGAACAGGAAGCTGCTATAGACAGTATGTTGGAAGAATACGATGCATATTATGGTAAACTGGCAGAGGGAATTAAGCTAACCGATGGGGGGCAGGGGCAGGAAGCATATGCCATGTTCCTATCGGAGATGGAACCGATAACCATAAATATATATGAGAAGCTCCGGGGAATCAATGATTATAATAAAGCCCAGACATTGGTGCTAAAGGAAAGGCTGGATATAAACGAAACGGCAGCGTTATATACAGCAGCAGCCTGTTTTGCCGTTACGCTGGTCATAATTTTGCTGATCTGGCTGTTTATGCAAAGAGGAGTGGTTAAGCCTGTTCTTCGAACCAAAAAGGAGCTGGAAGCAATAACCAGGGGAATAGAAGAAGGCAGAGGAGATCTTACCAGCCGGATACAAATAAACACCGGAGATGAAATTGGAGAGCTGGCACAAGGAATAAATGGATTCTTGGCAGTTTTACAGGAGATAATCGGGAATATACAGGTGGTATCTGGCAGCCTTAATACGAACTTTACGGTCTTTGAAAACGGTATCAAAAAGGTAATCGACAGTGCGGCGGATAATTCAGCGGCAATGGAGGAGATGTCTGCCGGTATGGAGGAAACCGCCGCTAATATTGAAGAGGTCAATGTTACGGCTGCGGATGTCAATGGCTTGCTAAAAGATATGACCGGAAAAGCCGGGGAAGGTGTAGAGCTTGCGGATGAGATCAGTATAAGAGCGGAGAAGCTTCAGGTTACTTCCAAAGAAGCAAGGGAAACCACCAGAAATGTACTGGAGGAAATCGGGAAAAAAGTAAAGACTGCCATTGAAAGATCCAGAGAAGTACAGCAGATAAACCTGCTTACCAATACCATTCTGGATATAACCTCTCAGACAAACCTCCTAGCTCTGAATGCCTCCATTGAAGCTGCCAGGGCAGGAGAACATGGGAAAGGGTTTGCCGTAGTTGCCGGAGAAATCGGTCACCTGGCTACCCGGTCAAGTGAAACGGCCAATCAGATTCAGAAGATCAGCGGGTATGTTATAGAAGCCGTAAGAGAGCTGGCGGCAGACTCAGACCGTATGCTGGAATTTGTTGAATCAGATGTTATGAGAGATTATACCCAAATGGTCAAAACAGGGGAAGAATATAACCAGGATGCCAAATCCATAGACCGGATTATGAAGGAATTCCAAAATACAGCAAACCAGTTGGAAACCAGCATGATAAATATTGTGAATTCCATAGAAGGCGTGTCCCAAATTATCACTGATAGTTCCAATAATGTTCAGACGGTGGCAGAGAACAGTACGGAGTTATCCAGAGACATTGATGTATTCCAATCAACATTAACAGAAAGTACCCGTTCAGTTGACAATTTAAGCAATGCAGTCGTAAAATTCCAGAAGATTTAATATCATAAACTCAGCATATTTCATTAGCAGAAGAAGCCTTCGGCTTTCCTCCGCACCGATTAAATTGCGTTTATGCTTGCAAAGGGTGTACTTATTTGTACGCTTACTGTATACGCAAGAATAATCCTCTTAGTGGTGTGGGACAGAAAAGTCAGAGGGCTTTTTCTGTCTCCTCCCTCTTTTGGCATCGACCTTTTTCCTCTGTTCAACGGCGTCTTATGCAAATTGATTAAAAAAGTAGGCTTGAATCAGCAGAAAACGCATATTTTGTCTTAAGAATGATTATTTATTCAAAAGCTGTTGCAAACAGCACCGAAACATGGTAGAATATCTTTCTGTGAAAGACAGTTGTATTTGCTATAAATACAGGTTGTAAAGCAGATACATTTCCTTAAAGAGACATTAAAGTTAACAGTCTTTTAAAATACTTTCTAAATACGTGGAAAGTAAAAAATAAATTCAGCACAGGGGGAGCATCCATATGGATGAAGGAAAATACTTCATCGTTAAAAAAAAGGCAGTTCCGGAGGTTCTTCTGAAGGTAGTAGAAGCAAAAAGGCTTCTTGATTCAGAGAAAGTTTTTACAGTGCAGGAAGCCGCGGATATTGTTGGTATCAGCAGAAGTTCCTTTTATAAATATAAAGATGATATCTTTCCCTTTCATGAAAATGCAAGAGGAAAAACGATTACATTTATGCTGCAGATTGATGATAAGCCGGGCATTTTGTCCAGTGTACTAAACTGCGTATCAAAAAACGGTGTGAATATACTTACAATACACCAGAGTATTCCCGTTAATGGGATAGCCTCATTAACCTTAAGTATTGAGATTCCCGGGCAATTTGAAGATACAACTGTAATATTTGAAGCCATAGAGGCTTTGGAAGGAATACATTATACAAAGATTTTGGCCAGAGAATAAAGACGAGGCATGAAGGGCAGATAGTAATTGCATACGATATAGATTCTGACGGATTAAAGTGAAGGAATGACAGAAAGGAGTTATACATGGTAAATATAGCAGTTTTGGGTTACGGCACAGTTGGATCCGGTGTGCTTGAGGTATTGAATCTGAACGGAGAGAGCATCAGCAAGCGCTCCGGGCATGATATTAATGTCAAATATATATTGGATTTAAAAGATTTCAAGGGTGAACCGATTGAGAAGCTGATTGTACATGACTACAATGTTATTTTAAATGATCCTGATGTTAAGATAATAGTGGAAGTGATGGGCGGCGTGGAACCGGCGTATACTTTTGTAAAAAATGCCATACTTAAGGGTAAGAGCGTATGTACCTCTAATAAAGAACTGGTGGCTAAACATGGTGCAGAGCTTTTGGCACTGTCGAAAGAGCAGAAGGTGAACTTCCTCTTCGAGGCAAGTGTCGGCGGCGGTATTCCCATTATAAGACCTTTAAATCAGTCCCTCACCGCAGATGAAATCGAAGAAATAACAGGCATCTTAAACGGTACTACCAATTATATACTATCCAAAATGAGTACGGAGAATGCGGATTTTAAGACAGCCTTAAAGGAAGCTCAGGATATGGGTTATGCGGAACGTAATCCCCAGGCAGATGTGGAAGGTTATGATGCCTGCCGTAAGATTGCTATATTATCCTCTCTGGCTTTTGGTATGCAGGTGGATTTTGAGGATATCTATACGGAAGGTATTTCACAGATTTCTGACATCGACGTATTATACGCAAATAAAATGGGTGCCAGTATCAAGCTCCTGGCTACCAGCAGGAAAGTGGAAGATCAGGTCTATGCGATGGTTGCACCTATGCTTATAAAGCCTACCCATCCTCTGTTCAGTGTAAATGGGGTGTTCAACGGAATATTCGTAAGAGGTAATGTAATAGGAGATGTAATGTTTTACGGAAGCGGTGCGGGTAAACTTCCCACTGCAAGTGCAGTCGTGGCTGATGTGGTAGATGCCGCTAAACATATAGGAACAAATATCATGACCTTTTGGGGCAGTAAGAAACTCCGGTTAACCGATGTGAAAAATGTAGAGCACCGTTTCTTTGTAAGGGTAACTGATATTGACGAAGAGACCAAGGCAAAAATAGAAAAAGAGTTCGGAGCAGTAGAAGAGATCAAGCTTGCTGACAGGGAGAAGGAATATGCTTTTCTTACACCGCCTTTAAGTGAAGCTGCTTATGAACAAAAGGCAGAAAAGCTGGGTAAACCGGCAAACCGTATCAGAGTAATGTTTTAAGGACAATGACAGCCTGATTGAATGGTGTGCAAAAGCACACAGACGGGAGCTTATATGAAATATATAATAGTGCTTGGAGATGGAATGGCTGATGAGCCGTTGCAGGAACTTGGTGGTAAGACACCCCTTGCTTATGCTCATACCCCTGTAATGGATGAATTGGCTAAAATATCAGAGATTGGAGTATCACAGACAGTTCCTCAGGGAATGAGTCCCGGCAGCGATACTGCCAATCTTTCCGTTCTTGGTTATAATCCAAGAGAATATTACACAGGACGATCACCCCTGGAAGCATTAAGTATTGGTGTTGATATGAATCTGACAGATGTGGCTCTTCGCTGCAATATAGTCACAGTTTCCGAAGAAGCTGTTGCTTATGAAGCCAGAACTATAGTTGACCATAGTTCCAGTGAAATTTCCACGGAGGATGCAGCTGTTTTGTTAGCAGCAGTGAAAGAGGCACTGGAAACAGACATCTACAAATATTATGTGGGAACCAGTTACAGGCATCTTACCATCTGGGATAAAGGTGAGGTGGTAGATTTAACCCCTCCCCATGACATTCTGGGTAAGGTCATAGGAGATTACCTGCCCAAAGAAGAAGCTTTAAAGGAAATGATGAAAAAAAGCTTTGATATCTTAAATAATCATCCCTTAAATGTTGCAAGAGCAAAGCAGGGTTTACACAAAGCCAACTCTATCTGGTTTTGGGGAGCTGGTACCAGACCAAGATTAGACTCCTTTGAGAAGAAATTTGGGAAAAAAGGGTCCATGATATCAGCGGTAGATTTATTAAAGGGCATTGCAGTAGGCGCTGAAATGAAAGTAGTAGAGGTGGAAGGAGCCGATGGCACTCTTCATACCAATTATGAAGGAAAAGCAATGGCTGCTGTGAAGGAGCTAACAGAAAATAATCAGGATTTTGTATATATTCATGTAGAAGCACCCGATGAGATGGGTCATCAAGGCAGTACTGTGAATAAAATAAAAGCGATAGAGTATTTAGATAAGAGGGTAATAGGGATTGTAAAAGAACAGCTGGAGCAATTAGGAATAGATTACAGAATGCTAATTATGCCTGACCATCCAACACCGATCCGTTTACGCACGCATACCGGAAACCCTGTTCCCTATATGCTCTATGACAGTACCAAAAAGCTTGAAAGCTCCTGGGAATATACCGAAGAAGATGCTTTTGCCACCGGTAATAAGGTGGAAAATGGATATGAGACAATTAAAAAATTATTTCAGGAGCAATAACAGCCTTTTGTGAATATATAAGGAGGCATATTATGCTTATTGTTAAAAAGTTCGGAGGGACATCGGTAGCCGATAAGGAACGGATGCTGCATGTGGCCGGAATATGTGCCGAAGAATACAAGAAAGGCAATGACGTAGTGGTAGTACTCTCCGCAATGGGGAAACAGACCGACGTACTTTTAACACAAGCAGAAGAGATAAATCCCAATGCACCAAAAAGAGAAATCGATATGCTGCTCACCACAGGAGAACAGATATCAGTAGCATTAATGGCCATGGCTCTCGAATCAATGGGAGTTCCGGCCATTTCTTTTCATGCCTTTCAGGCAGGAATCTATACCTCCAAAGTCTATGGAAATGCCAGAATTCAACGAATTGACACTGCCAGAATGGAGGAAGCTCTTTCTGATAGAAAGGTTGTAATCGTTGCCGGCTTTCAGGGAATCAATGAGGCAGGAGACTATACCACCTTGGGACGCGGCGGATCTGATACCACGGCAGTTGCTCTGGCAGCGGTACTAAAAGCGGATGTATGCGAAATTTATACAGATGTGGATGGTGTATACACTGCCGATCCCAGAATGGTTCCTTCTGCAGTTAAATTAAAAGAAATATCTTATGAAGAGATGTTAGAACTTGCATCACTTGGTGCTGGTGTTCTCCATAACCGTTCTGTGGAGATGGCTAAACGGTTTGGAGTTGAGCTGGTGGTAAAATCCAGCTTTGAAAATCTGGAAGGTACCAGAGTGTGTGACAATACTGGAAAGAAGTCCGCTTTATTTCAGTTGGAGGATGGGGCTATCAGGGCAGCCCAGAGCCTGGAGGGTACCACCATGGAGGAGATGCTTGTTAGTGGGGTGACCGCAGATAAGAATACAGCACGGATTCAGCTGACAGGCATTAAGGAGACCACGAAGGAAATATATCATATCTTTCAGAGATTATCAGAACAGCACATTGGTGCCGATTCTGTTCTGATGTCTCCCAGCCGTGACAAAACAACGGATATCAGTTTTACCGTACCAAGAGACCGCTTAAGTGAAACGGTTGAAGTTCTTAACCGCTACAGCAAAGAAAGTTTCTCACCCATTGAAATCATCGCAGAAGATAATATAGCCAAAGTATCGGCAGTAGGTGCAGGAATGATGTCAAACACTGCAATAGCCGTTAATATGTTTGAAGCATTGCATGAAGCCAGTATAGATACTCACATGATCTATGCCTCTGAACTTCGAATAACAGTACTGGTAGATGAAAAGGATACGCTGAAGGCAGTAAGAGCTGTCCATGAGAGGCTTATTGAGAAACGGATGAAATAGCTTTAATAAGCTGCCCCTAAGGAATACCACGAATATTAATAACTGGTTATTAACTGGTCTGAATTCTATAGCACAATTCCAAAATCCTGGCGCGTCGCCATACCACTGCTTCTGCGTTTGTGAACATGGCTCCAAAAGATTTCTATAGCCTGAATAACCGGTTATTAATTATTCGTCATACTAACATTGACTTGAGGTTTTTATGAATAAATTTTATTCATTATTAGGTATATTTTTTACAACAGAGTTGTGCTATAATATTGTGTCTACCTGATAGACGGTATTTTACAGGGCTTGGTCAGGCAGAATAAATTTAGAATGTTTATACAGGAAAGAGGCAGAAATGAAAACCTTTATACGCGCAGTCATGGCTGGTATTGCAATCAGTGTTGGCGGAATGATATATTTAAGGGCGGAAAATCATGTGGTAGGAGCATTTTTATTCTCCTTGGGTTTATTTACTATTTACACCTTCGGATTGGATCTCTACACCGGTAAGGTTTGTATGATCCTTAACAAACCCATAAAGTTTCTTGGTACGGTACTTATCGTTTACCTTGGTAATGCAGTAGGTACAGTAGGAACCGGATACATATTAAGAGCAACAAAACAGTCACAGTACTTAGAGCATGCAAGCGAAGTAGTCGCTGGGAAACTTGCGGACAGCTTGTTCAGTACCTTTATTATGGCAATCATGTGCGGATTACTCATGTGCATAGCTGTGCTGGGCTTTCTAAATATAAAAGACGGAGTTGGAAAGTACCTGGCATTAATACTGCCGATTATGGTATTTATTCTATCTGGTTATGAACATAGTATTGCGGATATGTTTTACTTTTCCTTTGCAAATGTTTGGGGAGGTAAGGCATTGTTATATATAAATGTGATAGCTCTTGGTAATCTGGTCGGCGGTTGTATACTTCCGCTAGTTACAAAGGTTACAAGCGGTGAGGAACATCATTAAAAAGACATGTCTTTGAATGACATCACTATTTAGCCTGCCAATTTTTTGGCAGGCTATTGTTATTTGTGTATATATAAACAGGAAATAAATGGATATTGATAGCAGGAATGGAGAAGTTAATACCAATTGTTAATATTCTATTGACAATATTTGTAAATTGAAAGTATAATGATTTTACCATATACCAGTGGTAAATAGTGGATTATGCTTCGAACAGCAGGTATGAAATTCCGCTGTTACTTATGTTAATACTCATACGAATAATAGCCTGATTATGTGTAAGAGGTTTTTTAAGAAGTATCAGCAGTATGAGAATGAAAAAGAGCATGAAAGCTTATAACATACGTAAGCGTAAGGAATATCGAAGAAACACCATCAGAAGAAGCAGCTGATTGTAATGAAAGAGGCAGAATCAAACTGGATATATGTAGTGAATGCAAGTGTTGCATTATACTGCTATATCCTTATTTTTTACCGAAAGTTATGATGAATTTATAGATTTCTAAGTTTATGTCTTCAAATGAGAGAGAAGCCTGAGGGAATGCAAACCCTCTTACAATGGACAGGCTTGACAAAATAAAGCGTGACATAGAAGAAGGCGAACTTAAGGCGTTAAATGAAAGCATTTATTATTCAAATCTTAGGAGAATAGGCATGCAAAATGTTTTTATCGTTGGTTCTAAGGGAATCCCTGGAGCATATGGAGGATATGAAACCTTCGTGGATAAATTGACGGAATATCACCAGTATAAGCTGAATCTAAAATATCATGTTGCCTGTAAAAGTTTTGAAAAAGGGGAATTTGAGTATCATAATGCCAGATGCTTTCAAATAAAGGTTCCTAGAATAGGGCCGGTACAGGCTATTTATTATGATTTGTCAGCTTTAATAAATTGCTGTGCCTATATAAAGGCAAATCAGATTAAAAATCCAATAATCTATATCCTGGCCTGCCGTATAGGTCCATTTACAGGTTATTTTCAAAGAGAGATACATAAATTAGGTGGAAAAATCTATATAAATCCCGATGGTCATGAGTGGCTGCGAGCCAAATGGAGTCGACCGGTTCGTAAATATTGGAAGGTTTCAGAGCAGTTAATGGTGAAACACTCTGATTTTATTATTTGTGATAGTAAGAACATTGAGAAATATATCAAGGAGAGTTATCAACAATATAAGCCTTCGACTGCATATATTGCTTACGGTGCAGAAAATCGAAGGAGTATACTTTCAGATGATGATGTGCGCTTGCTTGAATGGTATAAGGAGAAACAGATATCTCCTAAATCGTACTACTTAGTTGTAGGCAGATTTGTGCCTGAAAACAACTATGAAACAATGATTCGTGAGTTTATGAGGAGTAAATCCAAAAGAGACTTTATTCTTGTTACAAACATAAGCAGCAGGTTTCTTGAAAAGCTGAAGAGTAAGACAAGTCTTGATAAAGACCCCCGAATAAAATTTGTTGGTACAGTATATGACCAAGAGCTTCTTATGAAAATTCGAGAGAATGCTTATGGTTATTTACACGGGCATGAAGTCGGTGGTACAAATCCAAGCCTTTTGGAGGCTTTGAGCAGCACGGACTTGAATTTGCTTTTAAATGTGGGCTTTAACAAAGAGTGCGGAGAAGACAGTGCTTTATATTGGGACAAAAAAGACTTTTCATTAGCTCATTTAATTGATAAAGCAGATAACCTGCCAAGGGGTCAGATTGAAAAGCTGGGAGCAAAAGCGAAAAAAAGAGTGGCCGATTTGTATAATTGGGAGCTTATTGCTAATATGTACGAACGAATATTTTTGAACTGACAGGACTTGTTTTCTGATTTGAAATATTTTTGGACTGAAAGGACTTGCTTTCTGATTTGAAATATTTTTGAACTGACAGGACTTGTTTTCTGATTTGAAATATTTTTGGATTGAAAGGACTTGTTTTCTGATTTGAAATATTTTTGAACGGATAGGTTTTATTTTCTAATTTGAAAGTAGAAGTACGGGTGAGCGAAATGGAAAAACCTTTAATTTCAGTAATTGTACCGGTTTACAATGTTGAAAAATATTTAGATGCATGTGTAAGTTCTATTTGTAATCAGACATATAGCAATCTTGAAATTATATTGATAAATGATGGCTCCAGGGATTCGAGCGGTTTATTATGCAACGAGTGGACTGAAAAAGATGAACGTATCATTGTTATTCATAAAGAGAATGGTGGCTTGTCAGATGCAAGGAATGCCGGACTTAAGGCTGCAAAAGGGAACTATATTACATTTGTGGATAGTGACGATGTCATATCTGAAAGTATGCTGGAGCAGCTGTACGAAAAAATGACTCTGAATCAGGCAGATATCTCTATCTGCGATCCCGTACATTGTTATTCGGGTAAACCGGTAATTTATCGTAAGGAGACGAAAGTGGTAGTATACACTGCGGAAGATGCTATGGCTGAAATGATGTACCAAACTTCATTTCTCTTTTCTGCCTGGGGGAAATTATTCAAAAGGGAGTTATTTGCTGCTATAGAATTTCCTATTGGTTTACTGTTTGAAGACGTTGCAATTATGTACCAGGTCTTTTCAAAAACAAAGTCTATTGTATATTTTAATGCGAAATTGTATGGGTATCTGCATCGAGAAAATAGTATTACAACGAATCATTTTAGTAAAAGAGATTGTGATATCCTTGATATTTGTAAAGGACAAGTGGAGTTCTCTAAAAAGTATTCGAAGGATGTTTATAAAGCGGCTAAGGCATATCAGGTTGTAGGTGCATTAAGAGTTTACCTAAATGCTCCCAATGATAAGTCCTATGACAAGGTAAAAGAAAAATGTGAAGATATCATACAGAAAGGATTTCAGGAAGTTCTGAAGAATTCCCATTGCAGAAGCAAGTTAAAGTTATCGTTATTGCTGTATGCCGTTAATAAATCACTAATGAAAAAAGTTTATGTACGTATAGACAGATGGAAATAAATCATGTGATGTAAAGGAGATTCATTTAGATGAAAGTGATAGCGTTTTATTTACCGCAATTTCACAACATTCCGGAGAATGACAAATGGTGGGGGGACGGTTTTACGGAGTGGGTTAATGTTAAGAAATCAGAACCATTACATGAAGGACATTATCAACCCAGAGTTCCCTTAAATAATAATTATTACAATCTTCTTGAGGATGAAGTTAAAAAATGGCAGGTTGAGCTGGCGCAAGAATATGGTGTATATGGATTCTGCTATTATCATTATTGGTTTAGCGGGCATTTATTACTTGAGAAACCCATGGAGCAGATGCTATTAAATAAAGAAATAAACCTTCCATTTTGCATCTGCTGGGCAAATGAACCCTGGACGAAGGCATGGGTTGGAGATGCCAAAAAGGTGTTGATTCCACAGAATTATGGTGGGGAAAAAGAATGGAAGGAACATTTTGATTATTTATTACCATTCCTAAAAGATGAACGATATATAAAAGTTGGAGATAAACCTCTGGTTGTAATTTATCGGCCTGAAATTATAGGCTGTCTGAATCCTATGTTGGATTACTGGAATAATTCAGCGAAAGACAGGGGCTTCAAAGAGGGCTTGTGTTTTGCATATCAGAACATTGATTTTGATTTAATAAAAGAAAAGGATGATAGCCGGTTTGATTTGAATATAGAGTTTGAACCCTTATATGCATATAGAGATATGTTCGCAGATCAGCATAAATATTTGAAAGCAATTAGAAGAAGAGTATCCAACTGGCTGGGAAGAAACTTTGGAATCGATCTTTTACATTATGGCGAGAATTTTTTTCATAAAAATAAACTGCTTCGTTATGAGAAGGCCTGGGAAGCAATTTTGAAAAGAAAACCATCATCAAATAAAAATGTGCCCGGTGCGTTTGTTGGGTTCGATAATTCTCCAAGGCGAGGCAATGAAGCCAAAATTTACGATGGAGCAACTCCGGAAAAATTTAAAAAGTATTTTACAAAACAGGTAAAGCGGGCTAAAGAGGTATACAACACAGACATGCTTTTCATTACCGCCTGGAATGAATGGGCAGAATGCAGCTATTTGGAGCCAGATGAAAGGTACCGGTATGGTTATCTTGAGGCAATTAAAGCTGCACTAGAAGAGAACGGAGAATTTCCCAAGAGATTATAATTAGGAGATTTATAATGAGAATTAAGGTTAACTCTAAGACAATATTAATGGGATTTCTCTTCTTATATCCTATTGTCCCATGGTATATTTCCATAGGACCACTAAACTTAGTAAATATTATATCCTTTCTATTTGTACTCTGGTGGTTTTTTTATTCAAGAAAAATAAATATACCATCAAAAAGTACAAATATTGGTTTTTGGTTATATATGATTATTTATTCGGCGCAGGCCTTTTACGATACCACCATACTGAAAGCATTTGCATACTTTACCGCACAGTTAGTCGTTTGCATAATTTTATGCTCTGAGATAAACCGGCAAAGGGTTTTTGACCAAGCGATGGATGCTTTAATATATGCCGGCGGTTTTCTATGCATAACGGGATTGTTTGAAGAAGTTACCAGGTTCAATATTTTCCATCGAATATCTGGATTGGATAATGCTTATTTTTATACAGAAATACGATTGGGGTTCTATCGAATTGAGACCTCGTTTTCACATCCAATTGTTTATTGTGGATATTTATGCTTTATTGCCGGTATTCTGTTATATCAAATGACGAAGGCGGTACAGGGAAGCCATAAAGAACGACTATATAAGACAGTTTATCTTCTGGTAATTATAAATGCTGTATTAACGATGTCCCGCTCTACTTTAATAGTGTTTGTATTAGAGCAGGTAATAATATTATCGATGACAGGACTGGTTAAGTTCAGTAAGAAGGCTTTGAGCGGAGTCCTGGCCGGTGCTTTGCTTTTAGCGTTATTATCAATCTTCAATTTTCAGGCTTTTGAAAAAATAAAAAATATCTGGTATATGTGCATTGCCGTTTTTGATGACCGCTATTCTTCATTATATACCGCTTCTTTTGGTTTGAATGAAAGTGGAATGGGTAATAGAATCGATCTTTTCAACTGGGTTTCTGATGCAATAAAAGGACATGAACTCCTTGGGATGGGAACCTCCCAAGAGTTTTCGTATTCTGTTAATGCAACCAATGCCATATGGGGAACTTCTTATTCTTGGACAAAGAGTTCCATTGAAAATGAATACCTTTACAACTATTATATTCATGGCTTGCTTGGACTAATAAGCTTTTGTTTCTGTATCATTGGTAGTTTATTATACGTATCAAAGGTCTATAGAATGCGAAGGCATTTTGTGAGAAAAGAGAGTATCGGAGAGAAATCCTTGACTTTTTCAGGGGTTATGACTGTTTTGCTATTTGGTTATGCTATAACTTTATTCTTTGTAAGATCATCAGATAACGTAAGAATGTTCAATGTTCTGATGTGTTTACTGTTTGGCTATTATTCAAAGTTAAGGGAAGCAAGATATAGGGAGAAGTTAAATGGGAAAGAAAATAATTAATGTTGGATTATATGATATGGACTTTTTTGATTTGAATTTTGGTGTTAATGCATTAGGAATATGCCATGTTCTTCTGTTGGATAACATTTGCAAAAAAATAGGTATAAAAGCACGTTTTACTGTATTTACACCGGAAAGCGCAGATAAAGTCGTTAAGCTGTTTCGAAAAGTCTGCAAAAAAGAATTAGATATCGTTACTGTTCGTCCTATCAGTATCAGGCATCCTAAAGTGTTTATCAACTTTTTTAAGGAAGTAAAAAAATGCGATTTTGTAATAGATGCAACGGGAGGGGATAGCTTTTCAGATATTTATGGCGACACCAGATTTATCAGAGGAACCATATGCAAGCTTGTAACTGCGAAAAGAAGTAGGTTGCTTTTAGCACCTCAGACAATCGGTCCTTTTAAAAAAAAGCGAAATGAGAAATTTGCGGTTGCGGCAATCAATCGTTCTGAGTCGGTTTCTGTAAGAGACAAGCTTTCCTATGAATATGTTAATAAAATTGCACCTGGGGCAAAGCTTCATCTGGCAAGTGATGTTGCCATGAGTCTTCCGTTTGACTCTCAATTGCTTCCTTGCGCTGCTCCCGGAAAAATAAATGTAGGAATAAATATATCAGGACTTCTGTGGAATGGTGGATATACGGGGGATAATCAATTTGGTCTGGCATTGGACTACAAAAAGTTCATGACGAAGGTTATTGAAAAATATGCATCGGATGATAGCTATCAAGTACATTTGATTGCTCATGTTATAGAGGATGGAGCTTATGAGGATGACTTTATCGTATGCAGGAAACTTTCTGAAAGATATCCGACGGTAACATTAGCACCTAAATTTCTTAATGTTATTGAAGCAAAGAACTATATCTGCCATATGGATGTTTTTGCCGGAGCCAGAATGCATGCAACGATTGGAGCATTTTCAAGCGGAGTAGCAACTATCCCGATTTCTTATAGCAGAAAATTTGAAGGTGTTTTCGGAAGCATAGGGTATAAGGTTAATATTGATTGCAAGAAGTTGAGCACCGAGGAGGCATACCAAAAATTCTTATACCTGGTTGAGCATTATAGATCTATTCAACAGGAAATGACAGATCCTCTGAAAGAAGCCAGGAAGAGGACTGAGGCTTATGCAGATAATCTGGCAAGGATGGTTCAGGAGATCATTACATAGGGATAATAACCAGGAGGAAAGAAAATGTATAGTACACATCGCAATGTTCAAATTCTGATTGCATTATTAAAGAAATTTAACATTAAGGATTTAGTGATTTCCGCTGGTACAAGACATATTCCACTTGTATTTTCAGTCGAAGAGGATCAGTTCTTTCATTGTTATTCAATTGTAGACGAAAGGAGCGCAGGTTTTTTTGCAATAGGGCTCATTGAAAAGCTTAAACGTCCAGTGGCTGTAGTATGTACCTCCGGAACTGCTTCAGCAAATTATGTGTCAGCTGCTAATGAGGCGTATTATCAGCAGCTGCCCTTGCTTATTTTAACTTCGGATAGACATCCTTATTATTTGAATCAGCAGGAGGATCAATGTATTCCGCAGCTGGGTCTGTATAAGGAGGTATGCAAAAAAGTTGTCAGCCTCCCAATTGTGCGAGATGATAAGGACTTTTGGTATTGCTCCCGTTTGGTTAATGAAGCACTATTAGAGCTTGAACATAAAGATAAGGGGCCAGTTCATATTAATTTTCCTATTGACGATAATTACCCGGTTGAACAAGGAACCTTCAAATTTGATTTGGAACAGTTGCCTGATATTACTAAAATTAACAGGCTTATGATAGAAGATGAACTTGAGAAATGGAGAGAAAAAGCAAAACAGCTCATTTCAGAAAGAATCTTAATAATCTATGGACAGGCGGGAGCAGTAAGTGAACACGAGAAGGTAATAATTGAACGTTTCTGTAAGAAATTCAATTGTCTTATCTCAACGGATCATTTATCCAATTTACATTGCGAAGGTACAATGAATACATATGTTTTAGGATCTTTGCTGCAGCCCGATGATTATGCGGCATTGTGTCCGGATATTGTCATAACAATGCATGGAAATTCCCTGACACCTGTAAAAACAAAGTTACTTGGCATGAGTGGAAAATTCAAGCACTGGCATGTATCACGGGAGGGAGTGATTTCTGATCCTTTCAGATGTATGACAGATATTATCGAGTGTTCACCTGCAAAGTTCTTTGAGCTGTTTGACAGTCTTATTCCGGAGGAAGCACACACACATGAATATCTTGAGCAATGGACTAGCAAAAGGAAGGAGAAAATGTTATTAAGAGATAATGCCTTAATAGACTTTTCAAGTGTTTATGCCAATCAGCAGCTGTTAAAAAATTTACCGGAAAATTGCTTGCTACATATATCAAACAGCAACAGCATAAGAATTGCCAGCTATTTTGCAATAAATCCAGGCATTGAAATCTTTTGCAATAGGGGGACTTGCGGGATAGATGGTTCCATGTCATCGTTTATAGCACAGTCCTATGTCTCAAATTGCCTGAGTTTTCTTATAATAGGTGATCTGAGTTTCTTCTACGATATGAATGCACTTTGGAATAGATATATAAATAAGAATATCAGGATTATGATATGTAACAATTCAGGCGGAGCACTATTTCACTCTTCTTATTATAAACAGGTTAAGACGTTTTCTACGATTGACCGTCATGTTGCAGCAGAGCATTGCACAAGTGTAAAAGGCTGGACGATAAGCCAGGGTTTTAAATACTTATCCGCTGATAACAAAGACATGTTTGATAAAAACCTGGAATTATTTCTGTCGGAGGGTTCTTCAGAACCAATTGTATTTGAGGTATTCACAGATAAAGATAATGATATTAAGCAGATGAATGGCATTCTTAACAGCTTCCGACCGGCAACCTCAAGAACTTTAACAGCTGTAGCATCAAAACTGCCAGAGCCTGCCAAGCGACAGATAAAGAAATTACTTGGCAGAACATAAGACAATAGAAAGGCAGGTAGGAAGGCGTGAACAGATTTAATATAGCAAAGAAAATAGTACCTTTGGGTGTTAAGAGTAAAATAAAAAAATGGTTAGGTGCTTCACTCGTAAAGGTTGATTATGTTTTGAACGTTTCTGATGCAGGTAAATTAAAGGGAAAAGTGGCTTTTGTTACGGGGGGATCTGGGGCCATAGGCAGTGCAGTATGCTTTAGACTAGCGATGGAAGGGGCTTTTGTAGGTGTATGTGGCAGAAATATTGATAACATACAATTCGTAATTGACAATATTATGAAGAATGGAGGAAAAGCTGTCCCGGTATGTTTTGACATAGACGAAGAAGCTGCGATCAAAAAAGCAATAGAGGATTTTATAAGCCAATATGGTAAAATTGATATTCTTATCAATAATGCCGGCGGAAGTGCCCGTAAGGACTCGAAAGCTTTTATCGATCAGGAAATCGAGGTGATTGATTCTGTCCTTTCTGCCAATCTGAGGGGAACAATGTTGATAAGCAAATATGTTGGTAAATATATGAGAGAGGCAAAGGGCGGAAGAATTATCAGCATGGCTTCTGTAGTAGGTTTACAAGGTAAAAAAAACATGTCGGATTATGCTGCTTCGAAAGCCGGTATTATTGGCTTCATGCGTTCTCTTGCAATAGAATTGGGCGAGCATGGAGTTACTGCAAATTGTGTATCGCCTGGATGGGTGAATCGGCAAGTGTTTGATAAAGGAACAGCCGACATAGAAGCTAATATAAATTGTATGAAGCGGGTTGGGAAAACAGATGAAGTAGCTGGCGTGGTTGCTTTCCTATGTTCTGAGGATGCTTCTTATATAACAGGTCAGAATATTGTAGTGGATGGAGGTAGAAGCCTGGGATTATGGGGAGATTACTAAATGGTAAACAGGAGCTAAGATGAATCAGACGATAAACATAAAAAAGGCCGGTACGTATTATCTTTTGGGGAATTTGTTTAATAAAGGGATTGCTTTTTTGACAGTACCTATTTTTACGCGTATATTATCAACATATGATTACGGAATTGTAACTACTTATAATTCATGGATCGGCATTATATCCATGTCAATAGGTTTTGCTCTTCATATGGCTGTTAGGCTGGCGTTTGTAGACTTAGAAGAAAAAATTGATGAATTTATGTCAACAGTTGTTTCCTTCACCATATTATCTTCCATTGCCTTAACCTTGATAATATGCTCAGGCGCCTTGTTGTTTAAGGTAAATATCAGTATCGTTCTGGTATTATTGTGTATGCTTCAGGGGTTTTCTACTGCAGTCATCGAAGACTATATTCATTACTTAATGATGCAGTACAGATATCGATTTAGAACATTATTGATGATTGCACCTAATCTGGTGTCAGTTATTTTTTCGATTGTCGCAATTCTTTTTGTTTTTAAAACAGATCGTTATCTTGGCAGAATAATACCTACTGGATTAGTCAGCCTGCTCTTTGGTATTCTTGTAGTACTTTTGGTATATCGTAAAAGCAAGGCAGGAATAAATAGAAAATATTTAAGATACGGATTAACTATCTCTATGCCCCTTATAATCCATGGAATTGCATTAAATGTATTATCACAATCAGACAGAATGATGATATCATGGTTAGCCAATCCTTCTCAGACTGGAATTTATAGCTTAATATTTAACTTTAGCATGATTGCAACGGTTCTTACAAGTTCATTAGAGGGTATATGGCTGCCATGGTTTACAGAAAAAATGAAGAATAGAAAGTTCGGGGAAATTAATGCTTTGTCGATTGATTATATAAATTTTATGACATATGCGATGGTTTGTCTGCTTCTTGTAGCACCGGAAATTGTAAAAATCATGGCTAATGAGACTTATTGGGAAGGGATTAAAATCATACCGCCTATTGTTTTAGCGAATTATGTTATTTTCTTATACTCCCTTTATGTAAACATTGAACATTTTTATAAACATACCATTTACATAACCAGAAATACCATAATAGCGGCAATCGTTAATGTTTTACTAAACTATATTTTTATACCCATATATGGATATGTAGCAGCAGCATATACAACCTTGGCAGCATACCTGATATCTTTGATACTGCATGCAATCTATGCAAAAAAGCTGGAGCCTGGCCTTTATCCAATAAGAGCATTTGTAAGACCAATCGTATTGATAATTATTTCAACAATACTATTCTATATCTTTAAGGATTACAGTTTCATCCGGTGGACGCTTATGTTCCTGTTTTTTATTCTTATGGTTATAAGAGAGCGAAAAAGAATTTTAGAATTTTTCCCTGAGCTGGAGCAAAAAATAAAATTACCCATCCGCAAGTAAATGAAGTAACATCCACTATAGACATACAGACAGTAAATAATTTAACCCAGTATTTCTTATGGAAAACCTCTTTTTTTAACTTCTTAACATACTCTAAAAAGCCATATTGAAAATAATCGGTAATTGTTATATGATGAAATATATTAGCAGAAAATGTTAAGAATAAGCTGAATCTGCTTGAAGCAGAAAGGGAAGGGGCATATGAATGACTGAGAGAAAGGTTATTCAGGATTACGGATAATAGCGGCAATTATGCGATTGTGTTTCTGTATCACATTACCAGGGAGGTGAAGCGATGCTTCATATCGCAATTTGTGATGACCAGCAGGATCAGCTTGCAGGTATTGCTGCATACGTACATGAATATTTGGAACTAGATGCAATTGATGCGAAAGTAAGTTTATTTTTACATCCGGATGAATTACTTACAGCTTGTGCCAGGGAGCGTTTTCACATTTATATTTTGGATATCCTGATGCCTATGTTGAACGGAATTGAAGTTGGCAAGGATATCCGTCATCTTGATAAGGAGGCACAGATTATTTATGTCACAGCAGAACCATCCTTTGCTTTAAATGCATTCTGTGCACATCCTATAAACTATTTGCTCAAACCAATCGTAAAACAGCAGTTGTTTGACAGTCTTGCCTTAGCTGTATCCCTAACCGATTTACTAGAAGAAGTCATGCTGGCAATAAAAACAAAGGAGGGGGTACATACCTTGCGTATATGTGAGATTGCCTGCTGCGAATATTCCCACCGCAGGGTAATATACCGGCTTATCAATGGCGGGCAGCTGGAGACGTCCACACTAGTCGGGCGTTTTTCTGAGCATATCGCACCTTTGCTGCACAGCGGTTATTTTTTGCAGCCGCATATTTCTTTTGCGGTAAATCTTCGCCGTGTGGAGCGCTTTTGCAAAGAACATTTTATGCTCCGGGGTGGATTAACGGTTCCCATATCCAAAAAGCTTTATTCAGAGGTACGGGATGACTATCTGAATTATGTGCTTGGAAAGAAGGAACTATTATGACCAGCCTGTTTCCGGATTTTCTTCGTGCGCTGGTCTCTATTGTCATGAATATAGTACTTATGGTTACGCTGCTTCAACCTAAATATAGCAGAAAGGTGACCAATCTGGTCATGTTTGCTTTTCTTGTATGTGATTTTCTGATAGCGGTATTTTGTTATATCCATAAGGATCTGACCTTATTATCAAAGCTTGATGTGGTCATTTTTATAGTTACCTGTATTGCAATGAAACCATTGTTTCAGGATAGCTTTATGCAATGGCTGTTCAGCTTTATTACGATTCAAAACATCGGAGCGGTAGTTATCGTGTTGAGCTTCCTGGGATCGCGTCCACTGCCCGGATCGATTTATGCCAATACACTGCTGCGGTTGATTATGTTCTTTTCCATTTCGATCTTTTTGAGGTATTCTATCCGTCCGTTATACCGTCAGATTGTTTCATATTGGAATATGTACTTTTATATGGCAGCTACTATTTGTGCCGCTTTTCTCTATTATTTTATCGGCAGCAGGAATATTGTTGTCACACTTACGGAAGAAGCAGTTCCCCTGGTGCTTCTGATTTTAGTGGCAACAGCTTCCTATGCCTCTATCTTTCACTCAATGAAGACCTTGTCCAGGGAGCATAAGCTGCAGGAGGAGAATCTGAAAATGCAGAATGGACAGGAGCTTTTGCGCCTCTCGGTACTATCAATGCAGCAGCAGTTGGCGGTGATTGATGAAGCCGCCAGAAATATGAGTATAACGAATCATGACATAAGGCATTTTAACAACACATTGATTGAATTGTTAAGGCGGGGAGAGGTAGTTAAGGCAACTGCGCTGCTAGAACAGCAGGTGCTTAAGCATCCGGAAGTACCAAGAAGGTACTGTGAGAACCGGACCGTTAATGCAGCTATAAGCCATTATGCCGGACTGTTAGAACTAGCAGATATTCCCTGTAACATAAAAGCAGATTTACCAGAGGAAATACCGGTGGATTCCCTGGAACTGTCTATTGCATTGTCCAATCTTCTTGAAAATGCTATAAATGCCCTTGAAAAGCTGCCGTCAGATATAACTCCCAGACTATATTGTACAATCTTATATAGGGAGCAGCTGATTCTTGAGGTGGAAAATACATGCGACAGGGAGATTCCTATGGATGAGAAAGGATATCCGATAGCACATAAAACCGGACATGGCATCGGTACGAAAAGTGTACTTGCTTTTGCAGAACGTTACAATGCAGAGGTAATTTACCGTGTTTGTAACAACTGCTTCAATGTCCGGCTGGTACTCTAGGAACAATATGCATAAAATCGACCCTATTTTGCAGAATTAAGTAAATATAAGCAATAACCTGTTATACTTTGTTTGTCAATGTAGAAC
The DNA here is from genome assembly GCF_033100115.1 of Anaerocolumna sp. AGMB13020. NCBI lineage: Bacteria > Bacillati > Bacillota > Clostridia > Lachnospirales > Lachnospiraceae > Anaerocolumna > Anaerocolumna sp. AGMB13020. The sequence continues at coordinate 2,568,903 of NZ_CP136910.1, read as the reverse complement.
TGTAGAGCAGGAATGTCGCAGAAGGTACAGGAACGAGCAGAGAAAACAGCAGCGTCGGGATATAACAATAACTCCCGCGAGAGGGGCATGCCTTGTAGATACCGGAACAAGGCATATGCTGGTGGCTTCTTTTTCCTTCCCTTCTGGCATTGACGTTATTTAAAGCGCTTTTTCATAGTAACGCATTTCCGATACTTTTACAAAACCATTGCTTGTATAGACATGTAAAGCACGATCATTGACGGCAGCCACATCGAGGGCTGCTTTCTTCAGGCCTTTTGAAAAAATCAGGTGTAAGGCTTCGTGGATAGCTGCTTTGCCATAACCTGCACCCCGGAATTCCGGCAGAATGCCAAAACCATAGATAAAAGCCTCATCTGTATTGAAATCTATCTTTATCTTTCCAATAATTTTGTCCTCATTTTCCACGATAAAGGTGTGGTCAATGGAGGAAATAAAATCGGAGTCTCCTTTATCCTCTTCATCACCGAAAAAGATATGATCCTGTTTTCTGATTTCCGCAAGATCATCGGAAGTAGCTGTCCGAAGGGCCAGGGCACCCGGACCTTTCTCATCAGTCTGTGGCTTGTAAGCGGCAGCAGGAAGCTCCATTCGGTATTCGGAGAAAGAAGGCTGACCGCCAACAGCTTCTATAAAGCCGATACCGGATAATGAATTGCCGTCAGAAAGGAGTAACAAGCTCTTTCTGTCTGTAAACCTGCACTCAGACATTGCATGTGTATATAGACGGCGGAAAAATCCTCGTCTTCGAAAGTCAGGATGTGTCATTCCATTTAATTCATAAACATTTCCGCCAAAGCTGCAGATACCAAGATAAGATACCGGTCTGCCCTGTGAATAATATAAATATTCCTTCATACAGGAAGAACGAAAAGCCTTCTCAGTTAAAGCTTGCGCCTCAGTGGTATGTGACAGCTGAGAAAGCTTATACTCCAGTTCCAGCTTCAGATTAATATTGTCCTTCACGCAGACAGCTTCTAATTCCTTCAGATTATTATAATCCTCCCTGGTTATAGCGGTCTTCATCTCTATAAAATCTTCTTTATTAATAGAAAACAATTGACTACCTCCTCTTTCTGGCAGCAGCTGCCTGTAAGCAGCTTTGTGCTGATAGTTAAATTAATGAGAGTTCATCTATTTTCATAGGATTGTATCTACACTGTGTTATATTGTCCATTAATGATGTAGATACTGCATTTTATTCTCATAAGTTCATGATAAAATAGAGTCATACTATTTACTAGGTTAAATTTGAATATAAAAGATATTTCTTAATGCTTTCATAGGGAGGTAACAATGAACTATATTGATTTAAGCGGTCAATGGGAGCTGCAGCTTTCAGGTCACAAAGCTGATAGCGTAAATCTGCCGGGAACCCTGGATGGAAACGGTGTAGGTTTTCCCGATGCAGGGGCGAATCAATGGCATCCCGACGCCGGACTTGGAAACGAAAAGGATATGTTAGGCAATACCAGAATCTTAACCAGACTGACAAGAAGGAACACCTACGAAGGATCAGCTTACTTTACAAAGACCTTTCAGCTTCCGAAAACAGAGGAAAGAGTATTCCTGGAAGTGGAGAGAAGTCGTCAGCTGTCCCTTCATATGAAGGGCAGGGAAGTGCCTGCTTTTACATCCGGAACCATTTCCACACCTCATATTTTTGAAATAACAGATTATATAACGGAAGGAGAAAATAGCTGTACCTTCTGCTGTGACAACTCATATCCTGATTGGCCCCACGATGCCATAGTATATTCCTCTGCCGCAACCGATGAGACCCAGACCAACTGGAATGGTCTGTTGGGTTATCTGCGTCTGCGCCTTGAGGAAAAGAATTTTATAACAAATATAAGAATATATCCTGGCCTTACAACAGCCAGTGTAGTTGTGGAGCTTGATTTGTCAGAAAGCTATGAAGGGTTTCTGATACTTCGTTCAGAAGCATTTACAGAGACAATAACACACCCGATAGCCAAAACATCCGGAAGACATACAGTTGAAATAAAAGACATAAAAATCAGTGAAAATGCCATACCCTGGGATGAGTTCGAGCCGCATCTGTATAACTTATCCGTATCCGGTGAAAGACTTACAGAGAAGTCCGTCTCCTTTGGAATACGAACCTTTCATAATCTCAATGGAAAGCTGGCGTTAAACGGCAGAATAATCTTTCTGCGCAGTGAATCCAATTGCTGCGTATTTCCTGAAAACGGACATATGCCAATGTCCAAAGAGGAATGGACAAAAGTTCTGTCGGTCTATGAATCCTATGGAATAAACTGCATGCGTTTTCATTCCCATTGTCCTCCGGAGGCAGCCTTTGCCGCAGCTGATGAGATGGGAATGCTGATGCAGCCGGAACTATCCCATTGGAATCCGGCTACAGCCTTCGAAGATGATAAGAGCTGGTCCTATTACAAAGAGGAATTACAGCAGATATTAATAAGCTATGCCAATCACCCCTCCTTTGTCATGCTGACCTTGGGAAATGAACTCCAGGCCGGAGCGCTGGGACATAAGAGAATGGATTTGCTGCTCTGTTTGGCAAAAGAACTGGACCATACCAGAATGTATGCAAATGCCTCAAATTCTCATTACGGAAGCCTGGGTCCGGATATGCACAGTGATTTCTATACCTCCTCCAATTATTACAAAGAGCATATCCGAGGTACCTCTGCCAATATGACAGGATATATAAATGAACAATATCCTAATAGCAGAACAAATTTTGATAAGGAAATGCAAAAGGTACGAGAAGAATATGATAAACCGGTCTTTAACTTTGAAGTAGGACAATACGAGGTGCTGCCGGACTTTGATGAATGCAATGATTTCAAGGGGGTCACAAGTCCTGAGAATCTTTTGTATATAAAAGAAAGAGTAGAAGCCAGAGGGTTATCAAGTCAATGGAAGACCTATGTAGAAGCCACCGGAGAGCTGTCTCTCCTGGCATATAGAGAAGAAGTGGAAGCGGTGCTTCGAACCAGGGATATGTCCGGTATCTCCCTCTTGGGACTGCAGGATTTTCCTGGGCAGGGAACTGCCCTGGTAGGAATGCTGAACTCCCATCTAAAACCCAAGCCCTACGCCTTTGCCCAGCCGGAACGCTTCAGGCAGTTTATGAAGGACGTAGTACCTCTGGGGCTCATGGATAAATACACTTATCGTGACACTGAACAGTTAACCTGTGACATAAAAATTGCCAACTACAGTAACAAAGCTTATGCCATCAGCTGCAAAGTATTTCTTGAGCACAGCGGCACTCTGCTGGCAGAGCAACAGCTGGAAACGGTCACCTGTCCGAAAGGAGAACTAACGGCGGCAGGAAGCATAACCTTCCCCTTTGCTTCACAGACAGAAGCAAAAAAACTAACCCTGAAAATACAAGCCGGGACCTATGAAAACAGCTATCCAATATGGGTATATCCCGACGTTCCCTTAACCTGTCCAAAAGACCTGCTGTTAACCCAAAGCCTGGAGGAAGCAATCACCGCCTTACAAAAAGGCAGTAAAGTATTTCTGTCACCACCTGCAACCAGCGAGCATTTTCCAGACTCCATCAAAACTCAGTTTACCACTGACTTCTGGTCCGTAGGAACCTTTGCCAGCCAGGATGGATTTATGGGCTGTCTGATGGACCCAAACCACCCGGTCTTTCGAAGCTTCCCTACAGAATTTCACGCCAACTGGCAATGGTGGCCTATGTGCCAGGGCCGTGCAGTCAAGCTGCCTGAGAACCTGACTCCCCTTATAACAGCCCTGGACTGCTACGCCAGAATGAGAAAAATGGGCATGCTCCTGGAAGCAAAGACAGGAAAAGGCAGACTGATCATCAGTACAATGGGATTATTGGAACAACTTCATTACCCGGAAGTAACAGCCTTAACCCAAAGTATAGTAAACTACATGGCCTCACAGGACTTTCACCCAGTTGAAGAACTAACAGAAGAACAACTAAGAATTATTGTAAACTAGTTATCCTACCCTAATAACTTAATATAAGCCTGCCCCACTTCAAAACCAATAAACCTTAGAGCAATAACCGACTCAAGCCCCTCCTTCCCCAGCGGCAAAAAGATACATCATAAATCTATTTAAATAACTGTGCATAAGTAAGGAATTCATCAATAGGGATATAGCGAAATCCGGTATACCCCCCTGTACCTGATTTCCCTTATTCTTATCGATTCAATCCTGAAACTATGCACAGATATTTAAAAATCCTATACCTATACCAGTCTTTAACCATTCTATAATCGCCAGATACTAAATTCTATATCTACTCCATAGAAAGAACACCATAACATAATACCAAAACAGAATAGAATACCAAAAGACCACAATAATAAACAAAATAAATAAAAATAAATCCTGGATTAATATAACATAATAAAAATACAAATAGTAAAAATTATATTATCCCAAACAATGAAAAACTTCCCTCCAGGTCCTGGCAAGGTTCCGTAACCCAACGCGCAGAAAACTGTGGACCTCTTTGGAAGTTTTTGTCTCGGAAAGGTTCCTATGACACTTAAGCTGCAGAGATTGCGCCAAGTTCATGATATGCCGCTGTCTGAGCGACAAAAACCTCCCGAATCCCATAACCGTTTATTCCGCGAGTTCGGTATATCATGAACTGTCCGAAGCAATCCCTGCAGCTTTAGTGGAATAAGGAACCTTGTCCGAACAAAAACGTACAAAGAGGTCCGCAGTTTTCGTCCCCCTGCCACAACCCTCCCCCACCATGAGCATTCCGGCAGGCTTGAATTTCTTCCCCCGCAATGTTATTATATTAACATTGTTATAACGAGGAAAAAGAATCAAAAGGAGTAAATCATGGATATTTTAAAACAGCTTGCAAGTGAGCTAGGAATCCGGCTGGAACAGGCAGAAGCAACGGTAAAGCTAATAGATGAGGGCAATACCATCCCATTTATTGCCAGATACCGTAAGGAGGTAACCGGCTCCTTAAATGACGAGGTGTTGCGTAATCTGCACGAACGTCTTCTTTATCTTCGCAATCTGGAAGAGAAAAAGGCCAGTGTGCTGGCAACGATTGAAGAACAGGGAAAATTAACAGAAGAATTAAAGGCACAAATATTAGCTGCCGAAACCCTTGTAGTAGTAGAAGACCTGTACAGGCCCTACCGTCCAAAGAGAAGAACCAGAGCTACCATAGCAAAGGAAAAAGGGCTGGAGCCTTTGGCAAATATCATCCTCTTGCAGATGACAGACAAGCCCCTTGAAAAAGAAGCGGAAAGCTTCCTGGATCCTGAAAAGGAAGTAAATACCATAGAAGAAGCAATAGCAGGAGCAATGGATATCATTGCAGAGAATATCTCTGATGAAGCAGATTACCGTATCCACATCCGTAAAGTAACCTTTGAAGAAGGAAGCATCACTTCTGCTGCCAAGGATGAGAAACAGGAAAGCGTCTATGAGATGTATTATAACTTCGAGGAGAAGTTAAATAAGCTGGCGGGACACCGTGTTCTTGCCCTTAACAGAGGGGAGAATGAGAAATTCCTTACTGTAAAGATTCTGGCACCGGAAGAAAAAATACTTCTCTATCTGGAAACGAAAGTAATTGTAAGAAAGAATCCCAATACGGAAGAGATACTAAAGAAAACTGTCAGTGACAGTTACTCCCGGCTGATAGCCCCTGCCATTGAGAGAGAGATTCGTAATGACCTGACAGAAAAAGCCGAAGATGGAGCGATTAAGGTCTTTGGAAAGAATCTGGAACAGCTGCTGATGCAGCCGCCCATTGTCGGACAGGTTGTATTAGGCTGGGACCCCGCTTTTCGTACCGGCTGTAAGCTTGCGGTAGTGGATGCAACGGGGAAAGTACTTGACACAGTGGTGGTGTATCCAACAGCGCCTCAGAATAAAGTAGAAGAAGCCAAAGCTACCGTAAGGAAGCTTATACAGAAATATGACATTACGCTTATATCCGTAGGTAATGGAACCGCCTCCAGAGAATCCGAATTGATCATAGCGGACCTTCTTAAGGAATACCACGGCAGAGTACAATATATTATCGTAAATGAGGCAGGAGCTTCCGTGTATTCCGCCAGTAAATTAGCGACAGAGGAATTTCCGAACTTTGATGTCGGCCAGAGAAGTGCCGCCTCTATTGCAAGAAGGCTCCAGGATCCATTGGCAGAACTGGTTAAAATAGACCCCAAAGCCATTGGTGTAGGTCAGTATCAGCATGATATGAACCAGAAGAAATTGTCTGATGCGCTGTCCGGTGTAGTAGAAGACAGCGTTAATAAAGTTGGGGTGGATTTAAATACGGCATCCGCCTCTCTCCTGGAATATATCTCGGGCATTACGAAAACCATAGCAAAGAATGTAGTAACCCACAGAGAAGAAAATGGACCCTTCACTGACCGCAGACAGCTGTTAAAGGTAGCGAAGCTGGGACCCAAAGCCTTTGAACAGTGTGCCGGGTTCTTAAGGATCTTAGATGGTGTTAATCCCCTTGACGGGACCAGCGTTCATCCGGAATCCTACACAGCAGCACTTAAGCTGTTGGAGAAATCCGGTCTTGCCGCTGCTGACATTCAGGCAGGAAAACTGTCGGGGCTCGGGAAACAAATCAGAGATAAGAAAGCCCTGGCAGCAGAACTTGGAATCGGAGAGATAACCTTAACAGATATTATTAAGGAACTTGAGAAACCCGGCAGAGATCCCAGAGAGGAAATGCCAAAGCCCATATTAAGAACCGACGTACTTGAGATGAAAGATCTTACAGAAGGTATGATATTAAAAGGTACCGTTCGTAATGTAATTGACTTTGGAGCTTTTGTGGATATCGGTGTACATCAGGATGGACTTGTACACATATCCCAGTTAACGGATAAAAAGTTCGTCAAACATCCATTGGATGTTGTGAGTGTAGGTGATATCGTAGAAGTAAAGGTCATGAGTGTGGATACTGCCAAGAAGCGAATTCAATTAACGATGAAGTTATAATTGTAAACGCTGGTATGGTGTTTTCATAGTGAGACATGAAATACCGGAATATATAAAAACATTAATCTAACATTATATTTCTTTCCAGATCTCCTCAAGGCAGAAAATATCATGAAATAACAGGAATATCTATAAATCAATTCTGAATATTCCTGAATAATTATAAAATACGGCAGTAGCTTATGTTAACCGGACGGTAATCGTCAGGAAAGAACATAAGCTGCTGCCTTTTTGTCGTTCCTTTAAAACAAAGGGGTAGAAAATAGCATAAGGACAAAAGATGCTGTAAAACGAATTCACTTACACAGTTTTAATGGAAATTACTGCGATGAAAAGATGTATGAAAATACAGTTTGCAACTTGAGTATTTAAAAGGGGTGTTTTATAATCGTAGCAACTGGTAAATATTTACTTTATCACATAGGAGGAATGTTCCTTATAACAATATAAGATATGCCGGTCTGCTGTCCGGGCTTGTCCGAATAAGGAAGCAAAGATAAACCAATTGACGCAGTTCTTTTGCTGCATTAACCGGTAAGCATTTAACCTGATGACAGAATGAGAAAGGGGGAATCATCATGAAAAGGTTAAAGAATCTTGTAATACCCATCCTGTGTGTGGCTGTGCTTCTTCTTTTTGCCGGGGGACCTTTAAAAGAAGCCAATGCCAAAACAATGAAGCAGACGGTGGCAACAGTAAGTGCGGATAAAAGCACCAGGATCAACCAGCATGAAGCAATCATTATTGACATCTTAACCAACAAAATCAATAAAAGTACGGATGGAAGCGGAAAGTATGAGGAATTCTTGCTGCAGTATTTCGGTCTTAATAACATTAATCTGGGAACCGCAGCCGAAGAAGAAGTGGAGGCCAAGGCAGCAGAATTACTGCACTTAATGAATCTGGAAAATAAGACCAGTATAAAAGAGTTATCTGCTGACAGCAAAGAAATTGCCATAGGACTTACAAAGGACATATTTACTGCCTGCGGTTTAAAGGCAGGTTTTAACCCTTCCGGTGAGCTGATCAGCTTGTCGGATAAATACAGGAATTTAACGATCGTCAACGGCAAGGTGGCAGGTGAACATATTAACATGGGAGTACTCATTATTTCGGTATCGGTGGTAAGCATTCTTCTTGCTATCTGTTATGTACTGTCAAAGAAAATACAAATCAAGATTAAGGATGTGAAATACGATGGCTTTCATAAAGAAGAATTTGCCCGGTAGATATCTGTTATTAATAGATTGTACCGGAATAATAATCTCTTACATACTGGCAGCCTGTATCCGTTACAGTGAGATAACCGAATACTGGTATTATAATGTCTTTGGTTGGGCCCTGGCATTGGGGGTATTGTTTTACAGCGGGGTGTTTATAGCCTTTGATTCCTATAAGGATTTTGCTAGAAGAGGTTTTATTGATGAATTTTTGGAAGTATGTAAACTAAATATTATTTTTTCCTTAACCATAACAGCTTTTATGTTTCTTATAAGAGAAGGAGCTGCCTTCTCAAGATTGTTCTTTTTGTTGTTTTTTTTCTTTAACACAATTATTTCCCTGACCGTCAGGCAGTATTTTAAGTGGATTCTATTAGGTGTCTATAAGAGGAGCAGGGCAAGCAGCAAAATAATGGTAGTAACTACCACCACGCAGGCAGGGGAAGTATTAAAACAGATTAACGGTGAAAATTCCTGGGAATATGAAGTCAGCTATCTTACGATAGTTGACTTGGATATGACAGGAAATGAAATGTTTGGAGTACCGGTAAGAGCAGGTATCCAAAATATGTTTGAAATAGCAAAACAGGAAGTTCTGGACGGTGTGTTTATTCATTTGCCAAGTAATTATACTGTGAACTTTAATCTGGAAGATATTATATTTCAGTTTAAGAACATGGGAGTGAATGTGAATCTAAGCATTAATACTTTTGGGCTTAGACTGTCCGAGCAAAGTATTCAGAATATGAGCGGGTATCATGTACTGACCTTTAGTAACAAGGTCTTTGATGAGTACCATTTACATATTAAAAGGCTGATAGATATTTTAGGCGGTATCATCGGCTGTATATTAACACTGATATTGGGGGTGTTCATTGCAATAGCCATTATTATAGAATCCCCCGGACCCGTATTCTTTTCCCAAATCAGAGTAGGAAAGAATGGCAGGCGCTTTCGGATATATAAATTTCGCTCCATGTGTGCGGAGGCGGAAGCCAGGAAAGCTGAATTAATGGGGCGGAACGAAATGGAGGGTCAGATGTTTAAGATAACCGATGATCCGCGTGTTACCAAGGTCGGCAGTTTTCTGCGAAAAACCAGTCTGGATGAATTTCCCCAGTTCTTAAACGTGCTGAAAGGGGATATGAGTCTTGTAGGTACCAGACCTCCCACAGAAGAGGAATTTCTTCGGTATGAGGGGCGGCACAAAAGAAGACTTGCCTTAAACTGCGGCCTTACAGGCCTTTGGCAGGTAAGCGGAAGAAGCAATATTACCGACTTTGAAGAGGTCGTTAAACTCGACCTGACATATATTGATAACTGGTCTCTTAAGATGGATTTAAAAATCATTTTGAAAACAATCTTTGTTGTATTGTTTGGCAGGGGATCAAAATAAGCAGGAGGAAACGGTTTGGAACAGCTTATAGACATTCACTGTCATATACTGCCGGCGGTGGATAATGGTTCCGTTAGCATGGAACAGACAAGAAATATGCTAAAGATTGCCTATGAAGAAGGTATTACTTATATCATTGCAACACCTCATTACGGAGCTGGCTGTATAAATCCGGATAAAAGTGAACTGGAAGAGAAGCTTAAAAAGGTTCGTCAGGCAGCCAGAGAACTTAATCCTGGTTTTCGGATAGAACTTGGCAATGAGCTGTTTTACAGCAGTGATATAACAGAGCATCTGCGCAAAGGAAAGGCGGCTACCTTAGCGGGTACAAGGTACTGTCTGGTCAGGTTCTACCGAGAAGAAGAGTATGAGTTTATGAGAGCAGGGCTCCACAGTCTGCTGATTCAGGGATATTACCCCATACTCTCCCATGCAGAAAACTATCAATGCCTTTATGGTAATTATGAAGGAATTGCGCAGCTTATAAACCTTGGTGTTTATATGCAGCTGAATATTAAGAGCCTTTTAGGGAATCCATTTGATTCCCGGGTAAGGCATGCAAGGCGTCTGTTAAGATATGAAATGGTTCATTTTATAGGGACAGGTTCCCGTTCCGATTCCATCAGGGCCCCTATGATGAAAGAAGGCCTTCGCTATATTGAGAGCTATCATGGAACGGAAATTAAAAGGCAGTTAATTGAGAATACCAGAGGCCTTCTTGAGAGTAAGAAAATTGACCGTAGACTCTACCCGTGTTTTGACTAAGCAGTGACAGGGACAGGGAGGAATAGTATTTAAGCATACATTATTTTATAGGATTTATATTAAGAGATAAAACAGGATGATATCGATAGGAGAAAGGTACGGTTAATAAAATGGAATTCGAGAAAACAGAAGAATTAGAAATTAATATCAGAGAAATATTCTATGCTTTGCTTGATAAGTTCTGGATACTTTTTTTCGCAGCAATCATTTGTGCTCTGGCAGGCGGTATCGTAACAAAGCTGACCCAGGTCCCTATATATGCGGCAACAACAAAATTGTATGTAATAAACAGGCAGGATCCTGCAAAGACAGTGACCAGTTCGGATTTGTCAACGGGAAGCCTTTTGATAAAGGATTTCGAAATTCTGGTAACCAGCAGACCCATTATGGAACAGGTAATACATAACCTTGACTTAAACCTGGAGCAGGCGCAGCTTGTTCGTAAAATATCGGTATTTATCCCGGAGGAAACCAGAATCCTTGAGATTACGGTAAGAGATGAGAATCCTTTTCTGGCAAAAAAACTAGCCGATGAAATAGCCGATGTATCGGCAGAACAGATGAAATCGGTAATGGATATAGAGAAGGTAAGTGTGGTGGAAAGAGGTCGTATTCCACTTACACCGACGGAAGATAACTTCTCGAGGAATATCCTGCTTGGAGGTATCTTGGGTTTTGGTGCTGCTCTGGGTCTGGTGGTATTGTTTTATTTAAGCAACGACCATATAAAGAGCAACGAGGATATAGAAAATCATCTGGGTATAATATCTCTTGCAGAAATTCCTCTGGAAGAAGATATTCTAAATACAAGAAAAGTAAGGGCGGAACTAAAAAGAGCATACAAAAAGGCGAATAAGAAAGGTTACAAAGGAGGCATTGAAAATGCAGTCAATTAATATTGAATTAAAGGCAAGTGTGGATTTCAGAGGGTATGAAGCCTATAACACACTTCGTACCAATATTCAGTTTTGCGGAAAAGAGGTAAAGATAATTTGTATCACCAGCTGCATTCCAGGCGAGGGTAAATCCACCGTATCCATTCGGCTGGCAGCCTCAATGGCAGAAGGAGGGAAGAAGGTACTCTTTATAGATGCAGACTTAAGAAAGTCCAATATGATAAAGAGGTTGAAGATAAATCAGTCTGTAAATGGGCTTTCCCAGTATCTTTCCGGCATGAACACCTGCGAAGAAGTAATTTACAATACCAACCTGGAAGGCCTTGATATGATATTTACCGGACCCATACCGCCAAACCCCTCCGACCTTTTAAGCAATCGGTATTTTAAGGAATTATTACAGTGTAAACGAGAGGAATACGATTATATTATAATTGATACACCTCCCTTAGGGCTTGTAATAGACAGCGCAAATGTAGCTGAAAGCTGTGATGGAGCGTTAATTGTAATACAGGCGGATGCCAACAGCTATAAATTTGTCCAGAAGATTATGAAACAGCTGGAGAAGAGTAATTGCCGGGTCCTGGGGGCAGTCCTTAACAAAGTAGAAGTGAAGCATCAAAGGTATTACGGGTTAACCTACAAGAAATACTACGGAGCAGCCTATGCACCATATTAACATGGAGCATTTATTACGAAGATAGAAGTAATAGTTACCCGTTTATATTACAGAGGGCTATAACAGCAGGCGGGGGAGTGAAAGAAAATATACAAATGAAAGGCTGCCACATAAGGCTTCTTTCACTCAGTATAAATTGTGGCAGTATCGCAGAACTACCTGTGATAGGCAGTGGGTGTAAATTATGAAGAAATTTATTATTTTATCAGGGATTATTACCTCGCTTCTATTTGCTATGCTGATATACATAGTTGTGAAAGAAGACAAAACAGCTCCTGTCATTCATATAAATAATGAGAGTCTGGTGTACAGAGAAGGAGAAGATACCACTTACCTGTTGCAGGGTATTACGGCAGAAGATGATATTGATGGAGATGTTACTGCTACTGTTATGGTTGGAGATCTTATCACTATGCCGGACGGTACAGCGGCAAAGATTACCTATCTGGCCAAAGATTCCAGTAATAATGTAGGACAGCTGGATATACTCATTCCTTATGAAGCAGCACACAATAACAAAGAAGCTTTCGACAAGGGAGGAGAAGCTGGGCTGAAGGAAACAGGACAATCAACAGTTGATACGATAACGGCTGATTCTAAGAAAGAAGCCAGCAGTGATTATGCCGATAAGAAGAAACCGGTAATAGAACTTCTTAGCACAGAGATTACTCTAAACAGAGGCGAAGAATTCGATCCTAAAGCCTATATCAAAAATATCAGTGATGACAAAGACTCTGTTCAGACTCTTCTTGACAGCGTAACCGTAACCGGAACCTATAATATGAATAAGAGGGGAACCTATCCTGTCATACTTACCGCGCAAGACAGTGAAGGCAATCAATCTGACAAGGTATCCCTTATTTTAAAGGTGGAATAGTCCGTAAAGAAGTGGTGGTAAAGATGGAAGGATATATTGATATACACAATCATATAATACCAAAAGTGGATGATGGTGCTCATAGTATAAACCAGGCATTGCGTATGCTGGAAATCGCCTTTTCCGAAGGAATCCGAACAGTGATAGCGACACCCCATATATCCTACCGAAGAGGGGAAGACAGACGAAGCAAATTAATGGGAGCCTTTGAAGAATTGAGAATAAAAGCAGAGGAGCAGTTTCCGGAACTTAAGCTTTATATGGGGAGTGAGATATTCTACAGCCAGGACACCGTATACGGGCTTCAGAAAAATGAAATACCTACTTTGGGAAATACAAGTTATGTATTGGTTGAGTTTCAGCCCTCCTGTGAGTACCGTTATTTAAAGAGCAGCATTCAGAATCTTATAATTGGAGGATACAAGCCGGTTATAGCGCATATTGAACGGTATTATGTATTGAGAAAGGATCTAAAGCTCGTTGACGAACTGATTCTTATGGGGGCTTATATTCAATCCAATGCCTCCAGTATACGAGGGGAGGATGGTAGGGAATTGCAGCGATTTGTTAAGAAACTCCTTAAGCGAAAGTTATTGCACTTTGTAGCCACGGACAGCCATGGTGATAAAATCAGACCGCCAAGGATAAGGGAGTGTATTGATACGGCAAAGAAAAAGTACGGAGATGAATATGCAGCAGATATATTTATACATAACGGCAGGAAGCTTCTTAAAGACCAATATATATAACGGGTTGTTGCTGCCCATCTATAACGATACCATCCTGGCAGCGGCTTCTTATCTGATACCATCGGCATTTTCCGGAATACTTGCCCTTATGGTTTTTGACTTCACTTTTCTGTTGCTTGGGCAGAAGAGGAGAAACAGATTTCGGATAATGACCGGAAAGACACAGACGTTGCTATTTTTGTTATTTACCTATATCACCTTTGTTTTTTTTCTTGCCATTCTTTCCAGGCCACCCGGTTCCAGAACCGATATAGATTTAATGCCTCTTGCAACCTTTTCCCATAGGCTTGAAGGGAATATCTATGCCATTGAAAACATCATACTCTTTCTGCCATTTGGGTTTCTCCTATCCAGGTTGTTTTCGGAAAATAGACAGATATCAATATATCTGTTATGTGGAGTAACCTTAAGCCTCACGATTGAACTTGCACAATACCTGACACAAAGGGGGTATCTGCAGACAGATGATGTTTTGCTTAATGTACTGGGGTGTATTCTGGGGCACCTGCTTTGCAGGGGTTTTACTGATATGGCTAAGCGTTATATATTACATAGCGGATAAGGAGCTTTCATGGAAAGAATAAAAACCGATACGAAGGATACCTTCAGTGAATATCTGATATACCTGAGAAATAAAATTAAAACAATCATACTCCTAACGGTATTGGCAGGTTTGCTGGTAGGGTTTGTGAACCGCTACATAATATCGGATTACTATTATGCGGTAACAAAGCTGCAGACCGGGATGCAGGCAGCAGATGACCTGATACGCCTTATGCAGAACAGAAATATCCTGGAGAAGGTAATTCTTGAAGCAGATGCAGATCTGACCGCAGCAGAATTAAGAGAGACCATGTATCTGTCTCTGGTGGAAAATACAAGGGTTATAGAACTTACTGTATATGACTATGATCCAGACCGTGCCGTTACCCTGATCAACGCCTATATCAAAGTTGTAAAGAGGGAATTCGGAGATATATTTGAAATAAAAGTTCTGGAGGAAGCCGGCCGTGCACAGGTGTTTCCGAAAGAAGATGCAGTAGGGTTCGTAAGAGGAGCTTTGCTGGGAGGAGTTATCACAGTACTTGTGCTGACTATAAGATATATAAAAGGGACCAGGATCAAGACTGCGCAGCAGGTAGAAGAATATCTGAGCCTGGCAGTACTTGCAGTAGTTCCCATAACAGAAGTGAAAGCAAAGCTGCGTAAGGGAGGAAGTGTAACATGAAAATTAAGAGCGGATTTTTGCTGCGTGAAATAGCAGGAGCCTGGGTAGTAGTACCCGTAGGGCAGAGGGTAGTGGATTTTAATGGATTAATGAGTCTGAGTGAAAGTGGAGCCTTGCTTTGGTCTAAGCTGGAACAGGGGATAGAATCAAAGGAGGAGCTGGTAAAGCTGCTAAGAGAAAAATACAGTGTTGAAGCAGAGCTGGCAGCGGAGGATATTACAGATTTTATTCACCAGATTAATGAGAGGGGATTGATAGAAGATGGCAATGAACTGGGGACAGTTAAGTGCAACACTGACAATGAACTCTTTTAGCAAAAAAATTCCTTTATCCGGTCAATTTGAGCTTACCACCCGCTGTAACCTGGGCTGCAGAATGTGCTATGCCTGTAACGGACTTCTTCACAGTGACTTAAAGAAGAAAGAACTAAGTACAAAAGAATGGATTGAGCTTGCCGGTGAGGCCAGGGATTCTGGTATGCTGTTTCTGCTTTTGACCGGAGGGGAAGTATTTTTTCGAGAAGATTTCAAAGAAATATACGAAGCATTAACCAGAATGGGATTTATCATCAGTATCTATACAAACGGAACGTTGATTACAACGGAGGTGATCAAATGGCTTAAGACCATACCTCCTTCTCAGATAGATATCTCACTTTACGGTGGGTCTTCTGATACCTATAGAAAAGTATGCGGGAATGCAGATGGTTTTCAGCAAGCGTTGGAGGGAATTCGGCTGATAAAGGAAGCAGGCATAAATCTTCAGTTAAGAACTACCATAATCAAGGAAAACAGATCGGATCTGCCTGCTATCAGGAACCTGGCAGAGGGATTTGGTTTAAAAATAAATCTGGTGGATTATATCACACCGGAGAGGGAGAGGAGGGAGATTGATACCGGGCGGCTGGCTCCGGCTGAGCAGGCGCAGTTAATTCTTGATACACAGCCGGAAGTAGAAGCAGAGGCTTTTGACGAAACCGTACATATTGATAAGGATGCATATAGTAAAGCAACAGAGTGTTTTGATTACTTCCAGAGCAGTAATGCATTTCCCTGTAACAGTGGAAAGAACAGTTTCTTTATAACGTGGGAAGGAGTAATGGTGCCCTGCTCCATAATGAATACTCCCAAGACCCAGCCCTTGAAAAGTTCTTTTCGGCGTGCCTGGAGGGAACTGGTTCAAAAATGCGATAAAGTACCGGTATGCAAGACCTGCAGTAAATGTTCCCTGAAAGGGCAATGCAAGTCCTGTCCGGGAAGACTGCTGAATGAAACCGGCAGCTTTAAAGAGCCTGCACCTTACCTTTGCGAATTGGCAAGAGAAACCAGCAGGCTGACAGAATATGAGAAAATGGAGGAAATAGTATGAAGGATTACATAAAACCTACAATTGAAATCGTTGAATTAAGACCGGAGGAAAGATTGGCAACCTGCCATATCGGTTTGTCTGGACCGGATCCCCTAACTTACATTTGGGAAATGATATTTTGCAGAAAAAGCCGCTGCAAACTTGGGTATACCAGCGCAGGAGGCTGCAGTTAAGAAGTTTGGTATATTAGCGAACAGTGCGGTCTGAGTGAAGGGGAAAGTGAATTGCAGATATTACTTTTTGTGATTAACAGTACCGCAAGGGCTCTTACGAGATGTATTGGAGTTTAGTCACGGCTTGTAATGGAAGCCAGATATATATTAAGACAATACCGCAGGCAGATAAGCGGTATACAGGAGTGTCAGCATGAAAAGTACTCTACAGATAGCAGATATTTCCATAACGCTGGAGACGGATCTTAAATGGTCAGACAGAAAGTTAAACACCTTTAAACGAAGGTCTTCAGGAGAGGAAATGAAGCTTACATACAGACGGGAGAAAGAGATTCAGATTCCCAAGGAACTGATTGTTTTTGATGATAGTATAAGGTGGGTGCCTTATACAGGGGATGCAGAAAAAACAGAGCTGTATCTCTTTAACAGAATGACAGACAGATTGTCATATAGAATGACAGCGGACAGAGATTGGAGTCAGGTGGACATTTCCTATACTCCGGAGGAGAAGAAGCCGGCAGCTTCTTTTTTAAGCACACTTGGAGAAATTGCTTTTCGTAACCGTATCCTACGGCATAACGGACTGGTAATTCATGGTGCGGCCATAGAATATGAAGGCAAAGGGCTGATTTTTTCAGGACCCTCCGGAATGGGAAAGACCACCCAGGCAAATCTGTGGAGGAAATACAAAGGGGCTGTCATGATTAATCATGACAGGCCTGCAATCAGGGTGATACAAGGAAGTCCAAGAGTATACGGCACTCTATGGAATGGCGCAAGCAGAAAATGCACCAGAAAAACAGCTGATTTAAGTGCAATCGTACTTTTGGAGCAGTCAAAAGAAAACGATATTATGAAGCTATCCGGGGAGGAAACTCTGAAGAAACTAATGCCCAGAAGTTTTCTGCCATATAACAATGAGCAGGATATGAAGCTGGCTCTTAAGAATCTGGAGGAGATAATAACTGTTACACCTGTATTTCTTTTAAGATGCAGGCCTGACAGGGAAGCAGTGGAGTTATTATACCAATGTCTGAAATAAAAAGAATCAGTACAGGCGTTATGATGCCCGTAATCCAAAAACTACTGGAGAATGATAAGAGTGTACGGATAACCGTAACCGGAAACAGTATGTATCCCTTTCTGCGTGAGAACAAGGATAGTGTAGAGCTGATTAC
Organism: Anaerocolumna sp. AGMB13020; assembly: GCF_033100115.1. NCBI lineage: Bacteria > Bacillati > Bacillota > Clostridia > Lachnospirales > Lachnospiraceae > Anaerocolumna > Anaerocolumna sp. AGMB13020. Next base: position 2,551,369 of record NZ_CP136910.1, on the reverse strand, counting down.
CTGTTTTTTTTCAGAAATAAGAACCGGTGACATTATCTTGATACAAAGAGATGACAGCGCATATGTATTGCACCGGGTCATATTTAAGAGAAAGGAACATGTATATATAAATGGAGATGCACAAAGAAGTCTGGAAGGACCGATTCGAAAAGATCAGATACTGGCGAAAGTAAATACAGTATGGCGGAAGGAGACAGAGATTCCTGTAAATGACTTTAGGTGGAAAATTCTTGCCTTTCTATGGTTTTGTATACTGCCCTTTCGTAAAACAATTATCTGCCGGTACCATGAATTTCGCAGCTTACAGAGAAAATTCAATCATTAGCATTCTTAACCGTACTAGAGGATTTTCTGCTTTTTCAATAAATTAGATAAACAGATAAATGGCATACTGATAAAGAGTGAGAGGGAATTTATGATTGAAAGGTTGCCACACGAAGCCTTCTCACTTATTTTCGTGGCGGTATTGCTGGCATGTCAGCGATATGCAGTAGGTATACAGATGAAGCAAAAAATACAGATTCTTATATGGATGGGAAAGAGAACCCATCCTCATATGATATCTCTGATAATCTTAGTACTGGCAGGAAGTGTCTCCTCTGTTATTAAGGTAATAATGGCATATCTCTCAAAAGATTTGATTGATTCCTTTATAGGCGGTATAACAAAAGCAACAGTAAGGGGAGGAATTCTCTTTGCGGTATCTGTCCTGATACTTTTGTTTGGCAAATGGCTTATTACAGTACTTACAGTTCGCACCACCGAAAATATGACCGGAAGCTTAAAGGAAGAAGTATATGAAAAGCTTGCCAATACTGACTGGATGGAATATGCCAGGTACCATACAGGCGACATGGCAGCCCGGGTTAACGGAGACACCCAGGTTATTGTAAATGGAATAATCAATGGACTAACCAGAGGGGCAGCTTCCGTAATGGGTCTGGCAGCAGCCTTTCTTGTTCTGATGTCCTTTCACAGAGGTGTGGCTTATTTTTCAGTAATAGTAGGTCCGGTAACCCTAATTCTGGGTGCCTTTGCAGGTTCTCGTTATGTATCCGTTCATGAAGAAGCTCAGAAAGCGGATACCAACTACAGAGCATATCTTCAGGAATGCCTGGAGCATATGCTGATTATTAAGACCTTTGGCAGGGAAGGAGAGAGCAGAGTCAAGCTGCGAGAGCTTCAGGCAGAGAGGAAAAGGCTGGCACTTAAGAGAAATTACACGTCGGCTGTTACTAATACTTTCGTTATGATAGGTTTATGGATAGGATTTCTTGCGGTATTCGGCTGGGGAGCGGCTTATGTGCTGGACAGCGCGCTGACAGTGGGTACAATTACTGCATACATACAGCTTATCTTACAGATTATCCTGCCATTTATTGAACTGGCTTCACTTTTTCCTACGATGTATTCGGCAGCCGGTTCTGCAAAACGAATCATAGAAGTAGAAGGCTTAAGGGAAGATTTAGAGTCCCATCTGGCAGTGGGGCAGCCAGCAGCGGATTCCCATGGCAGGAAGCTGATAAATGGATTTGAAAGCATTGAGCTGAAAGAGCTGACCTTTGCCTATACACCTGAGCAACCAGTGCTAAAGGATATAACCTTTTCACTAATGGCAGGAGATATCCTGGCATTAACCGGTGCATCCGGAGAGGGAAAAACAACTCTGATCTATCTGTTCATGCAACTGCTAAGACCAACCAGCGGCCATATATATATAAAAGACAAAGGAATTAATTATGATCTCGAGAGCTGCTGCATAAGGCAGCTAATATCCTATGTGCCGCAGGGGAATACCTTGTTTTCCGGCACCATTGAAGAGAATTTAAGAATCGGGGACAGTAAGGCAGACAGAGAAGAGCAAAAGGAGATGTTAAAGGCTGCCTGCGCCTGGGAATTTGTATGTGAATTACCGGAAGGCCTTGACACAAACTTAGGAGAACGGGGAGTGGGGCTATCAGAGGGACAAGCTCAAAGAATATCCATTGCGAGAGCGCTTATTCGAAAGAAACCCCTGCTGATTTTAGATGAAGCAACTTCGGCACTTGACATGGACACAGAAAGAGAAGTTATACACAATATCAGCAGCTTGAGACAGGGCAGCTGCATCATTATAACCCACAGGCTTTCAATCCTCCGGTACTGCCGCAGGGTGCTTGAGTTAAAGGGCGGCAGGCTCAGAGAAAGGAGTGCGGAAGAAGTTCTGTCAGAATTTAATGAAATGGCTAACGAAGTTGCAGCCACTGGAGCAGTTTGATGCGTCTTTCATATGATACAGTAAATTTCTTCTTATATACAAAAGGAAGAACAGATAGCTGCCGGAGGTTATAGAACGCCCGATGCAACCAGGCAAAAGGGAGCAGCAAGGGGTACTTTCTTACATACCGGTATTGATAATGTAATTTATCAGGACCAGGAAAGAAAAATCGCAGAAGATGAACCAATCTATCGGTCTGATGCCTTACTGCTTTATTTTGAGGTATATCAGAAGACAAAGCAGAGCTGTTGTTCTTCATATACATTAAAATGTGTCTGGAAGCCTCCCGTTCTTTCGTTCTCTTACCGTAAACACCGGAACGAAGGATATCTTCAATGAAGAGCTGCTGATACAGGAGGCTGTCAGTTGAACGCTCCTTCAGGATAAAAGCCGGAACAGGAAGTTTAAAAAGCTGGTGGCATAGTATAAAGATAGTTATGGCGAACTTTTCCCAGCCATAATCTCTCATTTCTGCCAGGATATCTTCCCAGGCAAAATCATTAAGGTGCGCATTCAGGAACAGCGTAAGATCACAGATCTGTCGGATGCCGATACCGCTGATCATAACATGTTGAATGGTATGAAAGAGTAAATGAAGTATCTGGTCTTCTACTGAGAGAACCAGAACCGGAACTTCACCTACATAATCATAGTGAGCATTGTTCCAGACAGTATCACTAAAATGTTTCTTACTTTCCGAGGCTTCATTGATCGTCAGAATTTCATGGAGTTCTACCTCTGGATGGACGGTATGTAAATATGTAATATGTCTTTCGCTGACTTTTCCTTTGCGATAACCCAGGGAAATAAGCACCTTATGTGCCTTTTGCAGATCAGATGTATGAACCAGCACATCAGCATCCCCCATGGTACGAAGTTCAGGATATGGGTAGTATTCTCTTATTATTAATCCTTTCAGGGCAATAATTGGAATACCTGCTTCCATAAAGGCAGTAAATACCTTCTCCATTTGTGCCATGTGCAGTATTTGAAGAGCAGCTTCTCTTAACACCTCGCATTTATAAGCTTCAAGGAAGGCCGCATCAGGCCGAAATTCTTTCGGAAGTTCCTCAAAGAGTGGATAGATTAACGTGTGAACCTGATGTGCTTTGGCTTCTTCATATAAAGCATGCCAATCGGTTTGTTCAGGAACGGCATCAGGATGTTTGCCATAGATGGCAGACGATAATAATTGAATTAAGACAGCACTGTGTTCCAACATAAATGGAAGTCCTCCCATAGTTAGTTAATGTTAAATATTTACAAAATTATAGCATATCTCAAGGCAGAGGGACAACCAATTAAAGCAGACAAAAAAAGCCTGTATCCTACAGGATCAGAGAATTTATGCAGAAACGAAATAAATTGAGAAACCTTTTAACAGAATGATAGAAGGAAGAGTGAAGAAAATATACCAAAGAAAGGATGCCACACCAGGATTCTTTCACTCTTTATAAAAGTGGCGGTATCGCAGGTTCGCCTGTGATAGGCAGGGAGTGTAACAGATGGAAGAGATAGAACAAAGAAGTAACAGGAAATGGAAAAAGCTGTTACTGCTAATATTGTTTGCCATAGGTTTGCTGGTGTTAAGTATATTTCTTCTGGTACATAGCTATATCAGTAAAATCAATAACAGCAGTTCGCTGAAAGCAAGTACACAGCCGTCAGAAACACAGGTTATGGATCTCGCAGAGGACACGGACAGCACAGAACCAGATTCACCTGCAACTGATATCGAAAATGCAGAAAATGAAATTCGTAAGAATATGGAGGCTAACAGTACAACCATCTTATCAGACAAAAATGTATTTAATATCTTACTGATAGGAACCGATGCCAGGACAAAAGGCGAAAATTCCAGATCGGATGCAATGATACTGGTGTCAATAAATAAAAAGAAGAAAACCATTACAGCTACCTCACTGTTAAGAGATATCTACCTTCAAATCCCCGGCAAGAATAATAACAGGTTAAACGCTGCCTGCGCCTTTGGAGGTCCCCGGCTGTTAATGGATACCATAGAACAGAACTTTAAAGTGGCGGTGGACCGTTATGCCTCTGTGGATTTTTATGTCTTTATGGATATAGTAGATGCAGTTGGCGGAGTTACAATAAACGTAACGGAGGAGGAAATCCCCATAATAAATGATTACATAGCAGAGTTAAATCGTTTGCTGGGAGAAAAGAACGAGGCAGATTATCTGACAGCTCCCGGTGTACTGAAACTAAAGGGTAAACAAGCCTTAGGTTATGCCAGAAACCGTTATATAGGTACGGATTTTGAAAGAACGGCCAGGCAGAGAAGGGTATTGGAACAGGCCTTTGAGAAAGTAAAGAAGTTGAATTTAATGGAACTGAATAAATTACTGAATAAATTGCTTCCTGAGATAACCACGGATTTATCGGAGGGGGATATTTTCTCATTGATACTTTCTCTTCCGAAGTACGCCAGTTATGAGCTGAATCAGTGGAGCATACCGGTGGATAATTCCTATCAATTCATGCGTATACGGGGAATGGAGGTTATAACGCTTGATTTTAACCGTAACATCGAAGCGTTAAGAGACAAAATCTACGATGAGACAGCTTCTGTAACACAAGCCTATGCACCGGAAGAATAAGGGAGCAAGAGGTACACAGGTTGTTCTGCCGCAAGAACAGGCAACTTGATATAGAAAGAGTTTTGATATACCATAATTTATGAAATAAAAGTGACATCCTGCCGAAAATGTAATAGAATAATAGGAAGAAAATGAAAAGGCATATAGGAATGAAGAAAAATAAATTGTGGTTAACCTGGATACCGGCAATGTTGATAATGGTAATGATATTTATGTTTTCCATGGAAAACGGGAATCAATCCTCAGATCTGAGCGGTTCGTTGACGAAGTCCATGGTTGAGGCTGTAATTGATGCGATAGACCTGGAGCTGACACAGGTAAAAGAAGAAAATATTATAGAGCTTATACATACCCCCATAAGAAAGGCAGGACATCTGACAGAATACGCTTTGCTTGGAATTGCAGTAGCCTTCCCCTTATTGCGGAAACATGGGTTGAAAGGAAAGCATCTTTTTATTACAGGACTGTTAATCTGTACTTTTTATGCAGCTACGGATGAATTGCATCAGTTATTTGTTCCCGGAAGAGCCGGTATGGTTACGGATGTAATGATTGACGCAGTAGGGGCAGGGCTAGGAATCCTTCTGTTTCAGGGGATGCACAGCCTGAGATTAGCCTTCAAAAAATCTCAAAAAAATCCTATTGACAAAGTTGAATAATAGGACTATTATAAAGACACAAAAAAATAAGGAAATTCTTCGGGGCAGGGTTAAATTCCCGACCGGCGGTAAAGTCCGCGACCTGATATGCAGTTATACTGGTATCAGTTGATTTGGTGCAATTCCAAAACCGACAGTAAAGTCTGGATGTGAGAAGAAGCTGATTGCAGAATATGCATGATACTATGTATTTAGTGGCCCCGAATATTTATATTCGGGGCCTTATTTTTCTGCTTAAGAAGTTATTACTTCCTTGGAGAACGTGTGAAGAAACGAAGAAATCGTTATTCCGCACCGAACACCAGGAATTTCCTTTCCAAAAGGAGAGATTATTATGAAAATGTCGGAGAACAAAATGATGAGAGGAACCTATCAAAGAAAAAATATGTTTACTACAAAAGCAATGGTAACCGTGAGTTTATTATCGGCATTGTCCTATGTGCTGATGCTTTTGGAGTCTCCTCCCTTTATCGGATTTTTAAGACTGGAATTTAGTGATATCCCCGCATTGCTCGGAGCATTCTGGTTTGGACCGGCAGCTGGCGTGGTAATAGAACTGATAAAGAACCTTATAAAAGCCATAACCGCATCAAAGACTATGGGGATAGGGGAGCTGGCTAACTTTATTGTCAGTGTGGCTTATGTAGTACCTGCCGGGCTTCTGTTCCATAAGCTGAAAGGCAGATATAAATCATTTTTCATGTTTGGAACAGCCACCATAGTAATGACTGTTGTAGGTTTTCTTATGAACTATTTCGTTACTGTACCCATGTATGCCAGAATGTATGGCGGAATAGAGAATATCGTAGCAGCAGCAACTATGATACCTGGAATCAAGGATATGTTTACATTGATACTTCTTGGTATTACACCGTTTAATCTGGTAAAAGGAGTCTTTCTTGGAATAGTGGGTCAACTTACTTATGAAATGTTAAAGAAGAGAATACAGTTCTAAAATATGAAGTTCTTTTGCTGCTGGCTGATGTTAAGATCAGCTGTAAGACATGAAGTAAAGTCCTGTCTGATATTTAAGCACCAGCCTGGGTATACCACATAAAAGATATAATTGCCGGTTTTGTATGCATAGACTGAAACTTTCAGAATGTCTGCAGACCGGCATTTTTTATACACTTATATATTGGTAATTGGTCGCTTATCAAAGAGGTACTGGTTCTGAAACATTGTATTTACTGTGTTTTATATTTTAAGGTTGTAAACATAGATAATCAGCAGTACAATAAAAATATTGACTCATACCTGCAGGTAATTATATGATAGTAGCAAAGTGTGTATAATTAGATATCCAATAGTTTGAGGGCAGCAAACAACCGCAGAAAAAATATAAGGGACTGTGAGAATTTATGATAATAGAGACATATAACAGAGATGAAACCTATAACCTGGGAAAAAAGCTGGGTGAAGAAGCAGGTAAAGGAGAGGTTTATTGTTTATCCGGTGATCTTGGAACGGGAAAAACTGTTTTTACCCAGGGTTTTGCAAGAGGCCTTGGAATACTGGAACCGGTTAACAGCCCAACCTTTACGATCGTTTCTGAATACGAAGAGGGCAGGCTGCCGCTCTATCACTTTGATGTATATCGCATAGAGGATATTGAAGAAATGGAAGAGATAGGTTACGAGGATTATTTCTATGGAGAGGGTGTATGCCTGGTGGAGTGGGCAGAGCTGATTAAGGAATTGCTTCCTGATAATCCTGTCAGAATTAGGATAGAAAAGGATTCGGACAAAGGATTTGATTATCGCAGAATTACCGTGGAAAACCACTGGTAAGACAATTTTTCAATAATCTGATTAGAATGTGTGCCAGCGCACACAGATGGGAGCTGAAATGAAAATATTAGCCTTAGACAGTTCAGGACTTGTTGCTTCCGTAGCAGTAGTTACAGAGGAAAAAGTTCTTGGAGAATTTACAGTAAATAATAAAAAGACACATTCACAGACCTTACTGCCTATGGTGGATGAAGTGATAAAGATAGTAGATATGGAGTTGGAGGAGCTGGATGCCATTGCCGTAGCAGGGGGACCGGGTTCCTTTACCGGACTTCGAATCGGGGCCTCAACCGCCAAAGGGCTGGCGCTTGTATTAGATATACCTATAATCAATGTACCTACGGTGGATGCACTGGCGTATAATTTTTTTGGAACAGATAAGCTTATCTGTCCTATGATGGATGCCCGGAGAAACCAGGTATATACAGGGCTTTATCAATGGAGAAACGGAGACTTCACAGTGCTTCGTCCCCAATTTGCCGCTGAGGTGGAGGAACTGGCAGCTATATTGAATGAATATGATGATGAAATACTGTTTCTGGGAGATGGGGTAGAAGCGCAGTTGTCAAAGTTTGTTTCTTTGTTGAAGTCACCTTATACAGTAGCACCGATCCATCTTTCAAGGCAAAGGGCAGCAGCACTGGGCAGCCTGAGCGTGGAGTATTATAAAGCCGGACGTATTGAAAATGCAGACAGCTTTGAACCTGAGTATTTAAGAATGTCTCAGGCTGAAAGAGAGAGAGCAGAAAAACAAGAAGGGGTATAATCAATGCTGATTCGACATATGCAGGAAGAAGATATGGACCAGGTCTATGCAATAGAATGCAATTCTTTCTCAAGACCCTGGAGCAGAGATTCTTTTCTTCAATCACTTCGTAATCCCAGTAACCTTTACCTGGTGGTGGAAGAAGAAGGAAGAATACTCGGCTATTGCGGCTTGTGGGGAATTGTAGGTGAAGGAGAGATAACAAATGTCGCCGTTGACTCCGAATACAGGCACCGGGGGGTAGGGGAGGCGATGCTGCGGGAATTGCTCAGACAGGCAGGAGAGACAGGAATCGAGACCTTTACACTGGAAGTGAGAATCAGCAATATATCAGCAATTCACCTCTATCACAAGTTAGGCTTTCAGGATACCGCAATCAGAAAAAACTATTATGACGCACCAGTAGAGGATGCACTTATTATGTGGTTGTAATTCCCACTGTAAATTTTCTGGATTTCACGTTATAATAATAACAAGAAGGCGGACAAGTCGGCGGGAGGAAAGACATGGATAAAGTAAGGAAAGCACCGATAATCAGACATGACATGTTCTGTAATGTTTGTGGAAAGAAAATAGCGGTAGAAAAAGGTATAATGAAAGAAGATGTCTTTGAAGCTGCAAAAGAGTGGGGATACTTTTCCAAGTACGATTTGGAACTTCACAAATTCAATATGTGTGAAGATTGTTATGACAAATTCATTTCATCCTTTAAGATACCGATACAAAAGATTCATAAGAAAGAAGCTCTATAAAGAGAGGGACAGACATACCAGGGGACAGGCATAGCCGGGCTGGGTGTCTGTTTCTTTTTTTGTGATAGGATTAGGCATCCATAGGAGGGAAGGCGCAGCTTCTTGTTTTGGGATATAGTAATCCGGGTTATAATACAGGTAAGGAGTATTATCATAGAACAGGTCCGGCAGTAATATTTCCGTGGGCTTGATTCCTTAAAAAGGTTATGGTACTATTTAGGAAACACAGGCAGAAGGCTTCTGCCGATATTAAATAACTGTTTTATCAAAGCAGTAAAGCGAGGAAAATACATGTTAGATGTTTGCTTACTAGGAACCAGCGGAATGATGCCTTTGCCAAACAGATGGCTGACAGCATTAATGACCAGATACAATGGTTCCAGTCTACTGATAGACTGCGGTGAAGGAACCCAGATTGCAATAAAAGAAAAGGGGTGGAGTTTTCATCCCATCGATATTATATGTTTTACCCATTACCATGGAGATCATATCAGCGGTTTACCCGGGTTACTCCTTACAATGGGAAATGCAGACCGTACGGAACCCGTTACCATGATCGGGCCAAAGGGCTTGGAAAGAGTAGTAAGTGCCTTAAGAGTAATTGCACCGGAACTACCCTTTGAAATTAACTTTATTGAGATAAACGGGGCAGAAGAAGAATTCCGTATCAATGGATATGTGATACAGGCCTTCAAAGTTCATCACAATGTATTGTGTTATGGGTATAATGTGCAGATTGAACGTGGGGGCAGATTCTTTCTTGAGAAAGCAACCGAGAATAAGGTGCCTCAAAAATATTGGAACCGACTCCAAAAAGGAGAGACGGTAGAAGCAGAGGATAGGGTATTTACCCCTGAGATGGTATTAGGCCCGCCAAGAAAAGGAATCAAATTAACCTACTGTACCGATACCAGACCTATTTCTTCCATAAGTGAACATGCCACGGGGGCAGATCTGTTTATCTGTGAAGGAATGTATGGCGAGAAGGATAAGGAAAATAAAGCAGCGGAGCATAAGCATATGACCTTTTATGATGCTGCGAGACTTGCGAAAGCAGCCAATGTAAAGGAACTTTGGTTGACGCACTACAGTCCGTCTTTAATAAGACCCGAAGAATTTATGGCGGATACCAGAGCAATCTTTCCGGAAGCAAAGGCAGGAACGGATAAGAAAAGTATTACGCTGGAATTCGATCCGAACGAATAAAGGTAATAAGAGCTAAAAAACAGCGTGCGGAAATAGCGATGTATGTTTCAGGCAAAATGAATAACGTTGGAAAGGAATTGCTCTAAGAGCAATCTGTTAAAAATGGAAAAAGACATCTTAATTCTGGCTATTGAATCTTCCTGTGATGAAACAGCAGCAGCTGTAGTAAAGAACGGAAGAACGGTCTTATCAAATGTGATATCCTCACAGATAGCACTTCATACCCTATATGGAGGGGTTGTTCCGGAAATAGCTTCCAGAAAGCACATAGAAAAAATCAATCAGGTAGTGAAAGAAGCACTGAAAGAAGCAGAGGTGACGCTTGAGGACATAGATGCCATTGGCGTAACCTATGGACCCGGACTGGTCGGAGCCTTACTAGTAGGAGTAGCAGAAGCAAAGGCAATCAGCTATGCCGCTAAGAAACCCTTGGTAGGAGTACATCATATTGAAGGGCATGTTTCGGCTAATTTTATAGAACACCCGGATCTGGAGCCGCCGTTCTTATGTTTAATCGTATCAGGCGGGCATACACATCTTGTCATTGTAAAGGATTACGGAAAGTATGAAATCATTGGCAGGACACATGATGATGCAGCAGGTGAAGCTTTTGATAAAGTTGCCAGAGCCATAGGACTTGGTTATCCGGGGGGACCCAAAGTAGACAAGCTTGCAAAAGAAGGAAAGAAAGATGCAATTGCCTTCCCAAGAGCCAATATAGCAGATGCGCCATACGATTTTAGCTTTAGCGGAGTGAAGTCTGCAGTTCTTAACCACTTGAATTATTGTGAAATGAAAAAGGAAGAAATAAAGAAAGCAGATATTGCAGCGTCCTTCCAGGAAGCTGTGGTCGATGCTCTCGTTACAAAGACAATGGCAGCAGCGAAAGATTATAAGCTGAAAAAGGTAGCGCTTGCAGGCGGAGTAGCTTCAAACTCCTCCTTAAGAGAAGCTATGGGTAAAGCCTGTGAGAAGAGAGGCCTGAAGCTATATTATCCTTCACCGATATTATGTACTGATAATGCAGCAATGATTGGAGCTGCGGCTTATTACGAATATTTAAATGGTACAAGACATGGATTGGATTTGAATGCAGTGCCGAATCTTAAAATTGGACAGAGGTAGGTGTTATGGAGAAAGACAGTATTACCCCAGGCGATAAGGTCAGTGCCATAATATTAGCTGGTGGAAGTGGAAAACGGATGCAATCGGAGATTCCAAAGCAATACATGCGATTGGGAGAGCATCCGATTCTCTACTATTCACTGAAGGCTTTTGATAACAGTAGTATTGATGAGATAACACTGGTAATAAATGA